>JBLIOI010000043.1:0-33101 GCA_047639675.1 Planctomycetota bacterium | reverse complement strand
GTCTGGAACTCGGAAGCCCCCTCGATGGACGACATCAAAATCGGTAACAGCGTCGTCGTCTTCCACAAATGGAGCGACAACATGGGTGGCGACTTGGCAGGTCACTCCTTGTTCGCAGCTCATGGCGGACTCTACCGCACCGTTGATGGCCCCTCAGGCAAGGTCGTCCTCGGCCGTGGCGAAGGCTACGCAGTTTCGACCAACATCAAGGTTGAGAAACTCGATTCAAGAATCACCGCGATCGCCAAGCTCAAGAACAAGTAGGAATCACAACTATGAAAATCTCAAACTTCATCGTCCCCAGCTTGGGGCTCGGCATAGCAGTATCACTTCTGCTTCCTACACAAAACATAGAGGCATGGTCGCTGATCGGCGGCAGCCTCAGCCAGAACCAGCGTGACTTCAGAGTCTTCAACAACTTCTCTGATGCAAGCGACAACAACAATCAAACGCCGGACGATCAGTACCCCGGAGCCCAGGGAGCTGTCATGGCAATCTGGAAAGCCAGCGTGGAATGGGGTGTCGTGCCTCACGGTGACGGTAGCGGAGATAGCACTCAAGCGGCGATTGGCTCAGGAGAAGCGAACTTTGACCCCAGCTTTCAAGGGCTCGCCACCAGCACCGGCAACTCCAACGGCAACACGCACTCGCAGATCTCCGGCTCCTCCGGTGGAGTGCTCGCCTACTGCGAAACACCGATCAGCGACGGGTGGCGCATTCGTTACTACGAAAACATCAACTGGGCTGACGGTCCTGGCACCATCGCCGGAAACTCCTATGACATCCAGGGCGTCGCTTGTCACGAATACGGACACGCACTAGGACTTGGTCACAGCGCGGCCAACGGCGCCACGATGTACCCCTCAATTGGTAACGGCATTGAAGCACAACGCTCGATCTCCAACGACGATCGCGGGGGTCTAGCCGCAATCTACGGTGCCGCCAGCGCCAGCAAGCCGGTAATCACTGGGGTTAGCGTAGGCGGGAACCAGATCACGGTCACCGGATCAGGCTTCGACAATTCGGGCAACGAAATTTGGTTCACCCAAGCTGGCACCGGCGGCACAGGCACTCCGATCAAGGCGACTTCGCTGAACTCGACTGGTGGCGGCACGATGATTGTGGCGACCATCCCGGCAACAGCAGGTCCTGGAGACGTTCTTGTCCGTCGCAACAACACGTCCCACTCTGGCCTTTCCAACGCTTGGCCGACAAGCCTTGAGAGCACTGGTCCGAGCTGCGACTCGCCGGTCAATTACTGCGATCCGCTGCCCAACAGTGTTGGTTCCGGCGCGACGATTAGTTACTCAGGCACCACCGGCCTCGTGGCCAACGACCTGACCCTGACCGTTCTCGGCGTTCCGGCCGGCGTCCCGGGCTTGTTCTTCTACGCTTCGAACCAGACGGCCGGCTTCTTCGGCGAAGGCCTGCTTTGTGTCCAAGGCGACCTCAAGCGCTTGAATGTGCAGATTACGGACAGCCTCGGCTTCGTGTCGAAGACTCTGGATCTCAGTTCCGCGCCTTTCGATAGCGGCAACGGCCAGGCCATCGCGGGCGAGACTAAGAACTTCCAGTTCTGGTACCGCGACACCGCCGGCGGCCCCAACGGCTTCAACACCAGTGGCGCCCTCGAGGTCACGTTCTGTGAGTGAGATTTAGCTCCCCAGCGACTCTCAGCTCTCTCCTTCGCGGCCCGCTCCATCTTTGATCCTCTGAGATCAGGATGGGGCGGGCCGCTCTTTTGTGTCGCTTCAGAATCTCGCCGGGGTTCGTGCGCTGATCGCTCGGGTCTGCGAGCGCTTGCGCCCACGGTGGCAATTGCTTGAGACTTTCTGCGCTGAATGGGTAGCGCGCCCCTCTCCGAATGCGTACTAGGAGGCCATGGAATCGGCCACAACTCAGACCAAGCTCATCCCCGGCGCAATGCTGGCAGGTGCGCTGGGAATCATTGCCGCTGTCTTCGCGGTGTATTTCAGCTCAATTCAAGGTGAGTTCGTCTACGACGACCTGCTTGTGATCCTGCAAAACCCGCAGATCAAAAGCCTGTCCAACATCCCGGACATCTTCGCTAGTTCCTACTGGGACTTCGTGGATGCAGAGAGCGCCTCGCACGTTGGTTACTACCGCCCATTGACGATGGCTCTGATCACCGTCGCCTATGTGATGGGCGACGGAGCTCCTGAGGCCTTCCACCTCTTGTCACTCGTCATGTACTGCCTGGCTTGCATCGCAGCTTGGCGCTTTGCGGCGCGCTTGCTGAAGAGTGAAGCGGCTGGGTTTTGGGCGGCCTTGCTATTCGCCATGCATCCCTTGCACGTCGAAAGCATCGCCTGGATTTCCGCGCTGCACGATCCGATGTATGCCCTATTTGGTTTCCTCGCGCTCAATGCATATCTGCGCTGGCGCGACAGCGGAGGGGCTGGAATGCCTTGGGTTTCTGGACTCTGGTTCTTCCTCTCCCTGCTCTCTAAGGATGGAGCGGTAACCTTCATTCCGATTGTGCTCGCTATCGAGTGGAGCCGCAGAACAACGAGTGAAACCGCGCAGCCAAAGGGAGTCCAGGGCTACGTGCAAGCTCTTACCCCGCTGCTTGTCGTCTTCGCTGGCTACTATCTAATCCGGGTCATGGTTTTCGGTGATGCTCTCGCGGGCTTTGACCGCAACACAACCCATTTCGGTGTAGGACCCGTCCGTCTTGGACTCTTACGCGTCGAACTCATTGGTGGCGCGATGTGGCTTCTCGCATGGCCTGCAGAGCTGAATCTATTCCGCCCCTTCCAGCCAGAACTTCCCGCTGGCGCGCCATCCTTGATGATCGGAATCGCGGGTAGTTTGGTGTTAGTAGCCCTGCTTGCAGTTGCATGGCTCAAACGTTGGCGACCCGGCCTTGCACTTCTGCTCTTGATACCTGCGGGGCTCGTTCCGGTTCTACTACGCGTCGAGTCGCTGGGCACCTTCCCGCTCTCCGACCGCTTTCTATTTGTGTCGGTCCTGGGGTTCACTGGACTCCTCGCACACACCTTATGGACTCGCCTGCCGCACGTCGTAGGTGGCGGAATCCTGGCCATAATCGCAATCGCAATGGGCGCACGTAGCATGGCCCATCTACCGAACTGGGCCAACGAGGAGGTGCTATTCCGCAACGCTGTCGCCCAAAACGAACGCAACCCAAACGTGCATTGGGGACTTGGTCGGATCAAGCTGGGCGACTATGCGAAGTCTGGGCTCTCAAACGATTTGATCGAAGCGCACGCCTGTTTTGACGCCTCGATGGATCTCCTGGCTGAATCGGCGACCCCCTCAGGTGCCGACATTTTCGCCACCCATGACGATCACTTACAAACCAACCTGGGCCTCGGCCACGCGCTCTTGCGCGAAGCTGAGATCGACGATTTCCACGACTACGAAACGGTTCGCAAGGTCTTTGAGGGCGTGATCGAATATCAGCCAAGAAGCGAACGCGGCTACATCGGACTCGGAGTCGCCTGGCTCGCTTCTGGCGATCCCAATCAAGCTAGCACGGCGTTTCGCAAGGCCATCACACTCAATCCAAACTCGCCGGAAGCGCACTTCAACATGGGTGTGCTACTGATGCGAATCGAAGAATGGCACGAAGCCAGCTTGGAATTCGCGCGCTGCCTCGAGCTGCGAAACGGCAACTTGAAGGACCTTGTATTCCTTGCCCGCGCGTTAGTCGAAGCCGAAAAGATCGAAGAGGCAAAGGGGTATGCCCTGCGCGCCTTAGAGTTGTTCCCCGAGAACTCCGACCCGATGCTGCTCCTGGGCACGATCGCCGCGCGCGAAAACGACACAGCTGCAGCTCTGCAGTGGAGTGAACGCGCTCTGGAGGCCTCGCCCACCTATGGCGCCGCGCACCTCTTGCGCGGACAGATGCTGGCGACTTTCAACCAAAAGGGCGAGGCCGTCAAGGCGCTCAAGCAGGCTTGCGAGCTATTGTCCGACAGTTTTGAAGCGCACTTCAACTTGACGGTACTCCTGCTCGACTCCGAAACTCCGGAACTTGCGCTGCCCTACTTTTACGTGGCCTACAGGCATCGCCCCCCTTCTTGGGGCATTCGCATGCGCAAGGCAGCAGAAGCGATTCACCAGGATCAATTGCCGGCGCTTGTAATGCTAGCCACTATCGACGCGGATCGAAACGACCTCAACACGGCGATTACCTGGATCCGGCGCGCGATAGAGTTGGCCCCGGAGGATGCGCCGAGCAACTACATCTATGGCTTCCTGTTGCGCAAGGTCGAAGGCGACATGCAAGCGTTACCCTTCCTGAAGTTCGCCGCTGATCATCTGCCTGAGTCCTACCAGGCACAGATGGAATACGCTGAACTGCTGTTGCAACTCAACCGTCACATGGAAACCGAGCCCTACCTGAAAGCGGCTCTGAAGCTCTTATCGAAGGAGCCAATGGAGCCGGGCTTGCGCGAAAAGACTGCCGAAGTCATTGAGACCGCCCTCAAAGAGATTCACAGAGTTCAGGGTCCAGAAGCAGCTCCGGTGAAGGATCAGTAGCCCGCACCGCAGGGATCGATTAGATTCCGTGGTCCAATGACAGCCACGCCTAAAACTCCGCGCGCATCGAAAGCTTCTAAGTGGCGCGCACTTGTGCTCGTGCTCGTGCACGTCGCCATACTCGTGCACATCTTGCACTGGCGTTATGCTGGTGAAACCCTGGGGCCGCTCGAACCGTCCGAAGGCATCTCGTTCGCTCAGGATTCCATCATCAGCGCGGGACTGATCTTCTTCGTAGTCTCGGCCCTAGCGACTCTAATTTTTGGTCGCTTCTTCTGCGGTTGGGGCTGTCACCTCTTGGCCTTGCAGGACTCTTGCCTGTGGCTGCTCAAGAAAGTTGGAATCAAGCCGAAGCCCGTGCGTTCGCGCATTCTGTTGCTCGCGCCGATCTTCGCCTTCATCTACATGTTCCTTTACCCCGCGATCTATCGCTTGGTGGTTGGGGCGCCCTTCTCGGAGCCTACGGCCGAACTAATGGTGAAGGACTTCTGGGCGACCTTCCCCCCGCTGCCCATCGCCCTCGCGACTTTAGGGGTCGCGGGTTTCGCGATCATCTACTTCTTGGGCGCCAAGGGATTTTGCACAAACGTTTGCCCCTACGGAGCCGCCTTTGGAGTCGCGGACCGCCTGGCACCTGGCCGCATCCGCGTGACAGATGCCTGCGAAGGCTGTGGACACTGCACTCAAGTCTGCACCTCCAACGTCATCGTACACGCTGAAGTTCGCGACTACGGCATGGTCGTCGATCAGGAGTGCATGAAGTGCCTCGACTGCATTAGCGTCTGCCCGAAGGACGCCTTGTACTTTGGATTTGGCAAGCCCGCCTTATTCGCCAAACCATTGCGTAGCAAGACGGCTAAGGTGGCTAGCACTTGGTGGAAGATCAAACGCTGGCGCAGCTACTCGTTAATCGAAGAGCTCAGCCTCGGCATTTTATTTGTCGCTGCCTTCTTCACCTTCCGTGGGCTCTACAACACGATCCCCTTCCTATTCGCGTTGGCGATCGCCGGCATCCTTGTGTTTTGCACGGTGCAGGCGGCGCGCTTATTCTACAAGCCGAAGGTCATGCTGCAGACCATCGAGCTCAAGGGTTCGGGGAAGATCACTGGGAGCGGCAAGCTTTATTGCGGCGTCTCAGTCTTGATGATCGCATTCTGGGCGGAGAGCGCTTATGTGCACTATCACCGCACGATGGCGGAAAAGGGCTACATCGAGCTCAATGAAGTCGTTGTCGGCTGGTTAGCTAGCTCACGTGAGTTGAGCGCAAGCCAAGCCCAGCTCGTAGACGAAACGCTAGAGCACGTCCGCATTGCTGAGCGCCTCACACCCCTATCAATTTTCCCAGGGGAAGAATGGGAACTTGCACTGACCAGTGGCTGGTTGAATTTGCTGCGCGGCGACGAGGAGAGCTTCGAGCGTAAGCTGAGCCGAGCGGCGGATCTTTTGCCCGACAATTCGATCCCCTGCGACGGGCTCGCTAACTTCCACGCGGCAGCAGGGCGCACCGAACAAGCCGATCAGTGGTTTGAACGCGCGACACAAGCTGCGCCGGGAGACTATGCAAGTTGGACCAATTGGGGCAACTATCTGGTCAACGAGGAACGTTTCGACGAAGCACGAGTCGCGCTCTTGAAGGCTTCGTCCATCGAAGGCGTGGGAACATCGCCCTTGATGAATCTAACCACTTATCAGCTCGACCGAGGTGATCTGGAGTTTGGCGCAGAGACCCTTGAGCTGATTCTTGATATCGAGCCCTTGAACCACGACGCCCGTCTATCGCTGGCCTTCGTCCTGCGAGACTTGAAGAGCTTCGAAGAGAGTGCAGAGCAGTACGAAATCGCCATCGCAAACGGTGCGGACAACTTCGTTATCCGACTCGACACCACTCTCTCCTACAACCTCGCCGGCGACTTCGAGAGAGCTGAATTTCACGCGCGCGCGGCGATGGAACTTGCCCCGGAACGGCCCGAGCCCTGGTTTGCTTTGCGCCAAATTGCTCTGGATCGTGGAGATACGAAAAAAGCAGAGGCCTACTTCATCGAAGCGCAGAACCGCGCACAGAACGCCCCCCAATAATTATGTCAGACGGAAGCTGGAAAGAACTCGACACGAAAAGGCACCAAGTCATCGTCAACGGTGCCACGGAAGCTCCAGGCTCGGGAGCCTTGCTCGATCACAAAGAGAACGGAACGTACACCTGCGCACGTTGCAACTCGCCACTCTTTCGTTCATCGACGAAGTTCAACTCGCAATGTGGTTGGCCGAGCTTCGACCAGGCCCTTCCAGGCGCTGTACTCGAAATCCCCGACACAGACGGCATGCGCGTTGAAATTCGTTGCCAGCACTGTGACGGGCACCTCGGTCACGTCTTCCGCGGCGAACGCATGACGGAGAAAGACACGCGCCATTGCGTGAACTCGCTCTCGATCGAGTTCGAGACTGGCAACCGCGAGTTGGCCTTCTTTGCTGGTGGATGCTTTTGGGGCGTCGAACACATCCTGCAACAGATCGACGGTGTTTCGAACGTCGTCTCCGGATACATGGGTGGCGAAACTCAAAGCCCTACCTACGAAGCTGTTTGTTCGGGAACAACCGGACACACAGAGACCGTGCGCGTCACCTACGACCCCGGCGTCGTCGATTACGAAACCCTGGCCAAGGCCTTCTTCGAAATCCACGATCCGACTCAACTGAACTTTCAAGGACCTGACGTGGGTACGCAATACCGCTCGGCCATCTTCTTCGAGACGCAGGAGCAGGAAGCGACAGTTCACAAGTTGGTCGCGATCCTCGAAACCAAGGGCTTGAAAGTCGTCACTCAAGTGGAGCAGGGCGGCATCTTCTGGCCCGCTGAGACCTACCACCAAGACTACTTTGAGCGCAACGCCCCGGGCTACGTCTGTCACACCCAGGTCAAACGCTTCTGATTGGCGCGGTGCATCACTAAGATGCCCCCATGAAAGTTCAACTGAAAGTTCTCTGTGGAGTTCTGCTTGCGGGCGCCTGCGCCGCTCCTCATCGCGATTACGACCCGCAACAGATTGAAGGCGCCCTCACTCTTGAGGAGTTGATGGATGTCAATGCGTCCGTCGCCGATCCGCTCTTCAAGCTTGGTAAGAAGTTGCGCGACTCCGAGATCACTGATGAGCACTGGGCACTCTTCAATGACATGGGCCAGCGCTTGCATCTGACTTCGCTTCAGGTGAAGACCAAGTTCTCCAAGGGTCCGGGCTTTGACGCCTACCTCGACGAGCTGAACGAACAGTCGGTCGAGTTGATTCACGCAAGCCTCGCTACCGACAAATCGCGCACGCTCGACCTGCTCGTCGAGATAAAGAACACCTGCGCCGCCTGCCACGACGAATACAAGTAACGGCATGGCCCCCAAAACTCCGAGACTATGGCTCGTTAAATCCGAGCCCGCAGCCTTTTCATGGCAGGACCTCTGCGACGCCAAGGGCAAGCGCACCCATTGGGATGGAATCCGCAATTACCAGGTTCGCAACTTCATTCGCGATGACATCAAGAAGGGCGACCAAGTGCTCTACTACCATTCGAATGCCAAGCCCCCGGGCGTAATCGCTATCGCCGAAGTCGTCAAAGAGAGCTACACAGATCACACGCAGTTCGATCCCAAGGACGGACATTTTGACGCCAAGAGTGATCCCGCAAATCCGCGCTGGCTAATGTTCGACATCAAGGCCAAGAGCAAGCTGAAGAAATTCATCCCGCTGCAGGACCTTAAGGACAACCCCAAGTTGGAGGCGATGCTCGTAGTCCAACGCGGCCAGCGGCTCTCAATCCAGCCGGTGACCCCGGCGGAGTGGCGCGAAGTTCTGAGGATGGGCGGCTCCTAGCCCTTTCCCGGGGGCTCCGGGAGGACATTGAGAACGAGTCGCAGTTTCTTTCGAATTGAGATTGCGTCTCAGGCTAAACGGGTCGATACTTCCCCCATCGAGCGACCCCATGATCATCTGTAGCTGCACAGGAGCCACCGACCGCGACATCCGCCGCGTGGCCACTAACCTCTCCCCCGACCTCGGGGATGGATTGTGCGCGTCCGCTGCCGGACGCTGCTGTGGCGGTTGCGCCTCGAAAGTGCGCGAAATCGTCGCCAAAGTCCAAAAAACGGGCACCGGTAGCGAACGCCACGAAGCGGCACGCTCTTAGGAGCTTCCACTCGGCTGCTACCCTCGCGGGCTGACATCGCCAACATTGGTGTAGTCTGCGTACGATTCGGGACTCACGATGTCATAATGCACGGCGCTAATCCACCCGTCGTCCGACGCAACACCGACCGAACCTAAGCCGACTCCTATGAAGTGCGATCCCGCTATCCTCGACACGCTCAACGAGATCCTCACCGCCGAGCTCACTGCAATCAACCAGTACTACGTGCACTACAAGATGTGCGAAAACTGGGGCTATAAGAAAATGGCTGATGTCAAGCGTGCGGAATCCATGGAGGAGATGCGTCATGCCGATAAGGTCATTGACCGCATCCTGTACTTCGACGGCGTGCCGAACATGCAGCGCTACAACCCGGTCGTCGTCGGCGAAGACGTGGTCGAGCAGCACCGCGCTGATTTGCAACTCGAGTACGACAACGTGGCGCGCCTCAACAAGGCCATCGCCCTCTGCCTTGAGAAAGAGGACTCGGGCACCCGCGACCTTCTAGCCGGAATCCTCACCGACGAAGAAGAAGCCGTCGACTTCCTTGAAGCCCAACTCGGGCTTGTGGATGAAGTAGGCAAGGCCAATTACTTGGCCGAGCAAATGAGCTAGCCGCAAGGTCCACTCAAGAACGGACCCAGCCCATGGCAAGCAATCTCCGAAGCCGCCTATTCGCCCGATTCTACGACAGAGCGACGGCCAGGTACGAGCTTGTCATGCGCGAGCGCAAGCGCGAGCTGTTCCAAACCTTGAGCGGACGTGTAGTAGAAATTGGGCCGGGAACGGGCGCGAACTTGGCGCTATTCCCCGCCGGAATCCAGTGGGTTGGAATCGAACCGAATGAGCACATGCACCCCATCTTGGAGGAGAAGGCCAAGGGGTTGGGCTTCGAGGTCGACCTCCGCGCTCTCGCGGCTGAGAAACTTCCGTTGGAAAATGACAGCGTGGATGCAGTGGTCTCAACCCTCGTGCTGTGCTCCGTCCCCGACCTCGACTCGGCTTTGCGAGAGATCAAACGAGTGCTCCGGCCCGCCGGACAATTCTATTTCTGGGAACACGTGATCGCTCCCGAAGGACGTGCCCTACGCACCCTGCAACATATATTGACCCCTATCCACCGCGCCCTCGCAGATGGCTGCCACGCCAACCGTGACCTTGGCCCCTCGATTCGTGAGGCCGGCTTTAGCTCACTAGACCTGGAAGCTTTCCGCGTGCCTAATGCCGCCGCTCCCGCCTGGATTCGGCCGCATATTTCAGGGGTCGCGGTCAAGTAGTTAGAATGCCCACCATGCACGTCCTCTCATTACTGATCAACGGCGACCATCGAAAGGTCGCTGCCCCCGACCATTGGACCCTGCTCGAAGTCTTGCGCTACGAGTTGGGATTGACGGGTACCAAACAAGGCTGTGATAAGGGTGACTGTGGAGCCTGCACGGTACTAATCGATGGCAAGCCTGAGCTGTCCTGCTTGATGCTTGCGAAGATGGCGGAGGGGCGCTCGATCAAGACCGTCGAGGGCCTCCTCCCCGAACATTTGGCGAGCGGCGGCGAAGGCGCTGATCCTGTGCAGGACGCTTTCGATCGCTGCGGCGCTTTGCAGTGCGGCTTTTGCCAGCCGGGCATGATGCTTTCGGCGCGCGCCCTGCTAAACGAGAACCCTGAGCCGACGCGCGCGGAGATCAACCAAGCACTCTCCGGAAATCTGTGCCGTTGCACGGGCTACACACAAATTGTCCAAGCGGTCGAACTGTGCGTCGCGCAAGCAACTGGCGCCGAACCGAAGACTCCCGCCTGGGCACAAGCGGACAATAAATTCACGGGTCTAGACTCCTACGCATCGTCCGGAACAAAACAACGCACGGAATCATCCGGCGACGAGAGCTAATGGCCGCTAGAGATCAACACGGAAGCGGCGCTCCCTGGGGCGAGGACTTCGCCGTCGTCGGCAAACCCCATCGCAAGATTGATGGCTTGTCAAAAGCCACGGGAAGCGCGCAGTACACGGATGACATCCAGCTAGCGGGCATGCTGCACGCCAAGACGTTGCGCAGCCCCCATGCACACGCGAACATCATTTCCATCGACGTTTCCAAAGCGTTAGAGCTGGAAGGTGTGCACGCCATCATCACCGGCAGCGACATGCCTATTAAGTATGGCGTGATCCCGTGGACTCCTGATGAGAACGCCTTGGCCGATGGCAAGGTGCGATTCATTGGTGATGAAGTTGCAGCGGTTGCGGCGATCGATGAAGACACAGCTAATGCTGCGGTCAAGTTGATCGAGGTGGAATACGAAGTTCTGCACGCCTTCCTTGATCCGAACGAAGCCCTAGCGCGGACCGAGCCGGCAATTCACGATCAGAAGCCCATGAAAGACGGCTCCTCGCGGGGTAACGTCTCCAAGCACGTCGCGCTTGAGTTTGGCGATGTCGACGCCGCAATTGATGGCGCTGACGTGATCGTTGAAGGTGAGTTCTCTTTCCATGGAACGACGCACACGGCAATTGAGCCGCATTGCGCAGTTGCAACCTACTCGGCGGATGAACTGTTGACGGTTTGGTCTTCGACCCAGATCACCCACTACGTGCAGCGCGCCTTAGCGCGCGTTCTCGAAGTACCAGAGTCGAAGGTGCGCGTCATCCAGCCTTGCTTGGGCGGAGCCTTCGGCGGCAAGTCGGACCCCTTCAGCTTGGAGTTCTGTGTCGCGAAGCTCGCCATGATCACTGGCAGGCCAGTCAAGATGCTCTGGACGCGCGAGGAAGTCTTCTACGCGCACCGCGGTCGCCATCCGATGCAGCTTTCCTATCGTACCGGCGCAAATAAGGACGGCAAGTTGACGGGTACCGACGCCAAGATTCTGATCGACGGCGGCTCGTACAGCTCCTTTGGCTTGGTGACGACTTACTATTCAGGTCAGTTGCTAACGGGGCCGGTTGACATGCCGACCTACCGTTTCGACTCGACGCGTGTCTTCACCAACAAACCCCCTTGCGGACCCAAGCGCGGGCATGGCTCGGTTCAGCCACGTTTCGCCTTTGAGATTCAGCTCGACGAAATTGCGGAGAAGCTCTCACTCGATCCGATTGAACTGCGGCGGCGCAACTGGGTCGGCGAATACACCAAGACTGTCAACGGCCAGCGCATCACTTCCAACGGGTTCATGGAGTGCTTGGACTTGGTTGAGGCGAACAGTAATTGGAAGACTCGTCACGGCAATTTGCCCGAAGGACGCGGACTCGGCGTTGCTGGTTCGATGTACATCTCGGGCACCAACTACCCGATCTACCCGAACGACATGCCCCAAGCTGGAATCCAGCTTCAACTCGATCGCTCGGGGCGCGTGACTGTTTTCACCGGCGGCAATGACATCGGTCAAGGCTCGAGTTCAGTGGTGAGTTACTTGGTTGCGGAAGAACTTGGCGTGGACGTGTCCGACATTCGTGTGGTTGCTGCGGACACGGACCTTTGCCCCGTGGACCTGGGCGCCTACTCGAGCCGTGTGACCTTCATGGTTGGCAACGCGACGATCGATGCTTGCCGCAAGCTGCGTAAGAAGATCTGCAGCGCGGTCGCCGAGCATTGGGAAGTGGATGCCGCCGCGGTTCGTCTCGGCGGTGGAGTTGTCCTGTGCCTATCCGACGCTGAGAAGACCATGACTATCAAGGAAGCTTTCCACATCGCAGAGGCACGCTTCGACACGCTTGGCGCAACCGGCGCATACAACACACCGACGCTCGGTGGCGACTATCGCGGCGGATCAATCGGCGCTTCTCCCGCCTACTCGTTCACTGCGCACATTGCCGAGGTGCTGGTCGATACGGAGACCGGCCGCATCACCTGTGAAAAAGTTTGGTGCGCACACGATTGTGGTCGCGCTTTGAACCCCACTTTGGTGGCAGGGCAAATCGAAGGCTCGGTCTATATGGGCGCAGCGGAAGTCACAATGGAACACCACACCGTCAACCGTTTTGGATTGCACGCGGGCCCCTCGCTTCTCGATTACCACATTCCGACCGCACTCGACACGCCGGAAATTGACGCGCTGATCGTTGAGAGCATCGACCCGGAAGGCCCCTACGGAGCGAAGGAAGCTGGAGAAGGCCCCTTGCACTCCGTCATACCCGCAATCGCAAACGCCGTGCACGACGCGGTCGGCATTCGCCTACGCGAGTTGCCATTCACGCCGGGTAAGGTGCTCGAAGCACTTGAAAGAAAAGTGGAAGCTGGGGGTGCGATCTAATGTTGCGCTTACCCACATTTGATCTGCGAGAGCCCGAGACGGTCAGCGACGCTTGCAAACTGTTCGCTCAGTACGGCGAACGCGCAATGATCATCGCTGGCGGTACGGACCTCTTGCCGAACCTCAAGCACGAAATCTATGACGTAGATGTCGTCATCTCACTGGGATGCATCGCGGGGCTCTCGGGCTTTGAGCTCCAGGGCCACAACCTAATGATTGGGGCGATGACTCCGCTTGACATCGTTGCTGCATCCAAGGATGTCGCGCAACACGCGCCGGTACTTGCTCAGGCTGCATCGCTTATAGCCGGCCCGCAACACCGGCGCATGGGAACCCTCGGCGGCAATGTGATGCTCGATACGCGCTGCCAATGGATTAACCAAACTCACTTCTGGCGCCAAGCTTTGGGCTTCTGCCTCAAGAAAGATGGCAGCGTTTGCCACGTGGTCGAAGGCGGCAAAAAGTGCGTAGCTGCGGCGAGCAATGATAGTGCGCCGGCCTTAATGAGCCTGGGCGCGATTCTCACCTTCGCGACTCCGGACGGCGAACGCGTGCTCCCGATTGATGATCTGTGGGTCGCTGACGGCATCTACAATAAAGCTTCCAAGCCTGGCGAAATCCTGACAGGCATCCAACTGCCCTTGCGTGGACCTGGTCATCGCAGCGCCTACGGAAAGCTGCGCGAACGGGGATCGATCGACTTCCCACTTATCGGCTGTGCCGTGCGTTTTGAGTTGGACGACAATGATGTCGTGCTCGAGTGCGACTTAGTCCTGGTCGCTTTGCAAGCGCGACCGACGCGCGTCAAGAAGATCGCCGAGCTGATCGTCGGTGTGAGGGTCGGATCGCCCGAGTTCGAGACCGCTATCGAAGAAGTTGCGAAGAGGGCCCACAAGCAGTGCAAGCCCCTCGACAACATCCCCGGCGACATGGATTATCGCCGCCGGATGGTTCCAGTTTATGTGCGCCGAACCCTGCGCGCTGCGATCGCAGGCGACGGGCCGGTGCACCACATCTAAGGCTAAGCGTCGTCGACTTCACCGGTCAACGTGTTGTTGCCGAAGGTATTGAAAGAAAGAACCTCTTCCAGGTTGAGCAGCCCCATACGTGGGCGCGCAGGAGTTAGCGGCTTGCCAACTGTTACGATCATCAAGCTCTCGTAGCCCTCGGGCAACTCGATGATGGCGTCTACTTTTTTGGCGTCATAGCCAATCATCGGACACGAGTCATAGCCCATATCTTTGGCCATCAGCATCAGGTTCTGAGCAGCCATGCCAACCGAGCGAATCGACTCGTCACGTCGTAATTGTTCGTTCTTGGCGTAGAGTCCGGGGATCATGCCACCGAACATCTTCTGAATGTCTTCGGGAGCCTTGCGCAGGGTGCGATCCATGTTTTGGTAACCCATGTGATTACCCACGAAGACGATTGTCGCCGATGCGTCTCGTAGCTGAGCCTGATTCCAACCCGCCTCGCAGATCTTGGTTTGCAGTTCGCGGTCGTTGACTACAACGAAGTGCCAGTTCTGCATGTTGAATGAAGTCGGCGCGAGAACCGTGTGACTGAAGAGATGACGAAACTCGTCATCAGTCAGGCGGTGATCGGGATCGAATTGCTTGACGGAGCGACGGGCACGGATGGCTTCTGTGAGGTTCATGGGCGAGATGTTAGTCGAGGGCCGCCCATAATTCGACGCTGATCAGACGTTCCCGCGAACCATATCCAAGAGACGGCCCAGGATACGCTTCCCATCGGCTCGCAGGCCGTTGTGCTCGTACTCGTTCGTCACCCAGGCCCTTACGTTTGGGATGCGGGAAGCGGTGTCGAGTGACAATTCCACTGGAACGTAAACGTCGTCGTGGTAGACAGCGGCGGCGACAGGAACCGTGTTGGCAGCCAGGCGCTCCAAGTCGTATAGCTTGCCCCAGGTGCTGTCTGCGGCCAATATATTGGCTGCACTGCGCAGGCTTTGCAACTCTTGGATCTCCTTGAACATCCAAGGGAAGATCATCTCGCATGTGAAGAATAAGGGGCCATCCGCTGCGTCGAACTCGGGGAATTCGGAACGCAACCTAGAAGCGCACCAAGCAGGAGCCGTCCCTTGCGAGTAGATCGGCTCGTGCAGGATTGCGAAGATCGGGTTTGTGTCGTAGCTGGTGGAGTTCTGCACACCGCGCAAGAAGCCGTAGCTGAGTTGTCTGCCGTTCACGCCTTGGACGAAGGCACTTTCAACCAGGTAGTGCAGAGGCTCGAATCCATCGCTCATGCCGAACGAGATCCCGAGGGCCTGGAAGCCCTGAACACTTAAGCGGGATCCACCGGGTAACGTCACCTCGTTCTCTTGGAGGTAAGCGGCAATCTCACGGACACGTTCCACGTCACCTGGATAACGCGCGTAGTACTTGCGGTTCTTTTCGATGAGCTTGGCGTAAGTCAACCGGTAGATTTCCTCCGTCGACGCCGCGATGCCCGGCAAGCCCCCGGTGATCAAGACAGCATCCAAGCTATCCGGCGCAACACTCAGATAGTGAACGGAACAAAAACCACCGTAGCTTTGGCCGAGCAAGGTCCACTTGCCGTCCTCCCCCATCAACGCGCGTCGGATGCATTCAGCATCTTGCACAATAGAATCGCTTCGGAAGTGGCGGAGGTAGTTCGCCATGCCTTCTCCTTCACCCTTCACCTCCAACGACTCGCTTGTCACAGGCGTGCTACGTCCCGTTCCACGTTGATCGAGTAGCACGACACGAAAGTCCTTCAAAGCACGGCCGAGCCAACCGGAAGCGTCAAGAGGACGCCCGGAGGGAAAACCAGGACCGCCTTGTAAGTACAAGAGCCGCGGCAAATCCTTTCCCTCCTGCTCCGGGGTCGTGACCTCACGCGCAAAGACCTGAATTTTTTCGCCTCCAGACTTCCCATGCTCCAGGGGCAACTCAAACTCGTGCTCGAATAGGACAAGACCAGGAATCTGCTGTCGCGTCGTTTTCATGGGGGCAGTTTCCGTCTTCTCCGCAGAAAGGCAACCCGCTTGCTCGGGTAGCGCGCTGGATTGCTATATTTCGAGCTATGGGAAACGACATGAAAAACGCGGTCCTGAACCGCTTCACTGGGCGGCACATCGTTGTGAGTGGCGCAGGGACAGGCATTGGAAGGGCTATCGCGGAGCGGCTTTGGGCTGAAGGCGCCGCTTTGACCTTGTTGGCGCGAGATGCATCGCGCTTGGAAGAAACGGCACTCGCCTGCCAAGCGCAGCGCATGGGCGACGGTTCTGAACTTGGCTACGCCTCCTGTGATGTACGCGAGCGCGAAGCGCTGGACACGGTCCTCGCCACCGCAGCCGCCGAGCGCGGCGAGCTGCACGCCTTCGTCGCTAACGCTGGCGTTGGCGGCAGCAATGGCGACGGCCCGGATGATCGCTTCGACGAATTGGTCAGTGTCAATTTGACGGGCACGTACAACTCTTTCCGCGCCGCGCAGAAACACCTAGCGAACGCCAAATATGGCGCTCGTCACCTGCTCGCCATCTCGTCCATCCTCGCGCGCATCGGCGTGCCCGGCTACACCGGCTACTGTGCCTCAAAAACCGGCATCCTCGGATTGGTGCGCGCCCTAGCCGCAGAACTCGCCGCAGAGGAGATCCAAGTCAACGCCATCTGCCCTGGATGGGTTGACACCAGCATGGCCCGCGACGGCATCGATGGCATGGCCCAAGGCATGGGCATCACTCCAGAAGAAGCCTACAAGCTTGCCATGCAAGCAGTACCGCTAGGTCGCATGAGCGAAGTCGACGACATCGCCGGCATGGTGGCTTGGCTCATCTCTCCAGATGCACGTGGCGTTACCGGACAGTCCCTCGACATGAACGGCGGCGCCTGGATGTAGTTGAATCCCGACCGCTCTGAGGTAGGTTCAGAGCGCAACGGCGCGCGATTCGAACACGGGGCCTTCAACGCAACATTTGGCGTTGGGCCAGGCGGCGAGCGGGCCGTCGGGACGGGTGCTCACTACGCAACCGTTGCAGATGCCGACGCCGCAGCCCATATAAGATTCGAGGCTCAGCCAGGCGGGCAAGTCTTTTGATTGGGCAAGGCGCTCGGCCGCGTGCAGCATCGGCTCAGGCCCGCAGGCGAAGAGTTGACAGTCGCGAGGAATGCGTCCGGCCTCCCATTCAACTTCGAGGGCGCCAATTACGTGTCCGTGAAAACCGCTCGTGCCGTCATCGGTGGTTGGGAGAACTCTGACCCCCAACGCTTCGAAGGCGGCGATGTCGTAGAGCATGCCTTGCGTGGCGGCGCCGTATATCAATGTCATCGCGCTCGGCGCTATGCCCGCTGCCAAGCATTGCTCGATCGCGACATAGAAGGGTGCTGATCCGATTCCCCCGGCTAGCATCACCCGGTGGCTGCCCTCTTCTGGCTTCGGCCAACCATTTCCCAAAGGACCGATGGTCTGGATTTCGCTGCCGACTTCCGCAGCAGCCAAGGCACGTGTTCCTGGGCCAATCGTCTTGATTAGAAACTCAAGCCGTGAACCCCTTTTCTTGTAGAGCGAAAAAGGACGCGGGATGAGCGGACCAACGCCATCCGCTCTCCGTAACATGAAAAAACGTCCGGCGGCTAGCTCCTCAGCGAAGGTTCCGGACTCGACTTCGAGCAACACAGCATCGTCGCCGCAAGCATCTACTCGAGTCACTTTGGCAAGCAAGGAGATTGCATCTTTGGGGGGAGCAGGCATGTTGCCGGCGAGTCTACCCGCGCCCAGCCGCCAAACGAATGGCTGGCGCTGGCGATCGAATTAATTGCTGGCAAAAAGACCTGCGATCCATGCGTATCGCCGCCAGATTCACAGATATGCGCCAAAGAGACACACTTCATCCGAGGCAACCCATGCCGGTATAGAATGATGCGAAGAGAGCGCAAATGCACATGTCACGGCGAATTAGCTGCATTTCACAAGCTACACCCATGGGTGAGAACACGCGTTTGAGGATTCCAAGACCGCATGTGTACTCGCCCACCGATTAGTTCATAGGGCTGATCTATTCAAACCGACCACGCTTGTATCTCGGTCAAGCAAGGTCACTTTACTGACCAAGAGCCAGGAGACTCTTGGACTACGAATTCATTGCCAACAATTCGGGCTACCGAACTGCACTTGGCACATCATTCTCGCGGCTAGAAGACAGCGACACCTCACAGCTTCAACAAAGTCTCAATCAACAGGAGTCTTTCAAGCATCAGCGCCACAACACTCTTCTTCGCGTTCGCAGGCATCGCGACAGCAATGCCCCAGCAAACTTGCGCTACAGACTCCATCCAACTCCAGACCACTGACTGGTCGAACACCGTCACTATCCCCACGTTCGACTCGGATCTCGGAATCCTTCAATGCGTCGATTTCGAGTTAACCAGAGGCCAACTTTTAGCTCTCCAGCAGTCGAGAGCTTGGACGCCCAGCCCTCAACCGTTTAAACGAACTACCAGGCGGCTATCGAACTGACGCGCCCCGACATGAAGCGTCCCCGACATTGTGGTTTCTAATCAGGACTTCACAGACAACCTCACGAGCGCTGACGGCAGCATCGACTCCGGGTGCACCTTAGGCATCACCCACGGCAACATTTCCGTGATGAAAACCCAGTCGGTCAACCCATCTCTCCCTGCTGACCTCGCACTGTTCACCGGCCCCGGCACCATCGTCCTCCCCGTCGCAGCCATGAGCAGCTCAGCCACAACCGGTTCAGGCAACTTGACCACCCAGTTCCTCACGGAAGCCGGTGCTAACGTCGAGGTCTGCTACAACTACGCTCCTGACTGCAACGGCATCGGCATCGCTGACGCTGACGACATCCCGGGCGGCTCGAACGACCTCAACCTCGACGGCGTTCCGGACGAGTGCCTGCCGGGACCCGCTCATTCTGTGAAGCGGACGGCTCATCCAACGGCGGTATTGATTGCCCCTGTGGCAACAACGGTAACCCGCGCGAAGGCAGCGTCGGATCGCTCACGGCTTCTGGGATTCCGAGCATCAGTAACGACACCTTGATGATGACCGCGACTCAGATCCCGGTTGGTGCACCCAGCTTCTTCGCCTCGAGCACCCTCGCTTCCGGCGATTCTGGCATGCCCTTCGACATGGGCTTGCGCTGTGTCTCACAGCCCGTGAACATCCAAAAACTCAACAGTGGCGGGACGATTCCGATCATGGGAGCCCCCACCATTTCTGTGTTCCTCGGAACCCAGCCCGGTGAAACGAACTACTTCCAGTACTGGTATCGCAATGGATCCGGCCCCTGCACGGGGACGGTCAACAGCACAAACGCCATTGAGGTCACCTGGGGCCTCTAAATATCCATCGGGCGAATTCCTCTTTCTTCACGACTAAACGATCGTTCATGGGGAGTTTCGGAGTCTTGTCCTACGATCCCACCAGCGAGGGGATCTCGGCAGGAGTCATTCCCCCCAAACGATGAATGCTAAGACTGGCGCCAAGCCATCTTGGGTAAGTCACCCCCCTCGCTTTTTATTAGAAGCGATGAGTCCGGGCGCTCCCTTTAAAACTCGGGGCACCAGTGACCATTCCCCCCCCTTCTATCGAATCGCCGCAGCAGTCCCCCTGTGTTGCGGCGATTCTCCTTTTAACGAAGTGTGGCGCTTCGGGTCTCGCCTAGTTCGACTGAAAAGGATTGAGGATCAAGCGATAGCCGGCGCCCCGTACGGTCTCAATGGATGAAGGGCCGTGGCGGTCCAGCTTCTTGCGTACGCGACCAACGTGAACATCAATGACGTTCGTCCCCGGATCAAAGTCCATGTCCCAAACCTCTCGCAAGAGATCCTCACGGGAAACGGCTTCGCCCTTGGCCTTAACGAGCGCATAGAGAAAATCATACTCGCGCGGACTGAGCTCGATGTTCACGCCTCCACGCCCAACCTTGCGGCGCGCCAAGTCGAGGCATAGGTCGCCGAACTCGACCGTCGGAAGTGACTGGCGCCGCCGCACGACGGCTTCGACCCGCGCGAGCACTTCGCTGAATTCCACCGGCTTGCAAATGAAGTCATCCGCGCCGAGCCGCAAACCGCGCACGCGTTCTTCGATGGTATCGCGGCCCGTAATAAACAGGATGGGGATTTCGTCTCCACTCTCGCGCACACGCATCAAAAGTTCCCAGCCGTCCGTGTTGGGCATTTCGATGTCGAGCAAGATTGCGTCAAAGCGCTCGATGCTTTCGTCGCTGAGAATACGCAACGCTTCGGATCCGTCGCAGGCCAACTTGAAGTCGTAGCCCGCCCCTTCCATTGCAAGGGCTGCAACGCGCAGGAAGTCCGGGTTGTCGTCTACCGCTAGAACTCGCATGAAGATTCGAAGAGTTTATTGGGGCCTCAGCTGGCGAGCTGCGGGAAGCAACGCCCCCTTCAGCAATTGAATTCAACCAGCCCAGGCCGCTCACACTAGCGAAATTGGTACTGTGCCGCCATGCATGCAGTATTCCTCATCATCTATCTCGGGGTTCTGATCTGTGTTGGGGCCATCAAGGCCCGCAAAGTAAAGACACAGGAAGACTTCAGCCTGGCGGGTCGCGGCCTTTCCGGAGCCGTTCTTACGGGAACTCTCTTGGCCACATGGATCGGGGTCGGGAGCATCTTTGGAAATGCTCAACGAGGATTTACTGACGGTATGGCGGCCTTTGTCCTCCCGCTCTCCAGTGCCGTTGGGATATTCATCTTGTTCCTCCTAGCGGCGCGCATCCGCCGCATGGAGAAGTTCACGATTCAAGACATCCTCGAGGAACGCTTCGGCGTGGCGGCGCGAGTGATCGGTACGATCGCATTACTCGCTGGTTACTTGATCATCGTCTCGTATCAGTACCGTGCCGGCTCGGCGGTTATGGAGCGCGTGATTCCGGACGTCTCTCACACCCAAGCGATCATTCTCGTCGCAGTCTTCGTCATCGCCTACACAGCTCTCGCTGGGATGTTCTCCGTCGCCTACACGGACCTGGCGAACGGCATCCTAATGTTTCTGGGACTCGCCATCACCCTTCCGATTCTGCTGTCCAAGGTTGGGGGCCCGAGCGAGGTCATCGCCAACCTTCCTGAAGCCAATCGCGGCCTGTTCGCCTACAGCCCAGCACACTTTATCTCCTATCTGTTGCCGCCCTTTCTCTTAATCCTGGGCGACGCGAACATGTACCAACGGTTCTTCTCCGCCAAGGATCCGCAGACAGCACGACGTTCAGCCGCGGGCATGTTCTTCGGGGTGCTTATACTTGATTGGTTGATCATCGCCGTCGCCTTGTGCGGCGTAGCGCTCGTCGCTCAAGGGAAGATGACCGCACCGGAGAACGAGGCGCACGTCATTGTGCACATCGCTTTTGAAGCCCTGCCTACACTACTCGGCGCCTTACTTTCGGCAACGGTCGTCGCCGTCGTCGTATCGACAGCTGACTCCTACTTGCTTGCGCCTGCGAGTTCATTGGTACGCGATGTCTACCAACGCTTCCTCAACCCTAAGGCCACGGACAAGCAGACTATTCGTGCCGGTCGCGGAACAGTAGTTGTGTTGGGCCTGATCGCTCTAGGCTTTGCCTTTCTGTCCGACGAGTTCTTCAGCGTGGCGATTTTCGCCTACACCTTGTACGGCGCAGCGATCACTCCCCCGTTGCTAGCCGCGCTCTTCTGGAAAGGCGCCACACCGGCGGGCGCTGTCACCTCGATGATCACCGGGCTCGGCACCGCCATCTTGTGGGAATTCTGGCTGGGTTCGCTGGTTGTAGAGGCTCTTCTGAACGCAGAGATGACCCGCATGCATGAGTTCATGTCGAACCTGGATGCGGCCCTCCCGGCGGTGCTTTTCAGCGTTCTAGCCTTGGTCGTGGTTAGCCTTTTCAGCAAACAGAAAGAAGTTCAGCACGAGTAGTCCGAGCCGGCGTTCCCCACGAACCCTTTGCGCTCTCGCCTCGTGCGCGCACAGATCCGTTAGTCGGCGAAGCAGTCAGGAATGCGCTGGCTAGTTCACGTGAGTACAGAACAGGCTCCCCGCTAGCACTGGGTCAATGAATCTATCGAGGCCCGCAAAATACTAACCCAACAGATGGTGAAGAGAATTATTCGTCCATTGGCTCTCTTCGCGGGCCTCTACGTGTTGGTCTGCGCTGGAGTCTTCCTGACTCAAGACTCGATCCTCTTTCCACGTGCCGGCAAGGGCCGCGGCCGGCCACTCAGCCTGCCGCAGAACGTGGAAGTCAAGCGCTTGACCTCCGCACTGGGCGACAACTACCGCATCGCTGTCGGTCATCCGGAAGAGGCACCTCGAGGGATACTGCTCTGGTTCCTCGGCAACGGCGCGGATCTTTCTAACGGACTCCATCACGCGATAGAGTTTCCGAAGTACGGCTTACTGACGGTAGTTACCGAGTACCCCGGCTATGGAGAGAGTAGCGGCCATCCCGGGATCGCTTCAATTTTCTCCGCCGCGGAACGCACGGCAGAGTTTGGCCAGCAACTCGCTCGCGCTCGCGATCTAGACAACCTGTTCTTGGGAGGCCAAAGCCTGGGAAGCTTCAGTGCCACTCACCTGGCCCACCTTGGACTGGGCAATCGACTACTGCTTATTTCTCCGCCGACGAGCATCCTTGAAGCCGGGCGTGTGCGTTTCCCGTGGTTACCCGTCGGGATCCTGCTCAAGCATCCCTTCGACAACATGAGCTTGGCCGGAGAGATCGACATCCGGACTCTCGTAGTTCATGGAACTTTGGATCTTGTCGCTCCAGTGGAGATGGGCCAACGTTTGTCCCAAGCCTTCCCCGATGGAAGCTTGGTGGAAGTCCCCGGCGCCGGGCACAACGACTTGGACCTGCGTTTCGGTTCCAAACTCTCGGACTCCATTTCGCGCCATCTCTTTGATTGAACTGCGACCCACGCAACTCGGAGCTAGCGCTGAACAACCGCTCAGAAACCCATGGACGGCGCGCTCAGAAAAACCTCTGGTGCGAAACCTTCACCGGTGGTCGGCGAACGCAGAGTTCGTTTCAGCACCAGATCAAAAACCAATGGGTGCTTATCGTAGATCTCGCGCAGGGCTTCGGCTTGGTCTTCGGTCAAGAACCCCTTGTTGACCAGCGGGCGCAAATGGATCACTGCATTGAGCGTAGGCAGGGGATAATCGCTACCGTTGACTAAGCGCGCGTGCAGATCCTTGCGTTCCAGCAGAACACGTAGTGGCTCATCAAGCCGGTTCACCAAGGTGACAGCAGAAATCTCGCCGAATAGGAGCCCGTCGTACTTAGGCTCCCCCATCAAGCGAAGGAATAGCTCGAAAGAAGACAAGCGCGGACGATTGGCTGCAGGCTGGTCGAGATCGAGGTCATCGCCAAGGCTGGCGCAATGGGCAGCGATCACGCGCACTCCGCGATCGAGCGCTCGGCGCAAGCGCAATGGATTGCCGAGGGCTTGCAGCTCCGTCGCCTCGACGGCCAGCTCCAGACCCGTGTGGGTTAGCAAGGTTAGATCGAGTTCCACCATCTTGGCGTAGAACTCATCGCACAGGGAACTGGCCGGGTCGATCCCCATAGCGTTCGGCAACCACTTGACGAGCCGCGCGCCCTTGGCAGCCCAGCGTTCGAGTTCCTGCAGGGCGTCGCGCCGATAGGGATGCACCGAGATGACTGGCAATAAGCGCTGCGGGTCGATTTGGCAAGTTTGCCAAACCCACTCATTGGGAACGTAGAACTCGCTGTGTTCCAGATTCACGCTGCCGTCTTCATGGTAGGCGTGATCGAAGGCCATCAGGCCAAAGCGACCGGCGCCGGGTGCGCTGGCGATCAACTGCGTCAAGCGCTCCACGAACTCTTGATCGGCCCGCTCCAGGTTCTCGACGCCCGAGGCAGAGAGGTACAGTTCAAAGCGCACGTGCGCCCGCGGCGAACTCCAAGAGAGCATGTTGGGATGAACTTCGCAGCCGCTGCCCCCGCTCCCAATGCCAGCCAAGTGCACGTGCACATCAACCAACCGCGTCGAGTCCAAGTCAGCGTAGGCCAGCTGCAGCAACTCTTTGGCTGCCGGCGACAGCGAAGCCTGCCAATCCCCGTCCGTCTTGCTCCAAGCGCCGCCGAGCGCGCCGATCAGCGCCGGATAGCCCAAGATCAAGATCAGGATTCCCAAGAGCAGCACGCCCCCGCAGCTTCGCAGCCACACGGGAATTCTACTCTTCACGCCCTTGCTACTTCTGGCCTTCGCGTTTGTCATTTTCAGCTGGATTGAATCGAACTAGCGCTGAGACTGCCAAGCGCGATTGGAAGACACTAAGGTACCTCCATGGTAGCTGAACCCAAAAAGACCCTGATCGCTATCGCCGTCCTCGCTATCTCTTGCAGCGCACCGGTTGAACAAGAAGCCCCACCGAGCTACACGGGAAAGCGCCCCAACGTTCTCTTGATCTGCATCGACGACTTGCGGCCGGAGCTCGGGTGCTATGGCGCAGATCATGTTCAGAGCCCGAACCTGGACAAGTTCGCCGCGAGCGGGCTGCGCTTTGATAGGCAATATGCGACCTTCCCGACGGGTGGCGCATCACGCTACTCCTTCCTGACGGGCCAGGAACCAAGCCTTCCATCGCACTACGGCAACGGCGCCTTCGATAGCTTGCAACAAGCGTCGGCTCCGGGCACATCACTCCCCGCGAGCTTCCGCTCCGCCGGCTATCAGACCATCTGCATTGGAAAGGTCTCACAATCCAACGACGGTAAAACGCGCTACGGGAGACCGGAACTGCCAGATGCTTGGGATGAACTGCAGACCGATCAAGGGCCGTGGAGCTCCCCGCACCACCTTCTACGAGGATACGCAAACGGCGCATCGTTTGATCTCGGTCGCGGTCCAATCAGTGAAGCGGCCGATGTTGACGACTCTGCATATCCGGATGGAATGATCGCCGACCAAGTCATCAAGCGGATGGAGAGACTCGTCGATCAATCGCAGCCATTCTTCCTGGCAGTTGGCTTCTATAAGCCCCACTTGCCCTTCGCGGCTCCGAAGAAGTACTGGGATCTGTACGACCCCAACACTCTGCCAAGGTGCGAGCAAACTTCGATTCCGGAAGACTTGCCACCGATGAACGGTCTATCGCAGAGCGGCGAAGTTACAAACAACTACACGGGCTCTGGCTATAGAAATGGCTCCTGGCCGACCGCTGAATTGGCAAAGCTACGACACGGTTACTTTGCGTGCGTCAGCTACGTGGATGCTCAAGTGGGCCGCGTTCTGGACAGCCTCGAAACCCTGGGTCTCGCGAGCGATACGATCGTTGTCGTCTGGGGCGATCACGGCATCCACTTGGGTGAACTCGGTGTGTTTGGAAAACATACCGTCTATGAAGCGTCGCTCCGCAGCGCGTTACTCATGCGCGTCCCCGGCGTAACCCACGCAGGAACATCAACCCGCGCGCTAATCCAATCCCTCGACGTCTACCCAACCCTGGCCGAGCTTTGCCACGTGCCCTTGCTCACTGATGTAGCTGGCCTAAGCTTCTCGTCCGTCCTCGCCTATCCGACCGCTAAACACCGCTCCGCCGCCATCTCCCATTGGCGTCGCGGCAATTGGATCGGCACATCTCTGCGCACGAGTCGCTACCGCTTGATCGGCTGGACGGACCCCATCTCAAGCCGTGAAGGTGGCGTGGAGCTCTACGATCTTGAGCCTCCAGGTACACCACCCGGGCAAGTGATCGAGAGCGAGAACATCTCGCTAAGAAGCCATGCGCTGATCAAGAGCTTGGTTCGCAAGCACCTGTGAGCGAACGCAAGTCGAGATGACTGCCGCTTATGGGCGGGCACCAGTAGTAACTGCCGGTTGTGGCTCGTGTGAAGCGAAAGAGCGCATCGACGATACCGTCGTCGAGCCCAAGCATCTTGTGGGCGAGAACTTCGAAGGCATCGAAGCTCGCTCCGAAGGCGACGAAGACTAGTCCTTCATCCATGCCATCAGCCCAAGGCATGGAACGCCGCAAGACAAAGGCTTCGGGGTCGAAGGCTTCTTGTTCCGTGCGCTTGACGTGAGCTGCAGGCGGCGCATCAGAAATTTCTTCGTTGCCGACTTTTCGACGCCCGATAGTTGCGTCTTGTTCGGCGCTGGACATGGCCTCGAACTGGGCCAAGTCGTGTTGCCACTTTTGCACTGCAACGAAACTACCGCCGCTCAAGCCTTCGTCAGCACCTGAAACAAAGCCCACCTCGACCGCATGCTCATCTTTAGGATTTTCCGTCCCATCTACAAAGCCAGTCAAGTCCAAGCTCGCGCCATAGCGAAAACCGCTGGTAACTTCAGTAAGTTCGAGGCACCCAGCGAGCTGCTTGGCAATCGCGCGTCCTTGGTGCAGTAACTCGCCGCGGTCGTCGCCACGCAACCAACACCACAAGGCCCCAGCAGTCCCTGGCATCCCGACGCCGGGACCTTCAAGGTTTGGAAAGGAGCGCAAGCCGGGAACCTGTGCCCCAACAAATTGAACGAGCGACTGTCCCAGCCCGTAGACGCAACTCGCATCGGCCTTGAGCTTCCCTAGCGCCACCAAAACGGCTACTGGATCAGCTCCGGGCACCAGGCGAAACGTCAGGTAACGGGCGAGAGGCGGTACGGGTTCGAGGATTCCAGGCTGTGCTTGAATAGTCATGAGCTGTCCTAAATTGAATCGGGGGTCTCGATCGGGCCCCTTGTCGGGACAGAGCTTACCAGCACGCACCTAGCTCGCAAGCGATCCGATTAGCGCGGTTGTTCATCCAGTCCTTCCGCTTGACGCCAGCTCCCTGCTGGCCAAGGTCGCCACTTTCGAAGCCTTGCACAGAACTCACCCATGCAGGTGACAAGCACGCATCAAGTTGCGTCGTGCGCATCCTGGCCATAGCACCTTCAGCAAGGCTCCACGCAGTTCGGTTCCGCCCACTCCCTAGCTACAAAGAAGCGCCCACAGAACTCTTCGGATCTGCAGGCGCTCACTTGTAAATTAGTTACTGGACTGAACTTTCATCTTCAAATCGGTGGGCATCTCCCGCACCCATCCCGGCAAGCATTGCTTGGGCTTCTTGACATCCGTCATGCGCTGCCTGCTCGATCCAGGACATCGCAGTGCCTCGGTTTTTCTCGACGCCTTGACCCTTGGCGTACAACAATCCCAAGTTGTACCGGGCAATGGGCAACCCCTGCTCAGCCGAACGCTTCAACAAAGTCGCGCCCAACTGATCATCTTGGGAAACACCCTGTCCATTCAAGTACATCAAGCCAAGCTTCGCCTGAGCTACGGCTAGACCACTATCTGCAGCCAACTTCAGCCAATGGGCAGCCGTCAAGTGGTTCTCTTGTGTACCTTGTCCTTTGAAGTACATCCATCCGGTTAGACATTGAGCCTCGCCGATCCCTTGCTGAGCAGCCAACTCAAGCCAATACAGGGCCTGGTCATTGTCGCAGGGGACGACTTCTCCTTCGCGATACATGCGTCCCAACTGGAACTGTGCATAAGCCACACCTTCCTTAGCTGCCAACTGAAACCAGACCATGGCCACTTCCGGATTCTTGTCTACTCCGATCCCCTTTTGAAAGATCGAACCAAGTAACCGCTCGGCGCTCGGATCCGAAGCCTCCGCTGCGGAGCGGAGTAAAGCCAAGGCTTGCGTGTAGTCTTGTTCTACACCTTGGCCGTACAGAAACATCACTGCCAGATTCGTTTGTGAAGGGGCAAAGTCTTGTTCCGCCGCGAGGGTGAACCACTGAGCAGCTTTCGTGTGCGACTTCTCAACTCCCTTCCCTCCGTAGTAGAGCAGGCCCAAGTTATTTTGTGCCGGCGCAAAGCCTTGTGCCGCAGCTTTTCCGTACCAGTCGACGGCCAGGCGGGTATCCGCAGATCTACCTTCGCCCTCGTCATAAACCAGCCCAAGCATGTACTGAGCCTCTACGTCGCCCTCCCCAGCACAGACTTCCCAAATCGATTGAGCATCGGCCAGGCTCCCACTAGGAGTGGCCTGCCATGAGCCGGAAGTCGGGCTGTTGCAGGCTGTGAGGCATGAGAGAACGAGAAGGAGCGCAGCGGCAGTGGAGCGGTGGTGCATGGGAGTCACCATCGGAACCTGAACGGGCTCGCCTTGAGGACCTTACGAAACCCACAGATAGCGCTACCAGTGGACGTAACCTACTTCACTCAAAGCTATTGCACAGAATTCGCGCAGCAGCAAACGGTGTGAATACCGAATCTGGCACGAACACCCAGGCTCACGCTCCGCTTCAATTGAGAGATTGGGGGCTTGATCGATCGCCTGGGCCCTTTGTGCACGAGGTATTCGCGACTGATTTACATGCAACTGTCCATGCCGGCGTTTCGCTTCGTCTTCAAGACCATCGATGCAAGCGGTCCACTCCTAGGAGAAGACCGCGCGTTCGACGTCGCCTTTGCGACCCAAAACTAGGCCCGAAAGAATGAACGTCTCACCACCAAGTGGGTCAAGGGCTCAGTTGTCCATCTTCCACAGCTCACGCCAATTCGGCCGTTCAACTGCTTGGCGAGACGCGAATCGTTCGAGCAAGGCAACGTCCACAACGAAGTCTTCCATCGCTGTTTCGGAGAGTACTTGGCCGCAAGCTTCTTCAATCGACTTGGCGTCCAGGTGTTGGTATCCGTAGATCTCATCGGGGCGACCACACTTACTGAACTTGCGTACGGCTAAGGTTCGGCAGCGAACTCCGAGGATGGAACCAATGTTGTCAAGCAAACCAGCCTCGCCATCGCAAACTGCGACGCAGGGTACGCGACGACCGGAGAGCCCAATCAGTCCAGCTTCCGTTCCCGTTGCGGACTTCACACCGTGCAAGTTTCCGTCAACGCCTAGCTCATTGCGCAGAAGCGCATAGCCATCGGCCTCACCAAGAATGCCGAGCAACAGTTCGGGAGAAGAGACGACGTGAACGTTCGTGTAAATCCCCAACTGGAGCAGTGCATCGCTCGCTTCAAGCGCTTCCGGAACAAGCGCGCCCATCACGAACAATTGCACAACATTCTCTCCCGGCTCGTAACCGACATAGCCGCGATAATCGACGAGCGTCCAAGCTCCCTTTAGACAGCCATCACGAATGCCCGCCAAGAGTTCGACGTCGGGAGCTGCCGGTAGGCTCTGTTCCTCGATAGCACTTGCATCCCAACCATCGCCGGCGTTCGCCGGGCGCAGGGCCGAGCTCGGCGCCTGTTCCTTACTCGCGACATGTCGACGAACACGGTTAAGCATTTCTCCTTGAGCAATTCCGCGGGTCACGCCGCGCACAAACACTCCGGTTCGTTCCTTGTTGTCGCCGCTCATTTGGCGCTTGATCGCATCGGTGAGAATCCACTCCATTTCGCGAGCGAAAGCGGGTTCCCAGGTGATCAAGTTAGGCATCTGGATATCGGACTTCCAGCTGTGCTGCGCGCCTTCGGAAGAAAGCGTAACGCCGGAGGGCGTTCCCATCAGAATGAACTCGGACCCCCAATAGGCGTCGTAGTAGAGCTGGTCCAACGCGCGCTTCACGAAGAAGTCGTAGACCGTCATGATCGGAACGAAAGGCAGACCGACGTACTCGCCCATCATCCCGAAAGAACCCAAGGCACTCATCGCGTTAGCCTCGGCAATTTCGAAGCGAATATGTCGCGTCCAGGCATCCGTTGTTGCGAGCAGCTCCGGGTGGCGGGTGTTGATCTTCAGCTCTTGCTCAAGATCGCGCATCTGTTCGTCTCCGGGCCCATAGACGCCCGAATCCATCGAAGGCGAGAGGTTCGTGGAAGAACCAACGTCTGGCGAGAGCGTCATGACGAACTGGGCCGCCGGCTGCCAACGCGCTTCCCAATCGGACAAGGGCTTTGACTCGGCGCCTTTCGTGTTCTTGTGCATCCCATGAATGCCAATGCGCGCCAGCTTCGATGCAATCTGCCCCCACATCCATTGGGTGTGCGCCATCGGGAAGAGGCTCATGTCGATCTCGAGGTCGTCGGGAATCCCGCCGCTCTCCTCGACTGCGAGAGCGACGCGTGCCTTGTTGCGCGCACGCAACTCCTCATGTTCATCGAAGGCGGCACGGAATACGTCGCGGCGTTTGGCCAGGAATTTCCCTTCAGCGCTCTTCGCATCCAACGGCACAAAGGGGCGCTCTAAGTCGAGCCCCTCGGCTTCCAACAGGGCAGAGATTTCCTTCTTGGAGGGTAAGGTCGAGTGATTACCGGGGTGCGCCATGCACTCCAAGTTCCAGCCCTTCAAAGTGTGCACGATCACAAGACACGGCACATCACTATCGAGCTTGGAGTCCTGTAGCGCCTTCGCGACCTTGCCGTAGTCATGTCCGCCGAGATCCATCATCGCTTCCAAAACTTCGTCGTCGGACAGCGATCCGACCAGCTTGGCTAGCTTTGGGCAACGGTCGATCCAAAGATCACGAATGCGCTGGGGATCGCGTTTGAGCGCGAGCATTTGGAATTCATAGTCCGAGATACCAGCGGAGAATACATCGCGCAAGCACTCACCCCCTTCGCGTGCAAAGAGCTCCTCGCGCACACTACCGTGTCGCAACTGAATCACCCGCCAACCGTTTGCCACGGCGGTGCGCTCAATCCGATCGCAATCTGTCCCTTCTAATCCTCGCTCATTCGGAATGCGCGTGCCGTCCAAGTTCTGACGGTTGTAGTCGATGATCCAAGTGACGTTACCCAACTGGCGCTCGGCCAAGTCGGGCATAGCTTCCAGCAAGGAACCCTCGCGGAACTCGGAATCCCCGATCAAGGACCAGAAGTGCGATTCCGCGGGAACCTCCCAACCATGGTCCGCCGCATAGCGATAGGCAAGCGCCAGGTAGCCAGAGCACACCGGCGGAATCCCGACAGTGCCACTGGGTAGGAAGTGCCAGTTGTCCGGATCGCTGGCGGCGTGATAGCTCTGGAATACGTGCGGAATCTCCCGCGTCGGGAACTTGCGCAGAGTCGTCATCGTCAACTCTGCCTCGTCCGCGCTAAACCAACCTTCCTTCTGCTCGTCCGCAAAGGCGTCGACCTTCTCGTTGTGACGAAATAAGCCGAGAGCGTAATGAAGAGCGTGATCCGTAGGCGAAGCGTGAGGCTTACAGCAGACGTAATCCTGTGGCTGACGCACATCGAGGTGCAAAGCTGACAGGATGTGCATCGAACTCGCACAACTAGCGGGGTGCCCCCCCACCTTGGGGTCGCCAGGTTGAGTTTCACGAGCGTAGTTCGCAAGGTGAATGATGCTCACCATGTGTACGAATGCCCGGTTGGTAATACGCTCTTGAAGCGAGTAAGCGGACATGCTGGGACTTTTGGTCAAGGTCATCGAAACGCTAGAACTCAGCTATGCGAAGTTCGGGTGAAAGGTTGCGAAGTTCTCGCAGTCGGTAGAAGTGCGGCAGATCAACGTATTGACTCGCCTTAGAGAAGAATCGTTTTGGCGCTCCAAGCTCTACGGCAAACCGTAGAAGAACTCCACGCTGCCAGTCTCGAGGGAGTATTCTGCGCCAAGTCGGTGCTTTCCACCTGAGTCGGCAAAGCGGTGTTGCCCGCAACCTGAACTACGGAGAGGTCGCCGTTGTTCTCGTCGAAGGCTTGCTCTGGTGCAACACGCGGGTCCGCACACCCCAAGATCGTTACGATCGGGTAGGTGGCCACCGCTAGGCCCTTGCGGCGCTGCTTTTCCGCTGCGGAGTCGCGAGCCGTTTGGCCGGCGACAAAGCGGCGGTTTCCCGTGCGCAAGCAATCGAGTGCTTCTAATGCTGAGGTCATATCGGCCACATTCTAACCGCGAAAACCCGCCAGGCACACGGCTCGAAACTAAGTCTGCGATCACTTCCTCTGGAAGTGGATCCAGTCCACATTCATCAGCCCGCCCGAAGAGTCAGGATTTACAAAAACGACAACGAGGTCGTGAAGACCAACCGGGTCGCGGATGGGCAGCTCGACCTCGAACCAGTCCTCCCATTCACCATTCGGGACCATCTCAAAAGTGCCGAGAAGCTCCCCCTCGGGACTGCCGCTGCGGAACTCGACGGTCGCGCCCGCGCCGGCAGAACTAACTCCACAGCGCAAGCTGCTGATTCCGGCCAAGTCCACGTCTTCAAAGACCAGGTAGTTCCCGTGATCGATCGATCCCATGAAATTCCCGCCTGAGGCCGAATCCGAATCGTAGAGCTGAATTCCTTTGCGCCGACTGTAGTGCTCCGCCTCGACCTTGAAGGTTCGCAGGTAGCGCTGATCTTCGCCAGTCAGTGCATTCGCGGTCTCGCTACCCGTATCTGTGTAGCGTCCCTTGAGGATCAAAGTACCGCTTGTGCCTTCACCTGTCGCTAGTTCTTCCGCCAGCACTTCGCCGCCGTGCCCAGGCCTCATCCAAGTTTGTACTTCGTCCTCGTCGAGCGCATAGATCCACTCCAACATCGCCCGCAGCTCAGGCTCTCCCAGGTGCGCGTGGGGCAACATTTGCGACTCGCCCCAAACGCCGGTCGAGCCCTTTCGGATGCGCTCCATTGAGGCATTCAAGGCTTCCGGCTCATTGGCGTAGCGGATAGCGACTTCAATCAGTGCCGGGCCCACGACACTGCCGCGAATTGCGTGACAGTTGAAGCAATCTGAGCGCTTCATCGCCGCTAGGCCCAAGGGCTCGAAGGAGCCTGTATCGCGGCCTGAACGGCGTAGCGGACCTGCTTCTACGAATTGCGCTTCGACAAAGACGTTGTCCATCCACCAACTGAGGTCCGCATCACCCTCGGAGTTTCCATCTTCCAGATCGCTTATGCTCAAACTGTAGGACACTGGCGAGTCGAAGTTGAAGAAAGAGCCGACATGGGGAGAGCTGAACTCAACGAGTGGAGGTTCATTTCCAACGGCGAGTGGGAGGCGCGCGACCGAACGTGCGCCCAATGGATCGCGCACTTCAAATTCGAGCGTATGATTGCCTTCTGCCTGGATCGATAGCTTCGGATTCGCCTCCGTGGAGAGCAACTCACCACTCGGCTGCAGGGTCCAACGATACTCGAGTTCATCGCCGTCCTTATCCGCCGTTCCTTCACTGGAGAGCTGGACTTCAAGCGGCGCGCTGCCAGCTGTCACACTGGCGCTGACGCGCGCGGAGGGCTTGCGGTTACCACGCACATAGT
>JBLIOI010000042.1:0-33344 GCA_047639675.1 Planctomycetota bacterium | reverse complement strand
GCGCATCGGACAATCGTTTCTCCAGCAAGCAAGGCTTTGTGCCCTTCGCGATTGAAACGGGCGAGGCCGAAGTCTTCTATGGCTTTCCAGAACTGGATGAGCGTGGCGTGAAGGTTGCCCAACACACAGGCGGCGAACCCGTACTGAATCCGCTCGAGCTTGACGGAGTACTGCGTCCATCGGACTTGGCGCCCGTCGTTCGCTTTGCGGCTGATTATCTGCCGGGGGTCTCGAGCCATTGCTTGGCACACGAAGCCTGTATGTACACGCGGAGCCCTGATGAACATTTCATCATTGATGGTCATGCTGATTTCCCAGGCCTGACCTTTGCTGCAGGTCTGTCTGGCCATGGATTCAAGTTTGTACCAGTCCTCGGTGAAGCTCTGGCGGAACTTGCTTTGGACGAAGGAACTGAGCTTCCGATTGGGTTTCTTTCCGCGGCGCGTTTCGTAGGGTAGTCAGGATGAAGATGAACAAGTCGTTGATGGATCTGGCTGGGGGAGAACTTGGATTGCGGACTATCATTGAAGATTTCTACTCGGTTGTCTTTGGCGATGCGATGATTGGCTTTTTCTTCAAGGGGCAGGATCGGCAGCGCCTTATCGGACTCGAGCTTGAATTTGTCATGCGATTTTTGGGTGCTGACCAGATCTATTCGGGGCGCTCAATCAAAGAGGCTCACGCCATCCATCGAATCATGGGTGGGCAGTTCAATCGACGTTTGCAAATACTCAAGGAGGCCATGGCACGCCACGATTTACACGAGGAAGTCCAGGCTGCTTGGATCGCGCACACATTGGATTTACGCTCGCAGGTGACTCCCAACGCCGAAGGCGAGTGCGAGCCACCTTCCACGACAGATTGACTTCAGCTTCGGTCACAATTTAGGAGTGGCCCCGAGCGAGAGCGCGCATCCCAATCTGAAGGCTGGCTCACCTGGAAATGTTTACTACCTCCGAACTTGCCCTCCTCCCGGATCTACGAATTCAGGCACACTTTTCGGGAAGTTGGGGCAGGAGTATTGCTTACCTTGGCGATAGAAACTCCATTCGATCCCCTTGGGCCGACGGCAGCAAACAACTATGAATCGCAAAGAACGCAGAAGCAAACTCTCCCAACAAAGTCCTGCAAGTGCACCGAGGAAGGGTGCGCGCCCTGGAGGTGCATTGGAGCGATTGCTGAAGGCCGGCCTCGAGCAGCGCAGCGAGGGACGGTTAAATGAGGCACAGGATTCATTTGAGCAGGCCCTCTCGATGGGACCCGAAAATGCACGCGTATTGTGTGAGCTTGCCAATTTGCAACGCATGCTGGACCAGCCGAGCAAGGCCCTGGCCAACCTCCAGAGAGCCCTGCGTTCTGCTCCAAGGAACCCTGAGATCTTGGCGAATTTGGCGGTCACCATGCGCGACACAGGCGATACGGAGGGTGCGCTCCGAGCCTTCACGAAGTGCGTGGACTGGCGCCCGGGTTACCATCAGGCGCACAGCGAGTTGGCAGCGACCTATCAGATGCTGGGGCAGCTTGATGCTGCTATAGCAAGCTATCGCGATTCACTTGCGATCGAAGGACGCCAGCCGACTTTGCTTTCGAATATGGGCTTCGCCTGCTTGGAAAATGGCGACCCCGAGGGCGCCTTGGAAGCTACGGATAAGTGCTTCGCCAAGTTCCCCAACTTCGCCACCGCCGTAGTTGTCAAGGCTATGGCCTTGACGGAACTCGATCGTGCAGAGGAAGCACAGGCATTGATGGATCTCGATGCTTTGGTGCTAGAGATTCCCATCGAAGAGGCGGAGGGTTTCGATAGCGTTGCGGATTTCAATCAAGCATTGGTCCAACACGTCACGACTCATCCCTCCTTGGCGTTCGAGCCCAATCAACGAACGACCATTCATGGACAACAAACTGGTGAACTCAACCGTGCCCCAAAGGGACCTATGGAGTCGCTCGAACTTGTCATTCAGAAGGCTATGTTGACCTTCTTTGATAGCCTTCCGCAGGGTACGGACCATCCCTTCATGGGGGTTCGCCCCAAAGAATTCAATCTGAGCATGTGGGCTACGATCCTAGGCTCAGAAGGCCACCAAGTCCCGCACATTCATCCTGTGGCTTGGACCAGTGGCGTCTACTACGCGCAGGTTCCCAATGAAATCCAACCAGATGATGACAAGCACGCGGGATGGATTGAGTTTGGCCAGGTTCCGGATCAGTACAAACTGAAGCAAGCTATGCCTGTGAAATTGAAGGCTCCGAAAGTCGGCACCCTTGTTCTATTCCCGTCCTTCGTCTATCACAGGACGATACCTTTCGTGAGCGACACCCAGCGAATCAGCATCGCCTTTGATGCATTGCCCTCGGCTTGAACACTTAGGATTGGTTTTCCAATGAGGCAGATAACATCCTTCTTTTGCATCCTCGGGCTGGCTTGGGTTCTCTCCTCTTCGCAAGAGCAAGAGAAGACCGAGCGTTGGTACAAAGGAAACACGCACACACATACCCTATGGAGCGACGGCAACGGTGCTCCAGAGTTGGTAGCGGATTGGTACGTATCCCACGGATATGATTTCCTGGTCCTTTCCGATCACGATGTGCTTTCCGTAGGTGAAAAGTGGTTCCCTATTGAAGAGACCGGCAGATTGAACGATGCCCAGCTTGCCTTGATAAAGTCTCGCTATGGTGAAAAATGGGTTGTGGAGCGCGAGGTAGAAGGCAAGCGCATGATGCGTCTCAAGACCTTGGGGGAGCTGCGCAGGGAGTACTCGAAGGAGGAGGAATTCCTATTCATTCAGGGTGAGGAAATCTCCGCTTCCTACAAGGGTCAAGCCATTCACGTCAATGCGATCAATTTAGTCGAGCGCATAAAGCCAAAGAAGGGCGGCTCGCTGCGCGAGACACTCCAGGCCAACATCAACGCGGTCATGGCTCAGGCGGAAAAGGAACGCAAGCCGATGCTAGCCCACGTCAATCACCCCAACTTCGGTTGGGCGTTGACCGTGGATGATCTTGCGTCCATTGAAGGTGAGCGTTACTTCGAGGTCTACAATGGTCACTCTGGAGTGCGCAACTACGGGGATGAGACGCATCCGAGCACGGAAGAGATGTGGGACCAAGCACTGGTCAAGCGCTTGGTTGACTTGGACCTGCCTCCGCTTTTCGGACTCGCCACCGACGACGCTCACGAGTACTTTTCCTATGGGGTTGGAAAGACCAATCCTGGCCGAGGCTGGGTGATGGTCAAGGCTAAGGGCCTGAGCGGCGACGCCATCGTCGAAGCGATGCGGCGCGGCAACTTCTATTCTTCCAGCGGCGTGACCCTGAAGGACTTCGATGGTCGTATGGGGAAGTTCTTGAGCGTGTCCATTGATGGAAAACCGGGTGTGACCTACACGACCCAGTTCATCGGATCACGGATGAAGGATGGGAAGGCCATTTCGATCGGGGAGGTTCTCGCAGAGTCGACTGAGAATCCCGCCCGTTACGATTTTGCCGGCGATGAACTCTATGTGCGCGCCAAGGTTATCTCTTCGGAAGACCATCCGAACCCCTACGCAGCGGGGGATAAGCAATGCGCTTGGGTTCAACCCGTGTGCCGCCCTCTCTTTTAGTGTCCTGGATTGAGACGAGTCTATTCATGGACCACTAGGTCTTGGATAGCGGCCTCGGGGCGACCTGAGGCTTTTTTTTTGGCTTTGGTGAAACGCTGTGACTATCGGTGACACTCTGACTGTGTAACATCAAATTGCTCCATGATGCGCGAGTGCTGATAGCACTGTGCCTCGCCACCTCACCACTCAGAATATCCCAATGTATCGACTCGCCGCCGCTTGTACCGGACTCTTTGCCCTCACCTCTCTCGCGCTTCCAAGCTTTGGTCAATGCCAGATCCAACATCTCGTGGCTGGGGACCCGGACGCTCTCGATGTATTTGGATGGGGAATGGACCTCTCGGCGGATCGAATGGCGGTTGGGGCTATTGGAGCAGACGAAGCTTGCCCGACGAACCCGATGTGCAATTCGGGTGCGGTCTACATGTATAAGAGAAACGGGGACAGCTGGACCTTCGATGGAAAAATTGTCAACCCGGCTGGAGCGTTGGAAGACGAGTTCGGTCACGACCTGTCTATCTCTGGGGATAGTGTGTTGGTCTCTGCCCACAAAGAGGGTTCGGGCGCAGCTTACATCTACACATTTGACGGCCTTTCCTGGATTCAAGAAGCGCGCTTGGAAGGAACTGGGCTCTTGAACAACTTCCATTTCGGTCACTCGCTAACGCTGCGTGGCGACACAGCGGTCGTGGGTGCCATGCGTGACGAGGGTCAAGGCTTCGAGACCGGTTCGGCTTTTGTGTTCAATAAGATTGGCGGAGTCTGGACGGAGACCCACAAGCTTGAGGCGAGCGATGCAGCAATGGGAGATCGATTTGGACGTAGCTCGGCGATGGAGGGCGACGTGATTGCCTTGGCCTCGCACCTACACGATGGCATCGGTGCGGATTCGGGCGCTGTCTATGTCTACGAGCGAGATGACAACGGAACCCCCGGAGACATTCTAGATGACACCTGGCCCGAAGTCGCGGCGTTGACCGCTTCGGATACCGAGGCTGGTTTGCTCTTTGGCCGCAGCGTAGCGATTTCAGGGAACGTGATGATCATCGGCGCTGAGAATGGCGGCCTCAACGGAGTGATGGGCGGGTGCGCATACATTTTCTTTCGCTCGGGCAATGGCTGGGTCGAAGTCGAAAAGATCGCACCCGACGATGCAGCTGCCGGTGACCGGTTTGGTATCAGCGCTTCGATCAATGGCGACTACGCATTGATCGGGGCCGTTTTCGACGATGACCTCGGTAACAATGCCGGTGCCGTGTATGTCTTCACGCGCACGCCCTCTGGATACTTCCAGACAGGTAAGATCTACGGTTCGGACACCGAGGCTGGTGATCAGCTCGGGCATGAGAATGGCGTGCATGTGGTCGACGGAACGGCCATCATCAGTGGTCGCTTTAGTGACGCGGGCGGTGCTAATGGAACGGGAAGCACCTATGTTTTTGACTTGGATGACTGTCTCGGTAATAACTACTGCGACATCACTCCCAACTCGGCTGGGCCTGGTGCGGAGATTCGGGCGGCCGGATTGCAGTCAATCTCAGACAACACTTTTAGCGTAATCAGCAGCGGTTGTATTCCGAACAAGATTGGAATCTTCTTCTACGGTCAGAATCACATCAACGTTCCTTTGGGAAACGGTCGCCTCTGCATCGGTGGTGTTGCGCGACTTAACCCGCCGGTGATCGCTGATGCTAGCGGTGTGGCGACTCGCCAGGTGGATTTCACCGTCTTTCCCGCTGGTAGTGGTGCGTTTCAGATCACGGTGGGATCCACGTGGAGTTTCCAACACTGGTTCCGCGACACGGATGCGGGTGGTGCAGGATTCACCTTCTCAAATGGAGTTGAAGTCACTTTCATTCCCTAGCGGCTCGCTTCCAGACACAATTCACTTCCGCGCGGTATTCTGATCTCCTATTCAAGATCTTGAATGCTCACTGAATCGATTGATTCCGTTGTGCTTCATGGCCCCGACTTGAACTGCAAGGAAGCGCGTGAGAACAAAGCAGTTTTGCCACGGACTGCTTCGTTCCTGAGCTAGGCTAGCCTGCATGAACGAGTCCAGCGACAGAGAGAAGGACGAAGCGAGTTATGTCTGTGACTCATGCGGAGAAGAGATCGTCATCCCGATCGACTATTCAGCCGGTAGGGAGCAGGAGTACGTCGAGGACTGCCCTGTTTGCTGCAACGCGAATGTCATACGTGTGTTCCTGCAGCCTGATGGGGGCGCTCACGTGGCGTCAAAAGCAGAGTGACGAGTAAGTCACTCTGCGATGGTTGCTTGCACACCAAAGTGATCGTGAACAAATCGGGTTCGCAATTCTTGATGTGCTTGCTGGCAAAGGTCGATGGGAAGCAGGATAAATACCCGCCTCAGCCGGTGTATACCTGCAAGGGGCATCAGGCCAATACTCCGAGTTAGTTATTCCCGAATGCCGGCAAGAGATTTGCCGCAATCTCATCCTTGCCAAATTGGTGGCCAGGCATGGTGGCTGCCACATTTCCGTCAGCGTCAAATACGACGAGTCCGTGCTTGAGTGCTGTGAAGCCGTACTCTTCGATCTTGTCTTGGCTGCCTTGAGTTTCTTTCGCGGAGATGATGGTGAAGGTCGCTTGTCCCTCGTACTGAATTTCGAGCTCGCTCACGGCGGCTACGACTTTCATGCAGAAGGGTCAGGTGTCAGCAATCACGTAGTAGCGAACCTCGGGGAGGCGGGCTTGACTGCTATCTTCAATAGCAACAGTGTCCACCGGTTGCGAGGCGTCGGGCGTCGAGCAGGCGAGAAGCGAAAGGGCAAGGCAAATGCCTTGCGCAAGGACGGGCAGTCTCATGATCGTAGGGGCCGAGGCTTTTGGAGTTTGAACAAGGGAATTCGTGTGCAATTGTAGGCAACCCCGCACTGCCACTGCCAGTTCAATGACTTCTAAGCCGCGTCTGCCTCCCCCGAGGGATGCGAGAGCTCCGGACGTACCTTGCGAGGTGACCGGCGTCGCCGCTTGCGACTTAGAAACTCCGCTGCCTCCGCCGCGCGGAGTGGTTCACTGAAGATGTAACCCTGGATTTCATCGCAACCGAGGTCATCGAGGAACTTCTGTTGCTTGCGGGTCTCAACCCCTTCAGCAACCACCCGCAGGTTTAGGTTTTGCGCCATTGAGAGAATCGACTCAACCATGGCTGCTTCTTCTCTCACTGTCTCAACGCCAATAATGAAGGATCGATCGATCTTCAGAGTGTTGATGGGCAGTTTCCGTAGGTAGCTAAGTGAGGAGTATCCGGTTCCGAAATCATCCAAGGCCAACCCAACGCCAAGCTTGCGCAATTTTTGAAGCAGAGTGATCACTGCTTCTTCATCCTTGAGCATGGCGCTTTCTGTGATTTCCAGGTCTAAGAGCGCCGGATCGAGGCCGGACTCATCAATCAGATCAGCCACCGTTCGGGCGAAGTCTCCCCCCGATTCCAATTGTCGTGCCGAGACATTGACGGCAATTCGAACGGGCGGAACACCCGCCTCGCGCCATTCAACGGACTGCCTGACTGCCTCCCGTAAGACCCAATCACCAATCTGAATGATGGCGCCTGTTTCCTCTGCCATTGAGATGAATTCGGCGGGGCCAACGAGGCCTCGATCGGGATCATTCCAACGCAGGAGTGCTTCGGCGCAATCCGCTTGTCCGGTGTCCAGGTTCAGTTTGGGCTGGTAGTACAACTCGAACTCCTCGTTCTCCAACGCGGCTTGGATTTTGCTCTCCAGAACCAAGCGCTTTGTAGCCAGTTCCTGCATTGAGTCCGAGTAGAACTCATGTCTCCTTCCGCCGTGTTTCTTGGCATGGAACATCGCCATGTCTGAGAAGCGCAAGAGTGACTCCGCATCGTCCGCGTCATTGGGTGCCAGGGCAGTGCCGATACTTGCGCTCAAACTGACTTCTTGTCCACGGAGTTGAAAGGGAGCCATCAGCGATCTCAAGATGCGCTTGGATAGTGTTTCCACTTGTTCGCGATCCTCGATGTCGCCTAGGAGGACGGTGAATTCATCGCCTCCCAGCCGTGCGAGTAGGGCAGGGCTATCTCCTTCACGACCACCGAAGCCCATCGACACTAGAGCTCCATTGATACGATTAGAGACTTCCATAAGCAGCTCGTCTCCCGCGGAATGTCCGAGGCTATCATTGACGTCCTTAAAACGGTCGAGGTCCATGAACATCACAGCGACCCGATTCTCGAATTCTTTTGAATCCTTGAGCGCAATCTCCAGGCGCTCCTTCATAAGGCGCCGGTTTGCCAAGCCCGTCAGGCTGTCGTGATAAGCGAGGTGGCTAATTTGATCCTCCACCCGCACTCGTTCTCGGATGTTCTGATCGAGACGTTCAAGCATCAAATTGAAACCGCGCGAGACATCCCCAACCTCGTCACTACGTCGTGTGTCCAGTCTAAAGCCCAGATCGCCATTGGCAATGCGCTCCGTTGCCGATTGAATGGCGTGGATGGGTTTTACGAGGCTGCGGGCCAAGAGGAAACTTACCAAGGTGGCTAGCGCCAGGCCTACCATTCCACCGACAAGTGCGTTCTGGCGCGAGTTAGCAAGTGCAGCGCGCTCATCTTCATATGAGATTGCGACTCGGAAGGCCAAGTCGTCGACGCTTCTGAAAGGCATTGATAGTTGATTGCCGAGGGGCCCATCATCAACCGTCACCCGTCCTCGGCATAGACGGCTCCATGTGGCCATCTTTTCGATTCGAATCGGTTCTACGGCAATCAAACTTCCGAGGAGATCTATTTCGCCATACAACGGTACATTGACCATTGAGTAGGGAGCACCACGCAGCAGTACAAGTGGACTTGTTGTTGCGCCCGTCCCACCTGGAACAGCGATTTCGGGAGCGACACCTTCCAAGCGTGATTTCACTAGATCTCGCAATTCTTGGTCGCCGTGGAAAGCGACTTCGGAGCCAGTACTACCAATGAAGAGGATGACACTTGCGTTGTATCGGTCAGCTACAACCTTTGAATAATGAGTAAGGGTGGGGGCGTCGTTCGACTCCAAATTGGCAATGAACTGTGACTCCTTCGATGATGCCTCGTAGCGGTCGTATTGCTCTGCGAGGTGTTCGTTCAGGAGTTGTGAAGCGGTTTTGCTTGTCCACTCAAGTCTCGTTCTTGCGGAGCGTTGCAAGTCAGCAGACAAGGAGTTGTCTTGCAATACGGTGATGATCAGCGATGTAGCGGCGGCCATGGAAACGAGCACCATGAAGATTCGCGTGCCCAGTGTGATTCGCATGAGCCGATCACGACTCGCTTTGACAAAACGCGCCGTGCGCTGATTAAGGCGCGTGCGCTGCGGCTCTATAGAAACCGAGATTGATTCGCGCCATACCCGATAGCGGCGAGCTAGCTTCATTCTCCAAAGGCTCATTCAGTCTCCTTCAGCATGCTCGTATTCACTCCAAGCACGGTTGTGTGGGATTCGCCCGCTTCGACGGTGGCCTGAAGTTGCCGCGGTTGAAACACCTCCGTCCACGTTTCGAGCAGATAGTCGCCGCTTGGAACGCCTTCAATTTCGAACGCTCCGCTTGCATCGGCGGTGGCGAAGTGGTGCGAGGGGGCGACCAGCACACTCATTTGTTTCCCGGAATGCAGCGTGCAATAGATTTGAACATGCCCCGGATACAGGAATTGCACGGGCATCGATTCGCCAGACCTAAGCATTCCGATCTCAAAGGTGTTCGGCCCCGAAGACGAGAAGAAGTTGTGACAGATCGTATCGCGGTTTTCGAACAGGACGGATCTCCCCGGCGATGTCACCGCAAAGGGGGTGCAGGTGTGTTCGTCTCCGGTCATGACGATCGATACGGGATTCGTGTTGAGATCGCAAGACGCATCCCCTGCTGAAGCGCACGCTGACCCCTCCCGAGGTAGCGCAAAGACAACGACAGGCCCGTCTGTGAAGAGCGGGTTACCTGTGCTCTCGTCCATGACCACGCCTCGGATACCAAGTACTACTTCAAAGTCGTCGAAGGCTTCTCCTTCGATGGACTCTGCTAGGAGGGCGACGGGTCCTGGATCCGGTTTGGTGACAACGAATTCTCCTTCGTCAATGAAGGGCAGGACTGGTGCCTCGATGGACTCGTCAGGAAACTCATGCGCAGGTAATTCGGCCACGCTCAGGGTTTCGAAGGAGGCTCGTCGACGCATCGCGCTGTCTTCCATGTCGCGTACACGCAACGCCATCGCCGAGGGCTGATTTTGCAAGCAGCCAGTTGAGAGGCAAGCCAGACATACGATGCCAGCGCTTATCCAGGGGGTGTTTTCGAGGGTTCTCATAGGTCTTTGACTCCCCAAGAATGGGGGTTTTAACCGAGTTATCGGCCCTGGGACCTAACCCCTTTAGAGGAGACCATCGCTCCTAGTGTGATCCCCAACCCCTATGGCAATCACCCTCGCAAACCCGCAATTTTTTCCGGGGTCGATGGGATTCGCGGAACCTCGGCAGCAAATGTAAAGACCAAAGCGAGTCCAAAGCAGTCCCAGGCGAAACTGATTCTGCTCTGCTCGAAATGAATCCTCAGCTGATCGGGGATTTGATGCGCAGCAGATTTTGTGAACTCAGCGAGAGTTCGGCACTTTGCTCAGGAGCGGATACCACTCCAGGCGAGCGCAGGGGCTATCGCCACGAGGCTGCTAGCGATCGCCTGTGTGGCGAACTCCACTGGCACCACCCATGTTCTGCGAAGAGCCCATGCCCTTGGAGCCATCGCTCAAGCCAGAGTTTTTGTCACGGCCTCCACCAATGACCTCAATGTCACCGTCTTCAATCATCTTCTTGACCGACGGCAGTTCCGTGGCCTTAGTGGTGATTTGGCCGGTTTTACCGGGGCCGAGGTGAAGTTTCTTCCCACCCGGAAGCGGGACGCGTAGGGGGCGCTTGGTCTTGTTGGTAATTTCCATCTCAGCTTCACCATAACCGTTGGGTGGCGGCGATGGGCGCGAGAAATGCCCTCAATCAACGAACTGCGGGGCGTCCAGCAAAGAGACTGGACGCCCCGCCTTGGATTCACAGTGATTCTTGCCGGTTAGAGCGACCAGGTCACTTCTAGACCGTGGCTGAAGTTGAAACCGATGGTGCAGGGTCCGGGAATATCGCGGTACCAGTACTGAATCGTGTTGGTCGAACCGGAGGTTGCGCCGACTCGTGCACCAATGTCGATCGTCGAGAACGCTGTTCCTGATCCGTCGGCGGCGATGGTCTCGATACGTGTCACGGGTCCGCCTACGCAACGGAGGCCGTCACCGAAGGGGTTGCCATTTCCGCCCGTGATCTGGTTGGTTCCTGCGAAGAAGATTCCAGAGACTCCAGAGGGTGCGCCGGTTCCCGTGAGAACAAGGTCCGCCGCTGCGATCGACAAGCTTCCAGAAGCTACCAGGAATGCGCCTGAGCCTGTGCTGTTAGCGCATCCTTCGCCCGTTCCACCGGTGTTGGCACAGGGGCAGGCGGTGCCAGAACCGTCTCCGTAGCAGTAGGGCGTACCGATGATGACGGGGCCTCCAGCGCAAGAGCCATTGGCCGCGCCAGGCGTCCGGTCAGCAGCCAAGTTGAAGTCGAGGAATTCGGAGCACCATCCACCAGGGACATCGTCACCGCAGTAGATACCCGCCGGAAAGAAGGTTACATCAGGACCAAGGATTGTCGCACCGTCGTAGAATGTGTCGCCACTGCCAACGCCACCGTCACCCATTCCGATAAGGTCGACAATCGTAACGGATGCCATCCCGGCCAAGTCCGTGATCGTGTCACCATCAGCGTCGATATCCAATCCAACGAGGGCGTTGACTGCGGCCACGTCTGTTGTGCTGATGAGGTAGAAGGTCTGTGAACCGTTCTCAAAGGTGTCGCTTGTACCTAAATCTAGGTCGAGGTTCGCAGTTGCCGTATCGCCGATAACAAAGTAGCCATCCGCGGGGAGTGTCATTCCGGTGAAATCGACGGCCACGTCGAGGGTTCCTGCAGCACTGGAGTCGCCTTCGACTACCAGGAACATGAAGCCGTCCAGCGAGGTGCTTCCGGTACCGAGGATCTCAACGAATTCCTTCGTGTCCGTTCCTGTGTGGGAGATGTAGAGTTCGTTGAGGCTCTGTCCAAAAGTTGTCGAAGCGAGTGCCAAGATGCACGCGGTGCTAAGGGCGGTGTTTCGCATGGGAAGGTCGGTTCTAATGAAGGGGGTCCGTGGCGGAAAGCTAAAGGGAAATAAAGGTGGTGCGGTTAGATCCACCACCTGGAGAATAGTGTTCCGCCGAGAATGGTGGTGGAGTCTCTGGCTGATTCTCTCGTTGAAAGAAATCCTTACATCGATGCTCACGGAAGTGCTGCTTGCTATCCAGATTGTGGTTGTTTGGTTATGCGGCTCAAAGAAGTTCCATCTCGTTCATGCCCAAATTGATCCCCTAGAATGTCGTAAATGTTCTCCTGCGATTGTCCGTAAAATTGGGCTTGTATTCGCGGTTTGACTGGCGTTCGTATTCCTGGTAGAAATCGCGTGGCTCGTACACCTCTACGGTGCGCGGGGCTTGTGCTACACAGCCGTGGAGAGCATGCGTCTGGCCGATTCGTCCGGGATCAGGTTTAGGAAACGCCCGGTCTGTGCTTCGCAGTTGAAGCCAAATTAGAAAGTGGATTACTTGATCGTTTCCGTTTTTATCAACTCCGCTAGTCAGCGCGATTAGGAACTTGGCGGACTGCGTTCATCAGGTATTCGTTCACCATTGGGCCGGGCGTTCGAATCCATGTCCGCGTGAAGGTGGAGCTATTGGTCAACTCTTGGATGCCGAGCCATCTCTTAAGGCTTCAGTCTTCCGCCCATCTCGGTTGCCAATTCCATCAGCGCTAGATAATGTAATGCCCAAGTGCAAGATTCGGTTCCACAAGAAGGATGCTTGGAGGGAGGCTCTGTGTTCTTTCCCTTGAATGCTCCAACCTTGTTAGCGCCGGTGAGAGCCATGAAGCCTGCCCTTCTTCATGTCCAGAAAGAGAGCGGACTCCGCATACATGAAGTCTGCGGAGCCCGCTCTAGTAGATTCCCGAAGGAAACTAGTTCTTGATCGAAGCGCCGTAATCGGCGTCTTTCAATGCTGCGATCATCGCTGTGGTTTCGGTTCCTTCAGTGGCGGTGACAGTTGCTGTCTTTGCCTTGTAATCGATCACCACGTTCTCTACTCCATCAACACTTTCGAGTGCAGCCTGCACTCGCGGGGGGCATCCCATGCCTCAAGTCATGCCGGTGATGTCGAGTGTTATGGGCTTTGCTGTCGAGGAAACTTCGTAGTTGGCGTCGTCGCTCACGTCATCGCTGCTCTTGCAAGCGAAACCGGAGAACAGACCTAGAGCCAAGAGGGCCCAAGCTGACTTGTTCATGTGATGAATTGGTTTGAAAGTGTTGAGAGTCTCAAATGCGCCGGGATCAACCCGTGCAGTTGTCATTTGACCGTGGTCTGCGGGCCAGGTCCAGCATATGACCGAGAGTCTTGGATCTTGACCGTTCTGTGACAGGACTGAAGACTCCTCCCATGAGCCAAACATCAATTTCAGGCGCCTGTCTGTGCGGAGAGATCCGTTATCGCGTCACTGGGGAGATCCAAGGATTTCAGTACTGCCATTGCTCTCGCTGCCGGAAGTACACAGGAAGTGCCCATGCAGCCAACCTATTTACCGCTGCGCAGAACTTGGAATGGTTAACGGGTGAGGCTTCGGTTGCGACTTTCAGGCTGGATGCGCAGCCACCCTTCACCACAGGCTTTTGCAAAACATGTGGTTCAGCCGTGCCTCACAAAGCATCGAGTGGAAAATTCTGGCTCGTTCCTGCGGGAAGCCTTGATGAAGATCTTGGCTTGAGCCCCTCGCGTAGCATCTTTTGGGGGAGTCGTGCAGCTTGGTATCGCTCGGTTGCAGAATTGCCGTGCTATGCGGAGTGGCCAACAGACTAGCTGCGCATTTCGCTAACGGTGGATCATTTCTAACGAAGGCTATAACTGCTGGATGTAGGCATGCAGTTGGAGGGTCTCAGTCCTGTGCAGCCATTCCATATTGAGGAATCCTCGCAGGGGTGTAGCCTTTGCTCCAATTACGGCAGTCGAAAATAGGACTCCGATTCGGGGACATCTCAAGGATTGCAAGAAACCGTCGTCGATTGTGAGTGCGTGGCATGGACCTGTTGCTATGACAAACGTTAATACTGCTTCGTTCTCAGCCGATTCCCTCCTGGATCACGGTTCTTGGGCCCATTCCTTGGCTCGCTCTTTGGTCGGCGCTTCCGATGCGGATGATCTGGTTTCCGAGACTTGGTTGATTGCCCTACAGGCTAAACCCTTGGTTGATCGTCCGCTGCGTCCTTGGTTGGGCACAGTGCTTGGTAATCTTGCACGCCAGCGTGCTCGTAGCAAAGGTCGGCGCGCGGAGCGTGAACGAATGGCAGCGCGGGATGAAGCTCAACCCTCTGCGGGGGAATTGACTGCACGCGCCGAGTCGCAGAAGCTATTGATGGAGGAGCTTCTCAAGCTTGACGTGGATCTGCGTGAGATCCTGCTGCTCAGGTTTTTTGAGAACAAGTCAGCCGCTGAAATCGGTCGGATCAAAGAGCTCCCCGCAAGTACCGTTAAGAGCCGCCTGGAACGCGGACTTGACCAGATGCGTGTGGGGCTTGACCAGCGCTTTGAGGGCCAGCGAAGTCTCTGGAGCACTGCATTGCTTCCGCTATTGCAGGGCGCCGAGCACAGGGGAATGTCGACCCTCGTTAAACTGGCACTTTCCCTTTGCGTGGTTACCGCCACGTCTCTCGGTCTTGTCTTTGTTGGAATGGGCGGCTTGGAGTTCATGGGAACTGTGCCGATTGAGGCCGTGGGCTTTGCTCCGATTGTAGAAGTGCATGAGACGGATTTCTTGGAAGACGCAAGCCAAAGTGAACGGGTTGCCTTTGTCACCGAAATTGAAAGTCCAGGTGTGGAAGCTACGCCCGAGTCTGACGCAACACGTTTTCGCATGCGTTTCTTGGACCTCAATCATCATCCGATGCCTGATGTGCGTGTCAACGGAGTCTTTGATCGCAAGGGCCGCTTCGCCCTGAGTGACGCTAACGGAATCGTAGACTGGTCCTTCACGCCCAAGCACGCAGGCATGGGATACTCAGTCAGCTACAGTCACATGGCCATTGCAAGGGACACCCTCTCTGTTCAAGGAGCAGAGAGCGAGGTAACGGACCTCGGCGACATCATCGTTCGGCCTGGCGGAGCCCTGCGGGGGCGTGTGCTGGATGGACTTGGAACTCCTCTCGCAGGCGCAAAGGTGGAAGTGCTCGGCGAGAGTATTCGGGGCAAAGCAGCGGGGGGCCTGACGTTTAGTTCTCACTCGTCGCTTGGACATGCACGGGGTGTGACTGATGAAACAGGGAGCTTCCAATTGTCTGGACTCCTGGTGGGGGATGTACGCGTGCATGTAGAAGCTTTGCGTGGTCTTCACAAAGCTTCCAGCGGGTGGGTGGAAATTCGTGAGGGGCAGGAAAGTCATGGCTTGGTCATCTTCGCGCCTGAAGCTCCTATTGAAAACCGTATCGAAGGCGTGGTCTACGGACCCGACGGAAATCCCCTTGGCGGTGTGTCGGTCCAGACTCGATTCAAAAGCCTCTTTAGCAGCGGTTCGATTAGAATGAGTAATAGTGCGGACGGTTCATTCTTGGTGGTCAGCTCGAGCGATGCGGACTATGAGTTGGTATTCCGCGCACCGGGCATACTTGGCTACGCGCCAGTTACCCTTTCGGGTGTGCGTTTGGGAGAGGTGAACTTGAGCGTGAACTTCGAGCCCGACATTGAGGAGCGGACTGTGGTCCTTCCCAAGTCTCCAGGCTCCGTTGTTACGGGTTGGGTGCTCGTTGACGGCGCTGCGGTTATTGGTGCAAAGTTGTTTTTGCAACGGAGTGCGCAGGGAGAGACCTTCTTCAATGGCTTTCCGGTCAGGTATGAGTCTCGCGAATCAAGTTCAACTCAAAGCCGCGCGGATGGCTCGTTCGAGTTAGATGTACCCGAAGCAGGAACCTATGTTCTGCGCGGTGCTCTCAATGGCTATGCACCCGTTGAGTTCGGTCCAGTGAACCTGGATGGTCGATCGAGTGCTTCTGAAATAGAACTCAATATCTCCGCGGGCGGTTCGCTTCGAGGACGAGTCGTTCTCGCTGCGGGGCTCAACCCGGCAGGTCGCCTTGTCGCGATTTCAAGGGGGGACTGTTGGGCTGAGAGCCGCCGTGTCGGAGCCGATGGAGCCTATGAGTTTACTGGGCTCATTCCAGGTCGCTGGCAAGTGACCCTGGTGGATCGAGAGATCGTGGATGGGGTCTCAACCAGTTCAACAAGCTCTTTCAGTCCTGTCGAGATCCAGCCGCCCTTCAACTGCGTCGTCCATGAAGGCGAGTCCACTGAGTTCGACTTGAGTGTTACAGACGTACTGGAGTGCGAACTTGTCGGGCAGCTAGAAATGGTAGGAAGTGACCCTTCTCTTTGGCGTGGCGTACTTATCAGCAGATCCACACAAGACGGGTCGCCGCTTCCACGCAGCATGACCTTCAAGCTGGATGCTGAGGGCCGCTTTGCCCAAGCTGGAATAGGTATCGGCGAGTGGCGACTCGGGTTTGAGCAGGTAGAGTCTGGCGGGTTGCTATTTAGCGCCCCATTAGCCCTAGTTGCCGGATTCAACCAGTGGAGGTCTCGTGTCGAGCTAACAACGCTCTACCTCAAGGAAGTCCCCGACTTTCCGTGCTACTACCTATGGGAGGGTGCCGGGCAACTGACTGGAATTTACCCTGTCGATATCTCTCTGGACCATGAACATCACTTGGCTCCGATTCCAGCTGGAGCGGGACGTTTGGTTTTCTACCAAGAAGGCTTTGATCCAAACGATCCGCGGGACTGGCCGACATGGAGGAGTTTCGATCTCGAGGGTGATTGATAGCACAGGTCGGCGATTTCGGACAGTTCGCTAAGGCAATGCGTACTGGCGATGGGATCTGCCCCCGTAACCCATGATCAGGCCACCTGCTTCCAAACTGATGAGCGCTTTGCTCGCGCGGCGAAGGCCAACGTTGGTCGCCTGGCTGAAGATCTCAGCGGAAGCGCTCCCAGCAGGCTCGATTCCTTCTCGTTCGCGCTGCCCAAGCCAGTCAAGAATCCGGATCTCTAGCTTGTCCTTGGGTTGCTCTTGGGTGCGATGCGAACGCAATGCATTGAGGGTCGCGCCGTCACCGACTTCATTGGTTAGCCCTACACGCACCATGATGTCTCGCTTGCGGTTTGCACAGGGAATTGAGTGCGGCCTCTCCATCGAATGGTTGACGTGCACTGCGATCAAGAAGCCTGCCTCGGTGCGAACGCTACTCTGCGCAATGTTGAGTGCCGGCTTCAGGTCCTCTTCTGCAACCAGGCGAACACGCGACATGACGTCTTTTGGGTTGGCACATCCTGTTGCGCTTAGATCTTCATCGACTCCAATCACAAGCCAGCCCCCACGAGTGTTGGCGAAGGCGCAAAGAATTTCAGCGAGTGTCTCGTCGTCGGGGACGTCCTTTTTGAACTCGGCGCGAGAGTTCTCGCCGCGGGCGACGAGTCTCAAAAGTTCGGGCTCTGTGATGTTCACGGCAGGCGGGTTCTTGGGGTGGCGATTGGGGCTCAGAACGGTACTCCCAGAGAAGGTGTTCGTCTAGGTGCGTGGTGGGAACGAAGCGGCTGGGGTAGAGTTCTTTTCGAGAATTGGGATGTTTCGGTCACACTTCGGTCTGCCAACGCACAGATGGCTGTTATGGAAAATTCCGAACCAGAACCCGAAAAACTCTTGCCAGCTCTTCTGGCCAACGCATCTTGGGTTCTAGTCCTCGCCCAACAATTGTTGAGGGATCCGCACTTGGCGGATAACGTTGCTCAGGATGTATTCACTGCGGCGGTGGAGCGCCCGTCTAAGTTTGGGCTCTCCGATAGCAGTCGTAGCCAGCGCCTTCGACTTTGGCTCGGAGGCATCACGCGGCACTTGGCCACGAGGTCGCACAGCTCAAATTCTGAACGCTCCTTCCGTGAAGCACGTGCAGCAAAGTCTCCCATTGTTTGAGGATGGAAGCACAACTGAGCGACTGGAGCTTCACAAGCGTTTACTCGAGCTAGTATTGAGGTTGGATGAGCCCTGTCGCTCTACGGTTGCCTTGCGCCGTGCGCTTACCGATCTATATCAGCCGCCGGCTTGTGACCTGGAGTGCTGTTGTTCAGAGCCCTGACGGCCTAGACGACTCTCTTCTCAATCTTCAGCCTGGAACCCGGTTCGAGGCCTTCTTGAGAACGCAATCTGGCTACGAACTCTTTCGCCAGTCATTCATCGCACCGGATTATGGCGTCGTCGCAACCCAAGACTTGACGGTTCGTGTGCCCGCAGTTGACTACGATGTGATCGTTCAGGACCTTTCCGGCCATCCGATCCCGCGAGCATTGGTGCGCTTGAGTAGCAAGAACTCCAGTTGCAGCGCGCGAACAAATAGTCGCGGCATAGCCGAGCTGAAGTTCGTCTTCCTAAGCAACGAATGTGGCGAGCTACGCGTGACTTGTGTCGGCTACGAAGAGAACATAGTCAGGGGGCTCCGTCTCAAGCCGGGGGCACCTATTCCGAGGTCCGTACTTCGGGAAACACCCTAAACCGCTGCTAGCCGACCAAGTCGCCAAGCAAGCTCGAGGCTTCCTCGATCGAATCAGCTACTGTTCCGTAGACCTCTGCTCGTCGCTCATTTTGAACCTTTGCGTTGGCCTCGGGCGAGTGCTGGACTTCACTGGACGGTGCTTTGTCTGTTCGCTCTTTGGAAATCTCAGCGCGTGCGGAAGCGGCGACTTGCGATGCATGGGCCGCGACTGCGCGATCCGCTCCTGAGGGGTTGGCTGGCGCTGTTGCGGCGCGCTGAGCTTGCGTCGCGTTGGCAAGCTTCTCTTCGGGGGTTGATCCGCCGCCGACGGAAATGGAGACCTCGCCAGCGACGGCGTAGGAAGCTCCGTCTGGTCCTCGTGCGTACTCGTAGCTCGGGCCGCCTTTTGCCAGAGATCCGGCAGCTGCCGCATGAGCTGATTCGTGTGCGCGAACTTCCGTGTCGCGTGCTTTGAGTTCGCGGACCTGGTCTCTTTCTTCGGCACTCAGTTTGGTTCCAGCTACTGCTGAAGAGTCCTTTTTGGGCTCGGTGCTATTGAGCTGCGTGTCGCGGGCCAGTGCAGCGAGGCCCGCCTTGGAGAACTTTGCCGTGTCCTTGAGCTCGCTTCCATGGACTCCGCGCTCACTCTCCGCCTGCTTGGCCGTCTTGGCAATCGGATTCACCCGACTGGTGTCGATGAGGCCGGGGCTTGAGTAGGGCGATAAGCCGCTGATGGAGCTGAGGAAGGAAATGTCCATGGTTGGTAATGGGTGCATCGTTCAGCGAGACAGCGAAACTTGCCTTGAACTGAGAGAAACTGTTCCTCGACCTGCATCCAGGACAAGATCCGCTCAAACACAACTTGAACAGGGAAATCGGAAGCTAGGCGCTACCTTTAGCGGCGAATATTCGTAGAAGAGGGCCATGCAGAGAATAATCGATCGTGTTGACCTCCAGATCCTGAGTCTCATCCAGAGCGATGCCAGGCTTCCAAACGCTGAAGTGGCGCGCAACTTGGGCATGGCGCCGTCTGCGATTCACCAGCGCCTGCGGCGCCTGGAAGAACGTGGCGTCATTCAGGGTTACTCGGCCCGAGTCGATCCAGATTCGGTGGATCGGGGGCTTCTCTCTTTCGTGCATGTCAGTACGAATGAGGCCCTCGGGTGCTTCGATGTTGCCAGCGCAATAGCGGTGTTGCCGGGAGTCTTGGAGGTGCATGACATCGCGGGCGAGGATTGCTATCTGCTCAAGGTTCGAGCCCGAAATACGACCGACTTGCATCGCTTCCTCCGCGAAGACTTGGGTGCCATTCCTGGCGTGCGCTCGACTCGTACAACAATCGTTCTGAAGACCATTGCGGAGCGTGTAGACCTTCCCATTCCCGACTCACTGGAGACCCAAGCATGATTTACCTTCTTCTTAGCTGCGCCTTGGCTGTGTCCCTTCCTTCCGCACAATCGGGGGCGGAACCTGCACGTGAATGGACGCTGCTCTTCTACGGCGCATCGGACAACAACAGCGAAGAGTCTTTCGTGCCGGACATGCAGTCTGCGATGAAGGGCTTGCCTCTCGCTGGCATAGACGTCCTGGCTTTTGTGGATCGTTCACCCAAGTACTCGAAGGCGAAGGGAGCCTTCTTCGAAGACTTTTCTGATGCGCGTTTGTACCGCTTGAACGGCGGCGAATCAGAGCGCCTGGCTGGTGGGGAGGCCTTTCCAGAAATCACACTCACAAGTAACTATGAAGCGAATAGCGGCGACGCACTGACTCTACGCAAGGCTCTGCGTTGGGCCAAACAAACAAGTCCGGCGAAGCACTACGCTGTCATCTTCTACAGTCACGGCGGTGGCGATTCGTGGTGCCCGGATGAGACGAGCGGGAATGACTTGCTGTACCCGGCGGAGCTGACGGATGTGCTTGAACATAGCGATTCCCTCGACTTGATGATCTTCGACGTGTGCCTGATGGGTGCTGTCGAGAACGCGTATCAATGGCGGCCCACTCCCGACAAGTTTGGTGTGGACGTCATGGTGGCGACACCGATGGCAGGCTTTCCCTTTCCTTGGGAGAGGATCTTCGGCGAAGTGGCAAAGGCAGAAACGCTTAGTCCGAGTCACTTCGGAGAGCTGATAGTCGGTGTGGTGGAAGAGGGACGCTACGAGGATCTCTACAGGGACGGCTTACCCGAGTGGGCCGAGAAGGCCATCTCCTTGGAGTCCATGGGGTGCTACGACCTATCGCAAGCTGCGAGTGTCAAGCGGCACACAGATCAGTTGGCCGTGGAGCTTGCCCGGATACCCGCGGCGAAGGATGCGCTTGGAGAATTGCGCGGCTCAGGCGAGGTCAAGGGATTGATGAATTACATGGGGGCAGGCGCGCCCAACGCTTGGGCGAGCTATCCCTACTTTGATCTCTACGATCTCGCCCGTCGCATTCCGGACCTGGATTGCGCAACTCCCGCGTTGATAGCCGCTGCGAAGGCACTAGGGGGATCGGTGGAGGCCATGGTTCTCGCATCCTTCGGGATGCCTGGGTACGAGGAGTTCGGGTTTGTGCCAGGGGCCAATGGTCTGTCGATTCTTCTGCCTGATGGTGAAAAACATTGGAAGCAGCACTTCAAGTGGTACAGCCCGCTAGAAGTGAAGGGCAAGGGCTATGGCAAGTACGGCTGGTGTGCAGACGGTTCGCTCAGCGAGTCAGACTCCGTTGGGAATTGGTATGGACTCTTGCATGCTTGGTATGGCGATTGAACGACATTCCGCAGGCCTCTGGAGTGAGCCTTTCCTGAAGTAGGAGCACACTGCTAAAGTACGGCCCCAAAGAAGCCACTCATCCAATTGCTTGATCCACTTCTTTGCGTTCCCCCGTTTCAGGCTTAGACAGTCCCATGAATAGATTCTTTCTTCTGCTCCTTCTCGTCTGCGGCATGATCACCGGAGCACACGCGCAAGCTACCTACGAAGAGGCGCTTGTTCGGTCGGGTGACAATAGGGGCGCTCTAGAGCAAGCGGTTGAAGCGGTACCCGAGGACGAGCGAGAGGCTATGTGTTGGCTCATAGCTCACATGCCCGCCGAGGACTTACGGACCCTTGCGACGGAGTTTCTGGTACGGAACCACACTTTGGCATTCTCTGCATGGCGCCAGGCGCCTTGGCAGGCTGCGATCGACACGGAGCACTTCTTGGATGGAGTGCTTCCCTACGCTTCAGTCGATGAGACTCGTGATGCTTGGCGGGCGCCACTTCAAGAGCGCTGCTTGCCCATGGTGGCGGAAGCGAAGACGGCTTCCGAGGCTGCAGCGATACTGAACAATGCCATTTGGAAGGAGTTCAACGTGAAGTACTCCACCAAACGCAACAAGGCCAATCAGAGCCCTTTTGAGACAATGGACTTGGGGCTCGCCTCTTGCACAGGTTTGAGCGTGCTCCTGATCGACGCTTGCAGATCCGTTGGTGTCGCCGCCCGCTTTGCTGGAACACCGCGCTGGAGTGACGACAGTGGCAATCACTCTTGGGTCGAGATATGGGATGACGGCTGGCACTACACAGGAGCGGCGGAACCCAACGGCATGGACTTGGATCGCGGTTGGTTTGGAGCTCGGGCTGCAACGGCCCAGCGTGATGAAGCGCAACATGCAATCTACGCCGTGAGTTGGAAGACAACACCCACGCCTTTTCTCTTGGCGTGGTCTCCCGATGACAAGTCTGTGAGCGCAGTCAACGTGACCGACCGCTACACGACTGAGTCAGAGAAACTCGAAGAGGGGCAAGTGCGCGTTCGCTTTCGCGCCGTTGACTCCGGGAGTGATGCTCGTGTCGTTGCCAAGGTGAGTGTGCTTCTCGACACCGAAAAGATCGGGAGCGGGCATACCCGCGACGAGCGCTTCGATAGCAATGACCACCTTGAGTTGCGCTTGCAGAAGGGCGAGGAATACACTTGTAGTTTCAAGTGGAGGGGGCGCACTTCAACGCTTGCTTTTTTCGCAACGGATGAATTGCTGGTGACGGCTGGTGATGCCGGTGCATCTCCGTGGGCCGTGTCTGCTCTTAGTTCAAAGGAAGCACGTACCGTCATTGAAGAGCAGTGGGACGACTACCAAGCGAAGGAACTCAGCGCCGCAGCTTCTAGAATTGATGCCGGTGTCTTAGAGGATGGCGATCTCTCGCTTCCTTTTTGGTTCAAGGTCTTTGGTGAGGAGCCTGTCGGTGGCCATAGCCTCTTCATTTCAATGCATGGGGGCGGCAGCGTGACGCAGAAACTGAACGATGGACAGTGGGAGAACCAAAAGAAACTCTACACCCTAGAAGAGGGAATCTACCTGGTTCCGCGCGCACCGACGAATACTTGGAACCTATGGCATCAAGGTCACATCGATGGATTCTTTGATCAGCTGATCCGCGACATGGTTGTCAGCAAAGGAGTGAACCCCGATCGTGTCTACTTGACTGGCTACAGTGCCGGTGGTGATGGCGTCTATCAACTCGCCCCGCGTATGGCGGACCGCTTTGCCGCAGCGGGAATGATGGCAGGCCATCCCAATGAAACGAATCCGGATGGTCTACGGAACCTGGCCTTCGCTTTGCATGTCGGTGGCGATGATGCTGCTTACGATCGCAATCGTATCGCAGGGGAGTGGAAGATACTGTTGGACGAACTCGCGAGAGAGGATCCCGGCGGCTACGAACATCAGGTAGAGGTGCATGCGGGCAAGCCGCACTGGATGGATCGCGAAGAAGCGGCCGCACTTCCTTGGATGGCTGGCTTCGCGAGGGATTTACGACCGAATCGAATCGTTTGGCTGCAAGACGATGTTCTTCATCAACGGTTCTATTGGTTGCGTAATGGCTCACCTGCGGCGCGCGAACGAATCGTTGCAGAACGCGAGGGTCAAGAAATAACAATCCTGGAGGCACCTTCTGGCTGCTCCCTCGAAGTGTTGCTCGACGACTCAATGTGCGATCTGGATCAGGAAGTCTTGGTTCTTTTCGAGAGCCAGGAACTGTATAGAGGAATCCCTGATCGTAGTTTCGACTGTATAGAAAGGACGCTCCTAGAGCGCGGCGATCCATCAGGGATCTTTAGTTGCGTGATTGAGGTGGCGATTCCCGCCAAGTGAGGGAACCGCCTAAAGACAGTTGGACGAGCGCTGATGTCACTCTTCATTTTTACATGACGAAAAAGAGAACGGACTGGCATGAAATTGTCCGTACGGCTTCAGCATGGCTCGCCATGCGGGGCAAAATATTTCACCAGGGTAAGTGATATTTGCGGCGCACCATGTTGCGATCGTAAGCCTAGAATAGTGACTCCTCGCCGCTCTTTCCGAGCCCTCCGAGAGCCTTAGCTTAAAAACTAGCCATGAAGCCTTCCTGCCGAGACACGTTCGCTCGTACTGTCCGCTCACTAGCTTTCGTTGCGTCCGTGTGCGCACCGGTTGCCAGCGCGCAAGTCACATTGATCAGTGAAGACTTCAGTTTTCCGAGTGGCCAGACCTTCCCAGATAACTGGGGAACCATAGCTACACTTCCCACTAATTGGTTCGTCGGTTGGCCTGACTTGAATGGTTGTTTTCCCGCTTGGATGGAAAAGGCGTTTATCTGCGATGATGAACTTTGGGGGAATGGCATCTGCGGCGCCTCTGGCAGTGGGTACTCCTGGACCGAGCCTATTTCGCCCCCCGCTGGCTCAGATGTGATCGTCTCGTTCGACTACTACCTTTCGATTGATGACGCTGGTGGTGATTGGGCGAAGGTGGTGATCTTCAGCGGGCTAGTGGATTCGCCGTCAGTCATTGATGTGGCATCCAGCACTAGCAACCTTTTGCAGACAGGTATGTGGGAGTCCATCTCAGTCCGAGTACCCGCGGCCTCTTTGCTTTCCTTCCTGACTCCTCCCTTCAACAGCTTTAGCTTGGGGTTCCGCAAATTCGGGGCATCAGAAATCCTGACGCCCGGGTGGGTCATCGATAACCTGCTTGTGACTACGGCCGTGTCCTTGGACTACACGGAAGGTTGCAACGGAATGTCTATTCCTTGCCCGTGTGGTAATAACAGCACCAACGGTTGTTGGAATAGCATGGGCCTGAGCGGACGCTTACTTCCTGAAGGAAGTAACAGTGCCGGCGCTGACGATCTCACGCTTGATGCTACGGGGCTAGTTCCCGGCAAGTTGGCCTTGCTTCTACGTGGAAGCCAGGCTTCGACGCCGTGGAGTCATGGTGCGGGCGCAACATGTTTGGATTGGAACACAATCTCCTCACTTGGCGCTCGTGTGTCGAGCGGGCAGGGGAGCGCTCAATGGGGCGGAGCTGGATTCTTCTCAGCGAACAATATTGCAACTGGAAGCACTCTCAATCTGCAAGTCCTCTATCGCGATCCGCTGGGTGCATCTTGCGGGGGCTCCGGTAACAACGCGACGAGCACGATCTCAATGACCGTCCTTCCATAATTAGAGGGATTGTAGACGGCCTGGACGGAGTGGAGCTACGACGTGCCCACTTTGACGGCAAAACGCTTGGCTAAACGAACTGTGGGGCTTCGACGCCAGCCAATGCGTGGTACTCGCTAAGAATTTCAGCGAGAATGGCTGCCGATGGCTGTATCTCATTCAGCTTATAGAGACCCGCCCCTGCGTAAATCAAGATGGGCTGGTCCTGGTGCTCGTAAAAGGCTTCACTTAGCGCGAAGACCTTCTCTTTGTCTTGAAAGACTTCCTTAATCAAGCCAGACGCCTGAGCTTTGCTGAACGGTTTGTTCTGGACGAAGCGCATGTTGAGCGTGGAGCTCACCGATGCGAGTTGAGTCGTTAGAGGCCGGCGCTGGTTGAAGTTGAGCAGGCGATCTTTGATGGATGCATTGAGCGGCGACTCTTCGGAAAAGAAGAAGCGAGTGCCCAATTGAATACCAGCCGCACCGAGTTGCATGGCGCGCATCAAATCAGCTCCGTCCCACTGACCTCCGGCCAAGAGCACAGGCGCGTCGATCGTGGGGGAGATCAGGTCGAATAGCTGCCTTGTGGTGAAGTGCGAATTGGCTCCGCCTGATTCATTGCCCTGAACGATCAGGACGTCAATCGGCCGTTCTTCAACCATGCGCGCGACAGTCGGACTGTTGACACTGACCAAAATGGTGAGTCCGTGTTTTTCTTTGAGTGCTTCAACCTCTTCACTGAACCAGCCACCGAGAGCAAAGATTTTCACTCCACCTCGCGTAGCCAACGCATCGACTAGCTCCAGGTTGTTCTCAAAAAAGGGCACGTTAACTGCAAAGGGCCGGTCCGTAGCAGCACGGATCTTCTGCACCTCGACCATGACCTTTTCATAGGTCCGATAGTGGAAGGTTCCGAGGGTCCCCAATCCGCCCGCTTCCGACACTGCAGCCACGAGGCGGCCATCAGATCCAAAGGTCATCCCACCCTGGACAACCGGAATGGAGATGCCAAGTTTCTCGCAGAGATCATGAGCCGGATGAGTGCTGGGTGCTTTCATGGGTGGATCATACTCTTCGGCTGGTTGTCCTTCTGCTAAGAAGTTGTGACACGTGAAAGGAGAGTGAATTGACAGTGGCTTTGGATGGCGCCGTTCATTATCAAAGCGCCTGCCCATGCCGTGCTCCTGAACAAAACCGACCCATTCCGATGCTTCAAACGCGACTCCTACACTCGATCTCTTGCTTCGCCTTTTGCGCTCTTCCCTTGCTCATTGCTTCTGCCAGTGGGGTGAGCTCCGAAATTGAAGCGAGGAAGATGATGGCCGCTCAAATTCATTCCTACGGCGAGAGCTCCGAACTCAAGTACGAAGAGATTGTGCGACCGGTTGCCATGGGAAAACAGCTACTCATTCGGGTTTACTCGGCTGGGGTCAATCCCGTCGATGACAAGATTCGCCAAGGGGCCTTTGGGGCTGGCGCGAAGCTCGCTAGTCCACTCGTCCTTGGCTATGACGTGGCAGGAGTCGTGGAGGAGGTCGGTGACCAAGTCACACGTTTCGAAGAGGGCGATGAGGTCTTCGCATATCTGAGTCTTCAGCGTGGAGGAGGCTACGCTGAGTACGCGATCGTCCTAGAGGCTGAAGCGGCTCTGAAGCCCGAGCTACTGAGCTTTGATGAAGCCGCGAGCGTGCCACTAGCAGCCTTGACCGCATGGCAGGCGCTTGTCAATCAGGGCGACCTGAGCGACGGCCAGTCTGTGTTGATCCACGGTGGATCCGGTGGAGTCGGATCCTTCGCAATCCAAATTGCGAAGGCTCGTGGCGCCAAGGTCTACGCCACCGCCTCTGCTCGCAATCAAGAGTTCATGAAACAGCTCGGCGCAGACGTGGTGATTGATTACAAGTCCCAGCGCTTTGAAGAGATAGCGAAAGACATCGATGTTGTCCTGGATCCCATCGGCGGGGAAACCCAATTGCGCTCATTCGATGTCCTGAAAAAAGACGGGATATTGATTTCCATCGTTCAAAGCCCGGATCCCAAACTTGCTGCCGAAAGGGGAGTGCGGGCCGTCCAGATGCTTGTGAAGCCAAACGGGGACGAACTCTCCGAATTGGCTGAACTCATCGATCTCGAAGCCATTAGGTGCAACGTGACAGAGGTACTGCCTTTAAAGGACGCGGCCAAGGCTCATGATTTGATTCATACGGGCCATACGAGAGGCAAGATCGTTCTCCACGTTTGTGACGAGGGCGATGTCAGAAAGTGATAGGATCCTTGCAGCGCAGCTGGAGTTATTTTCCATTGCGTTCCGATAGGGTTATTTCCCATAACAAACCTCTCGATAGGCAAGAACTGCACAAGCCTCCCGCTGCAGTGGCCTGCGTGCAGGAGCAGCAATCACTAACGGCATTGCCTAGAACGTCTCGTTACTTTTTTCTGTCAATGCTTAGCGCGTTGCAGCTTGTGTGTGTCTTCTCGGCACCTTCTACGGCGCAAGAGCCGCGGGCTGCCGACCGCAGTGAGCAAGACTTTCAAAGCTCCGTCAGACCGTTTTTGGAACGTTATTGCTTCGAGTGCCATGCGGGCGAAGATTCCGAGACTGATTTCGATCTGGCGACCTTTGCTACCCTCGCAGATGTTCGACAGCAACTCCAGGTATGGCAAACGATTAGTGAAGTCGTTGAAGCTGAAGAGATGCCACCTCGGAGTGCAGATCACCCCAGTGTCGTCGAGCGAGACGAACTGGTGGGGTGGCTGAAGGCATTCATTCAGAGCGAATCTAGAAACCGCGCTGGTGACCCGGGCCCCGTTGTATTGCGGCGCCTCAACAATGCGGAGTACACCTATTCGCTACGTGATCTGACCGGTGTCGCCACTCTAGAGCCTGCTGAGAGCTTTCCGGTTGATGGGGCTACGGGCGAAGGTTTCACAAATAGCGGCATTGGGCAGGGCATGTCTCCGGTGCTCATCACGAAGTACCTTGAGGCCGCCAAGCGAGTTGCTGAACACGCTGTACTTCTCCCCGACGGCATCAGCTTCTCCGCGACGACAACTCGCCGGGATCACACCGATGAAGCGGTTGAGGAGATTCAGAAATTCTATCGTCGGTACACTGTGGACGGCGGTGGCACGGCAATTGACCTCGATGGAATTAAGTTCACCACCAATGAAGGTGGCCTGATTCCGATTGAGAAGTATGTCAGCGTGACCTTGCTGGAGCGTGAGGCACTGCGCAGTGGACGGAAGACGACAGAGCGGGCCGCCCTCGATCATGGCGTGAATGCACGCTACTTAGAAACTCTTTGGAATGCTCTTCGCAGCGAGTCGGGGCAGCCTCCGTCTTTATTCCTCGATCCTTTGCGATCCATATGGCGTCGGGCGAAGCCAAAGGACGCAGCCATGATTGCGGATCGGATCAACCGCACCACCCAAGGCCTCTGGAAGTTCAACCCAGTTGGCTACATTGGCAGTGAGCGTGGACCGCAGTCCTACATGGAGGCTGTCACGCCAATCGCCGAGTACCAGACGGTGAGGTTTGAGTTGCCCCGCGCTGGAAAAGGAAGTGACATCGTCTTCTACCTGATTGCCAGCGACCTGGGTGACGGGAATGAAAACGATTCGGTTGTTTGGGAGCAGCCACGAATCGAATTCATCCCTGATGAGTCTGGCGAGACGAGGGAGCCGATCCTGTTGCGCGACATTCGTTCGATGGGTGGTGGAGACCAACTGACCGTGGTTTCTAACGACTCTCGTCCTAGGCAATACATCGATGGTGCCGCCGATGTACTCTCTGCAAAGGCCACTCTAGTTGAGACTGCCAAAGCTCGCGGCCTAGATGCGCGTCTATTGAACAGATGGGTGGGGTTGCTCGGGGGAGATCAAGAGGACCAACGCCGCATCGTTGGATTGATGACCGGCAAGTTAGAGAGTGTGCGCAGCAACTCTGCGATCAATGGTTGGGGGAGCTTCCAAACGCCCCTGCTCCTGGCGAATAGTTCAGCCGAAATAGTTAGTTTCGCTAGCTTGGATATACCTGCTCGAGGAGTGACTGTGCATCCCTCGAAGAAACTGGACTCCGTCGTCATCTGGCGTAGCCCGGTCGATGCGGAAATACGAATTGAAGGTCTCGTCGCTGACCTTGACAAGCGCAGCGGTAATGGCGTCACCTGGAACCTAAAGCGAATAAGCTCTTCGCGGACAACCACACTGCAACGCGGAACGCTTCAGAATGGCGAGCGGTATTCCATCCGTTTGGACCAGGCGATCAAGGTGAAGCGTGGCGATCTCATCTCCTTTGTAGTGAGTGCGGGGGAACGGGACAGCGAGGGCGACACGACCTTGATAGAGCTTCGACTCGCCGAAGTTTCTGGCGAAATGCGCTCCTGGGATCTTGGCATCGATGTGATTGACAGGATGCTTACGGGCAACCCCTTGCCGGACGGCTACGATCATCAAGGAGTTTGGAACTTCTGCGCCAGAGAGTTAGCGAAGCCCAGGGAACTCTCGGTCCCTGCGGGATCCATTCTCGCGCATTGGCGTTTAGCGCTGGTAGGCTCTGGCGATTACGCGTCGGTCGCGGGTAACTTGGAGACATTCTTGACCGGGCCGCGATCCGCGCAGCAATCGAAGCAAGATCAAGACCTCTTAGGACAGCTACTCGGCACCCAGGGCCCGGATAGCTTGGCGTCCATCCTCGGGGATACAGAGATGGACCCCGGAGTTGGCTACGGCCTTGATCCGGCTCTCTTCGGCAAGCATCCAGAAGGTCTGAAACTAGATCCTGCGGACCTCTTCGTTCGAGCGCCGCGAGTGATCAAGGTACGCCTGCCTGCGGATATCGCTGCGGGCGCCGTTTTTGAAACAAGAGGTTCCATCAGCACGAAATCAGGCCGGGCCGGCAGCGTGCAATTGTTGGCAACACCATCCAAACTGGACCCTAGCTCGATTTGGCCTGCCTTGTCGCTGGTGGTGAGCCAGGAGAGTACGGCAAGAGAACGGATGGAAAGGGACATGCGTGAGTTCCGAGCTGTCTTTCCACCCGCGCTGTGTTACGCGCTAGTTGTGCCTGTGGACGAAGTCATCACCTTGACCTTGTTCTATCGCGAAGACGATCAATTGAAGCGCTTGATGCTAGGGGATGAAGAGATCTTGGAACTCGACCGCTTGTGGAGTCAATTGTCCTACGTTAGTCAGGAGCCTCTCAGTTTGCTCGTCGCTCTCGATCAATTGTCGGAGTTCTCCACGCAGAAACGTCAAGACTTGGTGGAGGACCTGGCCAAGATGCGGCCTTCGGTGAAGGGGCGCGCGGATGCCTTCAGTGCACGCCTCCTCGAGACAGAGGCCGTTCACGTTTCGGCAGTGATGGAATTTGCTGGTAGAGCTTGGCGACGAATTCCGACTCCCGAGGAAGAGCAAAATCTGCGTGAGTTGTATCTCCAACTCCGTAAAGACGGTGTGTCCCATGAGCCTGCGGTGCAACTGTTGCTCGCCCGCGTTCTGACCTCGCCCTCTTTCCTTTACAAACTCGAGAGCAAGCCCAGTGGTAACGCGCCGGAACCCATCAGCGACCTGGAGCTGTCAACTCGACTTAGCTACTTCCTTTGGTCTTCGGTCCCTGACAGCAAACTGACCAGGCTGGCTCAGGCCGGTGCCCTGTCGGATAACCGTACCTTGATCAAGGCCACGAATCGCATGTTGAAAGACCCGCGAGTTCGTCGCTTGGCGATCCAATTCGCTTGTCAATGGATGCTCGTCCGAGACTTTGACAAGAACGATGGCAAGAGCGAAGATCTGTACCCCGAGTTTGAAAAGCGGCGCGTAGACATGTACCAAGAGTGCGTGCGCTTCTTTCAAGACATGTTCACGAATGACGGATCCATACTTGGGCTGATCGATGCGGACCACACCTTCCTGAATGAATCCCTAGCCAAGCATTACGGTATTGATGGCGTAGAGGGTGATGCGTGGCGCCGCGTGGACGATGTGAAGAGCCAAGGCCGAGGCGGCATTCTTGGTATGGGGGCGATTCTCGCCAGTCAATCCGGAGCGTCGCGCACCAGCCCGATCTTGCGCGGTAATTGGGTCTACGACACGCTTCTCGGAGAGCACCTTCCTTCGCCACCCCCTGGTGTCCCGCAACTCCCCGAGTTGGTTCCAGAAGGCCTCACAGCGCGCCAGTTCACTGAGCAGCACACCAGTGTGGAGAGTTGCAAGCGATGCCACGTGAAGGTCGACGGCTACGGCTTTGCTATGGAGCAATACGATGCCATTGGCCGTCTGCGTCCAATAAAAGTGAACACTCAATCAACGCTTGAGGATGGCAAGCAGATTGATGGGCTATCGGGATTGCGTCAGTACCTGGTCCAGGAGCGTCGTGACGACGTGGTCCGGCAATTCTGCCGCAAGTTGCTAGGGTATTGCTTGGGTCGCGAAGTGCTACTCTCCGACGAATCCTTATTGGATCGAATGGAAAAGGCGCTCGCCAAGAATGACTATCGATTCTCTACGGCCGTCAAGACGCTTGTGACCAGCCGACAGTTTCGCCAGAAGCGAGGCAGTCAACTATGACCAGGAACAATTACACCAGACGAACTCTGCTGCATGGACTTGGTGTCACGATGGCACTGCCGTGGATGGAGTCCCTCAGCGTTTGGGGACAAGCTGCAGCGGCCAAAGGACAGAGTTTGGACGCTCCTACACGTATGGCCGTCCTCTTTTCTGGCTCAGGATTTCACAAGGACGAGTGGTGGGCAAAAGGACAAGGCACGGGCATGGAGCTCGGCAAAGTCTTGACTCCTATTGAGAGCTTTCGGGATCGCATGGTGTTCATTCGCGGTCTGTTCAACGCGGAAGCGCTGAAGGGCAGCATTCACCCGGGCAACAATGGCAATCTACTATCTGGTGCCCCCGTGGCCTCGGGTGGAAAAATTCACACGGGTACAAGCGTCGATCAAGTTGTCGCGCAGCACATTGGGAAGCAGACCAAGTTGCCGAGTCTTGTGTTGGGTTGCGAGCGCGTGAACCCTTCCGTGTACAATAACTACTCGATGCTCTACAGCTCGAACATCTCTTGGAGTAGCCCGACTTCGCCGGCTCCCATGGAGCTCTATCCGTCCTTGGCCTTTGATCAGCTCTTCAGGAATAGCGCACAACGCGGGGATAAAAGTGTCCTCGATGCAGTGTTGGTGGATGCCAAAGATGTTCGCGGCGATGTCAGCCAGGACGATAAGCAGAAGCTAGACGAGTACCTAAACTCTGTTCGCGAAGTGGAAAGGCGTATCGAACGCGCCGAGCAGAGTGGAGTACAGCATGGCTGGCGTCCGACTTTATTGGAACCGAACATGCCGCGTCCCTCCGATGGTTATCCCGAGGACATCGTTGAGCACATGCGCTTGATGTGTGACCTGTTAGTGTTGGCTTTTCAAACGGACACAACCCGCGTTGCAACTCTCAAGTTGATCAACGACCATGGTTCCATTCGCTTTCCGCATCTGGGGCTAGGCCACATTATTCATCACTTGCTATCACACAATGATACGGACGATTGGTTGCGCATGAACCAGTTCTTCGTAGAGCAACTGGCCTATGTGGCGCGCAAGATGGAAGGGATTCAAGAAGGAGATCGCACCCTCCTGGACAACTCGATGCTTTTGTTCTGCTCAAGCATCATCACTGGTAACCACGATGCCACCCAACTTCCGGTGGTCATGCTGGGTGGAGGAGGCGGACGGATTCAAGGTGGTCAGAACTTGGATTACCTTGAACAAGACGACCGTCAAATGTGCCGTCTCTACCTCAGCATGATGGATAAGATGGGCGTGCACCTAGATCGATTTGGTGACGCGACTTCCCCTTTGCCTGAAGTGTAGGTTGCTCAGACAAGCGCCTCTGTAGCCACTCTATCGTAATCAGTAGATACAGCACTGGGCGTTGTTCTTCGGCGTGTCAGTTCTTAAACCCTGTCTAGATGAGGCTCTACGCGCACCAGGAAGGGGTTCATCCATTTTTATTTCAAGCGAGTAGGGCTGATTTCACGACCGCGGGATAGCCTACCTAGACTCGCTCGCACCTCGCAGCGGACTTCTTATTCCGCAAGTTTGACCTAAGCATTAGCTGCCACGGCACGCACTGTGGAATTCAACCATGATTAGCTTCGTTCTAGCCTTGAGCCTCGCTGGCTCGACTTCCCTAGGCACCCAGTCGTCCGGAGAGTCCCTTCCGGCATCCGCCGATAACGAACTGGACTCTTCGGAGTACGTACATGACTTTGAGCATGTGGGCGAGGGTGAGTTCGATCCCGCGAGTGTGCCGGTTATCAACGGCATTGTTTGGTACGGGGCCTGGGAAGATGCCATGGCCGAAGTGGAACGATCGGGTAGGCCGGTCATGCTTCACATGGGCAGCCCGCGTTGTCCAGATACCTGTGTTCCGGGAACTTGGTGAGCTGCTTCCGGCATCTTGAGAAGGCGTGTCTTTCTCCACCCAGAAGTGATTCAAGCGTCCCGTCAATTCGTCAATGTCCGTTTGAACATCTGGCTTGATGGCCTCAACTACGAGCGCTTGCACACCTTGATTGGGTCGCGGTTCGGCGGTGATGTGACGATGGCAAACACGATCTTCTGTATGTTCGAAC
>JBLIOI010000041.1:0-33681 GCA_047639675.1 Planctomycetota bacterium | reverse complement strand
GCTGCTCGTCTTCTTCTCACTGACCGCGGGCCTGGTCGCGTCCCTACGCTTTGCGTTCGGCGAGGCTGCGCGCACTCGGGAGGTGCGGGAACTCTCCGCGCTACCGAAGGTACGTGAGCTGTTCTCCCGCGCTAATAGCGCGCCCTTCTGGCCGCTGCATCCCGACCAAATCGACGAGTATGAACAGTGGATCAGGGAGGCCGAGGTGCAGCTGGCGAAGCGATCCGAATTCGAAGCCTCGCGTGAGCGAGTTAGGAACCGTGCGCTACATCCAACTGCTGAAGACCTCGCGCGTGACAGACGCGAGCATCCGATGTTCGTGGAGTTTAAGCAGATGGAGTTCAGGATAGAGAGTATGCAGCTCATGATGTACCGGCGCCGAGACGGCGTAGCCGCGGAGCTTCCGGTTCTGGACGCGATGAGAAAGGATGACGCTTCGTGGCTACTAGGGCAGGCCTTTAGCTACTTGAATCCAGATGTGGGGGCGAAGGGCAAGGATGCCCTTGCGTTGTCGTTCGCCCTGCGAGCTCGTGAACTGGCGACGGCCGAACAGATGGCGGATGCCCAAATCCTTGTCGCCCTTGGCTACTTCTTCATGGGGCGCGACGATGAGGCGGCGCAGGCCGGCGAGGCCGCTCAAGCGGCACTGATGGATGCGCCGCCCGAACGTCGTGCTGCTATCACTTTTCTCAGGGAAGACTTGTTGAAAAAACTGGGGGTAACACGTGACGGCCCTTGGCTTGAGAAAAAGGCAGAAGAAATCACAAGCCTAGAGACGCCGTACCTAGACCTGCAGACGGTGACCGGGGAGCGCAGGACCTGGCGCTACTCCGACGTAGGCGATACATGGTGGGATGAACAGTTGAGCCTCCTGATCCGGGACCTGGAAGCCCTCGAAGAAGAGTGGCTCGCCGTAGACGGAGTCTCGGAAGTGGTGGGCTGGAGCGTCCCCAAGCGCTTGAACTTCGCCAAAGAAATGCGCGAGGGCTTCGCTACGAACGGTGAGTACGCGCGAACTTGGGAAGCTCTTCTACCAGAGATCCGGAGCGACTACCCGGGTCTCGATTTTGATCCACAAATGGGGCTCGTACCGATCGGTCGGGACGAAGATAGCGGGCTCTGGGAGTTTGCGCACCTAGCCTCCGGAATCCTACCGGAACGGGTCGACGGCCAACTCGTACTCAACGACGAAACCGGCATCGTGTTGGTCTTGCTTGCTGGGGGCACCTTCATGATGGGAGCACAGAGCACGGACCCCGATGCGCCTAATTTCGTTGACATTCCCGCTACCGAAGACACCTTCGCGGTCAAGGCGATCGACCATACAGAGAGTCCGCCGCGCCTAGTCGAGATAAGCCCCTACTTCATCTCCAAGTACGAGATGACCCAGGGGCAGTGGAATCGACTCACGGGGACTAAGCCCAGTCGGTACGCGACGATGAATTTCCTCAAGCGCTCAAACGTGGACGGAATCGGGGACCCTGATCAGCACCCGGTGACGATGGTCAGCTGGGACGTCTGCACGGCTGTCTGCGAACGCTTCGGTTTGACGCTACCCACCAGTGCCGAGTGGGAATACGCGGCGCGCGCGGAGACCGAGACCGCCTGGTGGACCGGGAACGATTCGCGGGCTCTGCAGGATGCGGCGAACCTCGCCGATCAGTTCGGACTGAAGGAAAACGTTCTGTCCTGGGTGCCCTTGGTCGAGAGCTGGAGTGACGGGAACGCGGTCCACGCGCGCGTGGACCTGTACGATCCAAACCAATTCGGCCTGCACAACGTGCACGGTAACGTCAGTGAGTGGTGCCGCGACGCGGTCTGGGGTGTGGAGCGCTTTAGTCCTTACCTAGTTGATCCCGTCTCGGTGCCCGATTCAGGCGGTACGGTCCTCGAAGCTCAGATTCGTATCCACCGTGGCGGTAACTTCGGCGACATCGCAAAGGGCGCCAGGTCAGCGAAACAGACGACCTCCACGCGCGGGGCCTACAAGATATTCATCGGGCTGCGCCCAGCGCGGCAGCTCGACGGACCCTGAACCTCGCGGGCTAGGCGCTTCCTTCCTCGACGGTGACTACGCGGCGCACTCCTCGAGCTCCTTGGGAAAGCCGTGCAGTGCAAGGTTGCGTTGCTCGCGGATGCTTTGGCGCGCACCCTCTTGCATTGGGAACGCTCGACGGCTTGTTGAACTTCTCATCCGTCGACCTCCCCCACTTCCGTCAGAGTCTAAAGAGAGCGCAAGCCTCGGAGAGACCAGGCCCTGCGCTCGTTCTGTAACGGCCGGCGCCAAGTTGCACAGAAGCAAGTCTGCTAGATCTTCCATAGTGTTCAGCTAGTCGGTGACAAGTCGATATTCACTGACTCGAGCATTGGAGTCATAGCGTATCACCAACCAATCTGAATCCATGCTGATGGCGGTGGCATCACCGAGAAAATAGACTTCATCCCACTGGGTGAAGTAACCCCGCCCGTAGCCGGTTCCTTCCATGCTATCGTCCGGACCAAGCAGCTCCCTGATTGCCGTTCTCTCCAGTTTCGCAAGCGTCTCATCAGCAAGCAGAGAAGCAATCATGGCTCTACGCGGCCCTCCGGGATTGGATATCCCGTCAGACGCAGCGGCCTTCCACGCTGAGGAGCTGAAGCTGCGCGAAAAAACCCAACCCGTGAGTGCATACTCCAACAGCATGAAGGAGAGGACGGGAACACTCAAGATACCGGCAAACACCAGCCAGGCGTTCCTGGTTTTCCTGGCGCTTGTAGCGCTTCTTTCGAGTTCTTTTCTTCTCGTTACTATGCGGCGCAATTCTAAATCCCTCCAATCCCATGAGACGACCACCGCCTGGATAGCACAAGTAAATTGCGAAGCGAGATAGGTTGGGTCCAGGTCGCCTCCCCCCTACGTCAGAGTCTAGAAAGAGCGCAAGCCTTGGGGAGATCAAGCCCTGCGCTCGTTCTGTAACGGCCGGCTACGGAATCGGCGCTAGACCAGAACGGCTGCGATTTCCGCGAGCGCCCAAACAAGGTCTTCGCGTTGAATAACGAGCGGCGGTGCGAAGCGAATCGTATGGGTGTGGGTTTCCTTGCACAGGAGGCCGCGGTGCATTAGGGCTTCGCAGAATTTGCGCGCTCCTCCGGCCTCGGGGTGGAGTTCCATGCCGATCCATAACCCGGCGCCTCGGATCTCTTTTACGTGCGGTGAGTCCAGTTTGCACAGCTCTTCGAAGAACCAAGCTCCGAGTTCGAGCGAACGCTCGTAGAGGCCCTCATCTTCGAGGACGTCGAGGGCTGCTTCGGCGACTGCGCATGCAAGTGGATTGCCGCCATAGGTAGAGCCATGTTGACCAGGTCCGAAGACGTCCATCAGCGCGTCGTCCGCAAGAAAAGCCGAGACGGGGTAGACACCACCGGACAGGGCCTTGCCGATGGTGACGGCGTCAGCACGGATGCCTGCTTGCCGGTGAGCGAACATCGCGCCGGTCCGGCCCAGACCCGACTGGATTTCGTCACAGATCAAAAGGGCCTGATGCTCATCGCATAACTTTCGAAGGCCGGGGAGGAAATCCTTCGGCGGGAGTACCACCCCGCCTTCGCCTTGAATCGGCTCGACGAGGATCGCGGCGACATTAGGTGACATGGCGGCACGCGTCGCCTCGAGGTCGCCGTAGGGCAGCGTCTCGAAGCCGGGCGCGAAGGGTCCGAAATTGTCTCGGCACTCGTCATCTGTGGAGAAGCCGACGATGGTTGTGGTGCGACCGTGGAAGTTGCCGTCGTAGACGAGAATCTTGGCCTGATCCGCTGGGATTCCTTTGACCGAGTAGCCCCACTTGCGGGCCGCCTTGATCGCTGTCTCCACTGCCTCGGCACCGGTGTTCATCATCAGCACCTTGTCGTAGCCGGACAGCTTGGAAAGCTTGGCGCAGAAGGGCCCGAACCGATCGTTTCTAAACGCTCGCGAGGTCAGGCTCAGAGTCTGCGATTGCTCGTGCAAGGCCTTTACGATGCGCGGGTGGTTGTGACCCTGATTGACCGCCGAGTAGGCGGCCAGGCAGTCCATGTATCGCTTGCCATCAACGTCGTAGACCCAGACTCCCTCGCCACGCGTCAATACGATATCGAGGGGGTGGTAGTTGTGGGCCGAGTGCCGTGATTCGAGTTCAATCAACTCGGCGCTGCGGGTCGTGGTCTTTTTCATAAGAACAATCTAGAGGGTTCCTGGCCAGTGTCCACAGAAGGACTGGGAGATTCGCACGCCTCGCTGATCCTGAGAAAGTTAGCTGGATAAGAGCTAAAACGGGACCGCAGCACACAGAGGTCAGGCCGCTCCTCCTTTGGGTAAGGGGATCCTGAGCGAGGGCGAGCCTCGGAGAACGTTCGGGGTGACCAAGAATTTCCGCATACAACACCGTCCTGTCTAACAATGGCCTCGTCGACAATAGCGCCAGTCAGGCGACTTACCGGGTGCTTCTTTCATTCCCTGTGATTGCACGGAGCATTATCCCTCTGCATTTCTTTGTAAGTAGGGCGTGACCGCCAGACTCACAAGGAAAATAGAAGGCCGACAGATCTAGGCTAGAGAATGTCCTGGTAGGTCAACTTCCCCGGTGTCAACCCGCCTGCATGGCAGAAGTATTGCTTGACCAGCCAACCGAGTCATTGGGTACACCTGATGTCGGCGGTGCTGGAGAACTCGGTCGGACCATCGCCCCGCTCTCGGCGAGGAACAGGATATAGGTTGGGATGACCATGCGGGAAACAATGACAGGCCTCGATCTTAACTGGAGCGACCCCTCAGGACGATGCTGTCACTTCCACGTGTATCCATGAGGATTCACTTGAAATCCCTGTAAGTACGCTCTCAGCTGGATGTTCCCCGTGGAGTCAGGAAAGACTTCAATCATCCGATGCGTGAAGTGGAGAAAGGCCCCCACATCTTGCTGAACAGTGGGAATCATTGCGTAAGTGAAGGCCACATCATCGATCCACGGCTCGTGAATATGTTCTTCGACGAAAGTCCAGATGCGCTTCATCGTTCGTGACACGATCACCTCGGGATCTTCGCGCTGGGGAAGTTCGGAGTCCAATCCGAAAGGCGGAGTCGGGCCCGACGGCACGAGTTCACGCAGCACTTCTTGAAGCAGCCGTTTCGCTGCCTTTCTCGACCCGTAGATGATCGGGTCAATCTCCACGCCTCGGAGCACCACAAGATTGGAGGTGAATTCGTCCTCGATTAGGACCTCTTGAGGTTTGGCTATCTCTTGAGTGATAGGCTCTGCACCACGAAAAGGAACCGGGTCGCTTAAGCCGCGGGTCCGAACTACCCCGGGGATCACCTCGTAGATGGGACGCAATCTCAATGTTTGTGGCCCCTTGGAAAGGAGCGGCGCGGGGACTGTTAAGCGAGTGTGGATGTGCCGCTTTGTTCCTCCCGCGAGCTCGAACGCCCCGGGGCCGGCACCGCAATAAGTACCGAACGAGTAAGCGATCGTCTCCCTTCTCCCACCAGCTTCGAGTTAGAAGCGCAGGTGTGGGCTTCCATGCCCGATGCCGTTGAGCGTGAGGCTCCGCCTGGTGTTGTTCTCGACTTCGACGAGTAGCTCGACCACACCTGCCCGCACTACCGTGGTTTGGTCCGTGTGGATATTGATGGACACCGGAACCTCTTCTGCCGAGGAGAACGCGCCCAACAGTGTTGGAGAGTCCAAGTTTGGGCCGCAAACATCCCCCGAAGCGGGCAGCACTGTTCTCTTCCGGGCCCTGCGTGGCGGGCTTCAGGGAAATTTCAGCGACTAACCCAGGCCGCACCCTCTGAGTTGAAAAAACCAAAGTACACAGGGATCCCCGTAGACGTCTTTAATCTTGGGGCCGGACCGCAAGCCGGCCTATAGAAGGTAAGAGTGAGTTCAGAGGTGTGACCCTCTGGGTCCCACTCCCGTTCCCTAATCTACTGACAGAATGGGATGGTCAATCCGTCACTGGTGTTGAATTGAGAGCCCCCGCCTGCCACGTCACGGAACCAAAACTGGAAGCTCCAATTCGATCCGGCCATGATCTGACCCGAAGGCACACTCTGAGCGGTGATGTCCAGGTTGTGGATCGCAATGCCCGCCTGACCGGAATTCGTTACGCCCAAGCGGTATTGCGTCGTCGTCACGCACAGAAAACCTGAACCAAAGGGAATTTGCTGCTCGCCGGGGCCGTAGAAGAAGATTCCGCTGGCCTTCCTAGGCACGCCTCTTGCACTAAGAACCAGGTCGTTGGAAGCCACGCTGGTAGATCCCGACCACGTGATACTCGCGGCGATTCCGCTGGAGTTTGCGACTGAAGTACAGAAGTTGGTCGGGACTGGGCAGTCACCAATTTGGACGACCCAGCCCGTTGAGAAACTGGAGTCGGATCGGCCGAGACCGAAGAAGGTCCTGCCGTCCGCGGAGACTCCCAACGGGAGTGAGAAGCGAAAGTTATCCGTGACGACTAAGCCCAAACTAGCGAAGTGATCATCCAATGAAATCAGGCCAGCGGGCGAGGTCCAGATCCAACCCTCGCCAGTTGTCGCGGGACCGAAGGGGCGGTCAAATCCAACGATGACAGAACCATCTGCGCTGATGCCTACCGCCGATCCTTTCGGCGGCGGGAAGCCTCCCGTCAATCCAAGGCTCCCGAGTTCTTCAAGACCGCTTGCCTGGCTCCAGCGCCAACCCTGGTTGCTTGTCGAAGATCCACCATTACCGACAACCCAAGTTCCATCACTGGAAACGGCGCTCGCTTCCCCTACATTTTGACCTCCGGGGGTTGTGATAATTGTCTGCACCCCGTTGTTCCAGACCGCGGCGTTGCGGCCGTTGCCATCTTGCCAACCGACCACGGTGTCCCCGTCGAAGTCGACTCCATTCGCCCGAGAGGATTGGTTAGCAACTGTCGAGCCAAGACTGAAAGTGCCCACGCCTTCGCTCCACTGCACGCCATGGGCTTCCCCTGCGTTGACCCAGCCGAGACCGACAACGTGCATGCCATCGCCGGAAATATCCCAGCCGGAACTTGTCGATGAGCCTGAAGAACCACCGTTGCCTCCCAGCGTCGTCCAAACACCTGTGCCGCGGTCGTACCACGACATCTCGTTTGAGCTACTGAGGGAGTTGAAGCTCGTACCGCCGATACGAGTACCATCATCGGAAATGCAAGGCACTCCACCGACACCACTGCCCGCCGGAGAACCACCGATGGCGACCACGCCACCGGAAACAGACCATTCGAAGTACGATCCGAGTGTGCCACTCGCGCCCACGACGATGCTGCCATCGGCGCTCGCATCTTGAGCAGTAAATGAACTGCCCAACTCATAGAACGAGATGGACTGACCAGCGGAGGATTGGAGAGCGCAGGTGCTGGCTACGAGGAGAGCAGCAAGGGGACGAATTTTCATAGGGGATGGCTGGTTGAGTTGGCTCATTCATGAGCGTCCTTGCTCAAGCGAAGAACTCGAGCCGACGAACCCACAGGCTTCGGTGCGGGATTCATAACTATATATTATGCCCCAGCGAAGATCGCGCAACCACTTGCGAAGGGAATGCTGGTCTCCTGCACCTTTAGTGGAAGCCTGACGGCCTAGGAAACGCAGCACCTCGCGATTGGAGGCATTCCTGCGCACTCTTGCCGGTCCAAGGTTGATGCGCACGACGAGGACACCAGAATCCAGGTATCTAACGCCTAACCCTGGAGCCTCACCATGCGCGCTACGACCTTACTTCGCACCATTCTCTCCCTGCAACACATTGTCGTTCAAGACTTCGAGTTTGCTGAGTACGGCCTGACCATCCATGTCGCCCCGAGTCGCAAGACACCTCATTGTGGAGAGTGCGGTGCAAGAGCAAAGCGGATTTACGATCGACGTCAACGCAAGTGGCGCCACCTGGATCTGGCGGGGATGACCGTTCACATCACCTGTGCCATTCGGCGTGTTCGCTGTCCAAAGTGCAATGCGATAAAGACCTAACAGGTGTCCTGGGCCGACGCTGGCTGCAACTTCACCCTGCCCTTCGAAGAGCGTGCTGCCTTCCTCGCCCAACAGTGCAGCAAGACCGCTGTCACCCAGCTCATGCGCATCGCCTGGCGAACCGTCGGTGCAATCATCGGACGTGTGCTGACCCGCTACTTCGATGCGGACCAAGACCGCCTCGATGACTTGCGACACATCGGCATCGACGAGATCAGCTACAGGCGCCATCACAAGTACATCACAACCGTCGTTGACCATGAGGCAGGAGTCGTCGTTTGGGCTAAGGAGGGCAAGAACGCAAAGACGCTAATAGCCTTCTTTGAGGAGCTAGGCCCCAAACGATGCTAGTTGATCGAAAGCGTCACGATCGACATGTCCAAGGCGTTCATCAAGGCTGTCCAGGAGATGGTACCCAATGCGAAGCTGATTTTTGACCGCTTTCACATGCGGCGTTTAGTGCAAGACGCTTTGGATGAAACACGCCGCGACGAAGTTCGGATGGCCAAGGGCAAGGACGAGAAGGATGCGCTGAAACACACCAGCTTTGCCCTCCTTAAGAGTTCCTTCAACTTGACGGAAGCTGACAATCAAACGTTGGACAAAATCGCCAAATCGAATGAGGGGCTCTTTCGGGGGCTTCTCCTAAAAGACCTCTTTGCGGCCGCCCTTGACGGCAAGCAAATCAACGTAGCTAGAGCAAATTTAGAACGCTGGATCTTCGATGCGAGGGACAGCGGTCTCGTTCACTTCGTCCGAGTTGCAGGAACGATCGAGAAGTATCTCGATGGGATCTTGGGCTAAATCAATATCCGATTCACCAATGCCCGAATCGAGGGCCTGAACGGAAAAACAAGGACCATTACGCGCCGGGCCTTCGAGTTCCACTCAGCGTCCGCTCTCATCTCCATGATCTTTCTCTGCTGCGGAAGCGTGCACGTCACACCAGCGTTTTCTAGGCCGTCAGGCTTCCACTAAAGGTGCAGGAGATCCTTTAATGAGTCCGTCGACGTCGCCTCTTGGTCATCTTCTATCTCTAGGTTTGTGGCATCACGCGCCCGGGATGTCCCCCCAGGCTGGAACCGAGATATTCTTCCTTCCCAGACCAGGACCTCGTTTTAGTAGAGTCCTACCTACTCCGCACCTCTGCTCACCTCTGCTCACAATCTCAACCAATACCATGTACAACCCATCCTCGGTGGCAGCGCCTTCCTCGGCCTTAGTTCGCGCTCTGTGCTTCGGCTACGGGCTTGTTGCCTACGCATTCTTCTTCGGTGTGTTCCTCTACATGATTGGCTTCTTGGCGGGCGTGATCGTGCCCAAAAGCGTCAACTCAGGAACGCCGGTCCCGCTGTTGGAGGCATTACTCGTCAACGGCGGAATCCTTGGCCTCTTTGCCGCGCAGCACATGATCATGGCACGCTCATGGTTCAAGTCTGCCTGGACGAAGATCATTCCGGTGGCCATTGAACGCAGCACATTCGTGCTGGTCACCTCGGCCATCCTTGCTCTGCTCGTCTGGCAATGGCGTCCCTTGCCCGATGTGATCTGGCATGTTGAAGGCATTGGCGCGACGGTCTTGTGGGTTCTATACGGGCTCGGCTGGGGAACCGTTTTCCTGTCCACCTTCCTTATCGATCACTTCGAGTTGTTCGGCCTTCGCCAGGTTTACCTGACCTTTCGCGGCAAGTCTATCGACGAACCACGGTTCCACGAACGCCTCCTTTACCGCGTCGTGAGGCACCCGCTCATGACCGGTTTCCTGGTGGCCTTCTGGTTCACACCGCACATGTCGGTCGGGCACCTCTTCTTTTCCGTCATGTGCACCGGCTACATCGCGGTCGGCGTCCTCATCGAAGAACGCGATTTGATCAGCACCCACGGCGAGGCCTACCTCAGCTACAAGCGACGCGTGCCAAGCTACATCCCCTTCTTGAAGTTTGGAGATCGAGAGTAGCGGACCAGTCCTGACGCCTGCTGTTCCCAATAGCAGTAATTACTAAGCGGTGTACCTGATGCTGACTCCGGCTCCGTGAAACGTGTCGGCAAACGCATCCGAACCTGAATTCGCGGCGTATGTTGTGCGCATTTACCTTGAAACTCTCGGTCGAGTCTCATGGCGTTTGCAAAAAATGGCGTAGGCCCCACGGACTATTGCCGAGCTTCATGCAGTCACAAGATCAGATCAATTCCGTTAGGATCTTATCTAATTCTTCTGCCCCAACTTGCCATGCAAAGACACATCTTGATCGCGCTGGTGCCCGTGCTATTTGCCGCGGCCTGCGCTTCTCAATCCAGCGAGCCGGATCACCAGGGCGCAGCGCACCACAGCAAGCCGATTGTTGTGGAAGACGGGCGCACGCTTTTGTGGGCCGGCGAAGACGACTGGTTCGACGTTACGGACTCGGCCATCAATCCGGCGACGTTTCAGTATGGCATCGGGAGGGACACAATTCCCTCGATCGACGAACCGAAGTTTGTGCGGGGCGATGACCCCGAACTGAAGGCTGCCCATGTCGAGATGGACACGATGGTTCTGGGTGTGACGCGCGAAGGCGTGTCGAAGGCCTACCCCGTATTCCTGATGGACAGTCACGAGGTGGTCAACGATCAGTTTGGCGAAAAGGCCTACGCTGTCCTCTGGTGACCTCTCGCGCAATTGGGTGTCGTGTGCACCCGCGAATTGGATGGGGAGGCGATCGAGTTTGGAACCACGGGCTACACCATGGACAGCGTGTTTGTGCTCTACGATCGAAAGAGTGAATCTATCTGGTACCCGCAGACGGCCAGCACGTTGGATGCGGTCTCCGGAGAGGAGCATGGAACGGCGCTTCTGATTCTTGATGAGCCCGCTCCGCAACCGCTCAGTGAGTGGCTGGCGACCAACCCCGACTCGTTGGTGCTGATGCCTAGCAAAGTAGACCTGGCTCGGCTCAATCGGGCCTACCTGGGCGTGCAACTTGAAGATAGTGAGGTTGGTGTTGTGCTCACGAGCGTTGGTGAAGGCTCCGCAGCCGACGAGGCCGGATTTCAGGCGGGCGATATCCTCCTGGAGGTCGGCGATGTCCTGGTGCTGGACCGAATGGAGCTAAGGAAAGCGCTCGCCGACTACCAGGTCGGCGACAGCGTGATGGTGCTCATTGAACGCGATGGTGAGCTTGAAGAGCTCGAGGTCACTTTCGAACCGCACTGAGTAGATGGGTTACTGTCATCCCGTGGTTCTAATTGAGGCCGGGGATTCAGGTAGACGGGGAAGTGCCGAGCAACCTGAAGCATGAACGCCCTATCATGGTTCATCGTGATGCCTGCGATGGTCGCCGCCCTAGTCTTCAAGTCGATGACAAAGAGAACGTTGTAGGTAAGCGTTCCTTTCGGCGTCCAGACTTCCACCGATAGAAAGTCAGTCGCCGCGGTCTGCCCCCCCAGTGGACTTCCAGGAAGCTCTACCAGGATGACGGTCTATCCGGCGCGGGCTTGATCCGTTCTCCTCGAACATGTTTGACACTGTTGTCGGCGCAACCGTGTGACCGACACCTTTGAGTTCGCCCTGGATGCGCGTGTAGCCCCACGACGAGTTCTACTTGGCTAAGCGGAGGATGAGAGCTTTAATCTTCTCAATCAACCCTGGGCGGCCTAGACGCTTCTTTACCGGGTAGACCCACTTAGAAGCAATCTTACGACGGTGCCAACGCATTAGCGTGCCGATGGTCACGATGGTGCCCACTGCATTCAGGGCCTTCCAATCCAGGAGCTTGGCTTTGGCGGCGAGACGGCGGCGCTGGTTGTCGTTCAGGCGTAGGCGTCGGGCTTTTCTACGGGGCTCAAAACGGCCGAGATCACAAGTGATTGGTCACGGCCCAGAATTTGGACAGTACGCCGTAGCCCGAAGGGGAAGAACGCTCAATCAATGATGCTCTCGGCTCCTTTCCTTCCCTCCTGTGCCTTCTGTGGCCTAAGCCACGTGCATAGACCCCGATCGACGTCCACGTTGGGCTCTGCATGGCCAAGGTTGGTAGAGATCTAATGAAACGCTTAGGATCAAGGCCACCACCAATCATCGACCCATTCGACAATGCTGAGCCACAACCTTCGCGCCCTTCTTGCCTTCATCTTCGCCGCCAGTGTGGCAACTTCCAGCTTGGCTTCCGAGGAGGAGCGAGTCCTCGTGCAAGTAGGCGAGCGCATTGTGATCCTAGCGGACGACGGGAATATCGAGTGGGAGATGCCATGGGGAGCAACGCGCCAACTACACGAACTCCCCAACGGCAACCTGATGGTGCAACGTGGAGCGAGCGAAGTCGTCGTGATCGAGCCAACATCTAAGAGCGTCGTTTGGAGCTTTGATGCAGGGGCAACACTGCAGTCCTTCGAGCCGCTGCCTAATGGTGACGTGTGGATCGTAGCTGGCGATCCCATACTAGCCTATAGAGTGAACAGGCTTGGACGCCGAAAGCCCAACGCGACCCTCGCTGGGTTGGGTGCACTGGGCGGCGCTAGCGTTCTGGACAATGGCCCTGAAAAGGACCTGATGGCGCGCGCGCGACGCCTGCACCGTGAGGTACTCACGCTTGACACTCACAAGGACATTTCGATTGAACTCGCATCAACCGAATTACCAGACGATCCGATCACCGCTGAGAAGACGGTCCTCGCCAATGATCCGACTGTTTGGGGCACGAACCAGGTCGACTTTCCAAAGATGATAGCCGGCGGACTCGACTGCGCTTTCTACATCGTCTATGTCGGTCAGGGGAGCTTGGACGTCGCGGGCTTTAAGCATGCCCGAGAGCAGGCGAACTCAAAGTTTGTGGCGATCGAGCGAATGCTCGCGCAATACCCCGAGCACATCGAACTCGCTCGAACACCGGAAGATGTCCGCCGCATCCGGGCGGCGGGCAAACTCGTTTGCTGCATTGGAATCGAGAATGGTTATGCCATGGGCGAAGACCTCTCCGCGATCGCGGAGTTCCACCGCCGGGGCGCTCGCTACATGTCCATCACCCACAACCGTCACAGCCAGCTAGGCGATTCAAATACGCCCGAAGGAGAACCCTTGCACGGAGGACTCTCTGAACTCGGTCGCCGGGCGATTCGCGAAATGAACCGTGTTGGAATCCTAGTCGATATATCTCATGCCGGACCGATCACTACTCTGCAAGCGATCGAACACTCAAAGGCGCCAGTCATTGCCTCGCACTCGGGCGTCGATGCCGTACGCCTACATGGCCGCAACCTTTCCGATGCGGAACTCCAAGCGCTGAAACAAAATGGAGGCGTCCTGCAATGCGTCGCATTCGCGAGCTACGTCAAGGGCGACGCGGACCGCGATGAGTTCGTACGCATGGCGCGTCTTGAACTCGGCGTAGACCGGCCAGCAGGCTCTCCGCCTGAGGACAACGCTGTTACTCGCGAGAAGCGCCGGGCCCTCCGCGAGCGAGTGAGTGCGTACGACGCGACGGCCGAACGAGCCAATGTCGCTGACTTTGCCGACCACATCGACCATGCCGTACATGTCATGGGCATCGAGCATGTTGCGATTAGTTCCGACTTCGATGGTGGCGGCGGCATCGAAGGTTGGGACGACGCAAGTGAAACCTTCAATGTGACCCTCGAACTCGTTCGCCGGGGTTATAGCGACGAGGAAATTGCCAAGCTGTGGTCGGGAAATACCCTGCGCATCTGGGCCGAGGCGGAGCGCATTGCCAAGGAACTAGCGGCAGAGTGAGGCACCGACTCAGGTCAAAGTCCGGCGCCTGACCGAAACCAGCTGACCCCCGGGTCGTACCCAACTAAGCCTAACAACTCAACACAACGCACCCGGTGCCTGGCACCAGGTGCGTTCTAGAGTTGATGACGCCGGTAAGAGCGTTGGGGAATGACCCGCTCAGCCACGAAGTTCCAGTTCGACACCCTCGAGTCGCGCGCGTCCAGCCCCATCGGTCAGGCTAACAACGATGGCCACCAAGAATCCGATCACGAACGAAGGCAACAACACATCGAGATCCGCCAGGTATCCCGCCCATGTTTCCAAGCCGGAGGAGACCAAGAGTGGCGGTACCGCGAATTTGAAAGCTGGAACGGCCAAGAAGCCCGCGATCATCGCGCACTTGGCCCCGCGGGCTGTGAGCTTCGACCAGAAGAGGCTCAGGATCATGGTTGGACAGAAGGTCGCCGCTATGCCCGACCAGCCGAAGATGATCACCCAGAAGACTGGGTTTTCTTTGTCGTACAACATCATCCCGATCCCGACGGCGAAGGAAGCGAGGGAAAGGCCGAAGGTCACTTTGCGTGAAAGCTTCATCAGCTTTTCATCGCTCATGTCTGGGTGCTTGGTCTTCTGCCAGTAGTCTCGCACAGCAGCGCTCGAAGCCACGACGAGCAATGAGTCGATCGTGGACATGATCGCGCTCAGCACCATGGCGATGAAGAGCCCCGCAGCAAAGGCGGGCAAGAGCCCCTGGGCCATTTCGGGCAGGACCCTATCAGAGTTCCCCCCCAGCATTTCAGAGGTGTAGATCGCGCGTCCAAAGAGCCCGACTAGCACAGCGCCGGAGTCGGCTAGGATCGTCCAGGTGAAAGCGGTCACGGTGCCCGGCAGGATCTGCTTCTCGTCTTTCATCGAGATGTAACGCACAAAGACCTGAGGCGAGCCTAAGAAGCCGATGCCGATGGCCATGAAACCGAGGATCGAGACAATCACGCCGAAGTTCCAGCCACCCGACTCAGGGCCTGCATCTCCGGGGCCGTGCAGTGTGAGTAGGTGTGGGTCAATGCCACGCAAGATCTCTAGGGCTGGGTCAAGGCCTCCCAAGTGATTCAAGGCGACGAGCGGCAAGACAACCAGCCCGACGAGCATCAGAGATCCCTGAAAAACATCCGACCAGACTACGGCGGTGAATCCACCCTGCGTGATGTAGAGCATGACCACGGCGAAGCCCGCCGCAGCTCCAGCGTAGTGGTTCCAACCCAGGAAGGCGTTGAAGGCCGTACCCGTTGCGAACACCTGCGCACCCGCATAGATCGGTACGAAGACCATCAATGAACAAGCGGCGATCAATCGCAGCGTGTGGCCTGAATCGCGGAAGCGGGACTCGAGGTAGTCGGGCACCGTGATCGAATCGTAGCGATCACTCAAACGCTTGAAGCGCCGCGACATCAGGAGCCAGGCACCCCCCACACCGATCAACTCACCCAGAACGACCCAGAAGGCCTTGGCACCGACGGCGTAGCCCATGCCGGTCAATCCCAAGAGCAACCAGGCGCTCTCCCCCGTGGCGCGCGCCGAGAAGGCTACGTTGAAGAAACCCAGGCTCTTGCCAGCGGCAAAGTAGTCGCGGATGTTGTGCATCCGCTTCGACGCGAGGTATCCGATGACGAGCAGAATGGCCACGTACAGTCCAATGGCCAGGAGCTTCATGAGGGCTTCGTGATCGATAGCGTGTCTCCTGTGGGGTCAGTCGTTCAGTTTTGAGCAAGATCCAGACCAGCAGCCTACCCCGAATTCACCATCAACACACACAAGAGGCTTCGCAAACCATTGCCCGCGGCCAGTCTGCTGACGGCGCGCTAGGGAAGTTGTCGATTCCCTCAGGAGGGTAGCGAAGGAAACAGAGTCGAAGATCGACTACCCGCTGCACCGCGAAATTGGCTATGAGTCAACAGGTAGAAGTGCTGCGGCGCTCAACCCTTGGCTGGGACAGCCGTAACAGAGCCCCTAGGAAACCGCTAATCCATTCGTGAGATTGAAGCCAGCGACGGGTCATTAGTAACAGCCCGGGCATTAGCTTGTAGAAAGTGGGCACGCGACAAGTCTCCGAGAACAAGTCGCCTGTTTCCGGGGTCAAGTCCGCCAAGAGCGCTGTCTTGCTGGAGTGGATTGAGGATAGGAGAAAGAAAAGGCCACCGCCAAGCCCGGCACCATCCTCCCGGCTCTGAGCAGCCTAAATTCCCTCCATCTCCCCCGCCGCGGGAATCAGATCACAGGTCCAACCAAAATCCGAGAGCGAGATGGCTCTCTTGGCTTTGGAAGAACTCCCCGATCTGCGAACGGCCGTCGTAATACTCCAGACCGAAACGTAAGAGACTCCCCGGCAGTCCGTCTCCAAAGGTTAGGCCCGCCTGAGCCGTAAGATTCCGCGACCAAGAGTCCTCCTCGTAGAACGAGAAGTCCGTTGCCACGTACCAACCGATACGGCTACTCCACATATTTGGCGCGTGTTTGTGCTGCAGGCCGACCTGGAGCCGGCCGGGTTCCATGAGTTCCTGATTGCTCAAACTGAAGGCGTGGCCGTACTCACCATAGGTCAGCCAACCCTCTGCAAAAGCCCAGCTAGCTCCTGCAAAGTACTCTTCTCTCGTGTAGTCAATCCTAATGCGCCCGGTGTCTTCGATGAACTCGTCGCCCAGATGACTCGAATCGTGAAAAAAGCCGAGATGCAATGTCAAATCCTTGCGACGGGACCAACTCAATTCCAGTCCGTAGAGACCATCCCAGCCGATGTTGTCCGACGAGTTGTCCGCGTCGAATTGGCCGTTGAAGCCGAGCTCCCCATCGAGCTGAAAGCCACCCTCGCAATCACCTGCGGTGTAGAACCGAGCTATGCTAAAGCGCTGACCAATACGCACTCCGTAGCGACTCTCTCCAGCTCCCATGATCTCGGAATCACTCGTCTCAAGCGCGCTGAATCCAAAAGTTGGACGACGCGGGTCCGCCAGGTAAAGGGGAGAGAGGAAGGACTCCGGACCAAATTCCATGCGCCAGTTTCCACCAATTGAAATGGGGTTAATGTCTGAAGATGCCGACTGGCTTCGCGCTAAAGTCGGCAGATCCCCCTGGGTAGACTGCGATTGGTTATGGGCAGGAAGACTCGCGCTCAAGCAAGCCACCAGTAGAGAGCTCAAAGTAACACGAGCTCTAATTCTCGCGTCTCGATTCGGGGAAGCCAATTTCATATCTTCGTTGTGCTACATTCCGAGAAGCGGTACTTGAGGACAAAACAGCGCAGGCGGATTTTGGTCGGCGACAGTATAAGTGATCTGTGGGTCCATTATCGGCCAGTTTTCGAAGCAGAGTCCATGGGATTGCTTGTATCTACGATCGCTGGTTGACCACGGCAAACACCTGCGCCAGGTTCTTCAGCGGGGTGTTCTCTACCGCCTCGTGTCGGTCAAATTTGCATTTTCTACAGCAGATATCTCGGTCCACTTCTTGGCCGCTTTCGGTTTGCGCGAACGCGGCCAATGCTGCTGAAACAGTCCTCCAACCTATGCGAATCTAGAAGCGAACAGAACTAGGAACGGCAAGGACCCCCACATCTTCATCTGAACAGATTGAACTAAGACCCAGGCGAGACAGGTCGCGACGAGCAATTCTGCTCCTGGCAAGTTGAGCCTCTTGTGGGCATAAATAGCGACGACCAGCTCTCCTTGTTTAGGCGTGCGGTCGAGGGCCTCCGTCCCCGGAAACCACCCTTGTAACACAGCCCAGGATCGCGAAAGCAAAATACCAATTCCTAGCGCGGTAGCAGCGTGGACATCCCTCCACCGTTCGCGCCAACTACGACCGAGGACCCGTAGGAGTCGCTCTTAGCGCAAGACTATCGACGGAACGGGGTCAGCCGGGGCGGTCCGCCGACGAAGGCGGAGAGTCAATGCACCGGGCACTCACGCACCGCCGAAAGCGGAGGAAGATCGACATGCTTTTTTTGCCCTGCTCACAGCGCAGTGCAGTGCAGTCCACTTCTACCCCCCATCACCTCGACCTTGGCTAACGTGTAGAAGTCGTGCGACTCGGTACTCGAAACGGTGGCCGTCAATAAGTTGGAACTCGTAGCTGCTCCGCCTTGCCCTAGACCGCTTGCTTCCGAAGCAAGTTGAGGGCCGAACCCGCCTGGAACCATTCGATCTGTTCCTCGTTTAGAGTTTGTGCAACCTGGAAGATTGATTCAGTTCCATCCTTGTGGTGCGCGACCGCCGTTAGATCTACATCCGGCGCAAGCGAATCGAGACCAAGGATGCTGATGCGATCGGTCTCTAGAATGGCATCGTAGTCAGACGGATCAACGAAGGTCAGCGGAAGCACGCCTTGCTTCTTCAAGTTCGACTGATGAATCCGTGCAAAACTCCGGACGATCACCGCAGCCGCCCCGAGGTGTCGGGGCTCCATTGCCGCATGCTCGCGACTCGACCCTTCACCATAGTTCTCATCGCCTATCACGATCCAGCGCAGCCCGCGCTTCTTGTAGTCGCGAGCAATCGCCGGGAAGGCTTGACCCCTTTCACCGCTTTCAAGATTCAGGCCCGTTCCAGGCTCTGCTGTGAAGGCGTTGATTGCGCCGATGAACATATTGTCGCTGATGTTGTCCAGGTGACCGCGAAAACGCAGCCAAGGCCCGGCCATTGAAATGTGATCCGTCGTGCACTTGCCCTTGGCCTTCAATAGTAGCGGCAGCTTGTCAAAGTCCTTGCCATCCCAAGCCTCGAAAGGTTCCAAGAGCTGTAGACGTTCGCTCTTTGGATTCACATCAATGGAGACATCCGTTCTTGCTGACTGCTCGGGAGGAGCCTTATAGCCGCCGAAGCTGATCACGAATCCCTCACTGGGAATCTCCGGCGCGGGGCCGGGAGGATCGAGCTTGAACCACTTGCCATCAGAGCCCTGGATCTCGTCGGTCATCGGATTGAAATCAAGCGTACCTGCGAGTGCATAGGCAACACAGATTTCAGGGCTGCTGATAAAACTCAAGGTCTTGGGATTCCCGTCATTGCGTTTGGGAAAATTACGATTGTAGGAACTCAGTATTGAATTCTTCTGTCCCAACGGCATGTCGTCGCGCTTCCACTGACCGATACATGGCCCGCACGCGTTGGCAAGAACCGTCGCACCCACAGCTTCGAGGGCTGCTTTTTGCCCGTCGCGGCTAACCGTCTCATCGACTTGCTCCGACCCTGGCGTGCACCACAGTTGAGTCTTCACCTTCACCCCATGTCGTGTGGCCTGTTGCGCCACATCGGCCGATCGAGAGAAGTCTTCGTAAGATGAGTTCGTACAACTCCCGATCAAACAAGACGAGAGTTCGAGTGGGTAGTCGTTCGCCTTCGCATCCGCCGCCATCTTGGAAATCGGGCGCGCCAAGTCCGGAGTATGGGGTCCGACAATGTGCGGCTCGAGAGTCGACAAGTCGATCTCAATGATCTCAGAAAAGTACTTCTCAGGATTCACCAAGACATCTGCATCAGGCGTCAGCAACTCTTTGTTCGCATCCGCAATATCGGCCAACCCACTGCGCTCGGTGGCCCTCAAGTAGATTGCCATGCGCTCGTCGTAGGGAAAAATCGAAGTCGTCGCCCCGAGCTCGGCGCCCATGTTCGTGATTGTGGCCTTCCCTGTGCAAGAAAGAGAAGCGACTCCGTCGCCGAAGTATTCGACAATGCGATTCGTCCCGCCTTTGACTGTAAGCATCTCACAGACTTTGAGGATGACGTCCTTGGGTGAAGCCCACCCTGACAACTTCCCAGTGAGCCGAACGCCAACAAGCTTTGGATACAGAACTTCCCAGGGAAAACCAGCCATGACATCCACCGCATCCGCACCGCCGACGCCACAAGCAATCATGCCGAGGCCACCAGCGTTCGGTGTATGCGAGTCGGTACCGAGCATCATCCCCCCTGGGAATGCGTACTTCTCGAGAACGACTTGATGAATGATGCCTGCGCCGGGTCCCCAAAAGCCAATGCCATAGCGCGCCGAACAAGACTGGAGAAAGTCATAGACCTCAGCATTCGTCGTGCGCGCAGAATCCATATCAGAGTCTGCTCCGCGGTAGGCCTGAATCAAATGATCGCAATGGACGGTGGATGGAACCGCTGTCTCGTCTTTGCCTGCTTGCATGAACTGCAGCAAGGCCATTTGCGCGGTTGCATCCTGCATGGCAACTCGATCGGGACGAAGCAAAAGGTAGGAATCACCGGGAGTCAATTCTTGGCCTTGAGGATCATCGAGGTGTCCGAGCAGGATCTTCTCGGCTAAGGTCAAGGGACGACCAAGCCGGCCTCGAACGACCTTGAGATTGGCTTCGATCCTCGCGTACGTGCTCTTGACCAGTTCTGGCGTCGTTTCGATGGTTGCCATATTTATTCCCTGTTAGTTCGCTTGGTTGGTAATTTCTCTTGGTGGACCCATGGCCGGATTCCGGATGAGTCAGAACTGATTCAACAGTGTGTGTATCGTAGCGCTTACAGCTGTCAATTCTCTAGCTTGCGGTGACAGCTCTTGAGTCGCTTCTTGTTGCGCCCCCGATTCCCTACTGAATCAGCACACGCCCGCTCCTATTAAGAAAGCATCCAGTTCCTCCTCGCACGCCTCTGCATCGCGTGCGCCAAGCTCAATCAACTTCTTGAGATAGTCTGGTTGAAACATCACCAAGGAAATCAGATCGCTGGAATTCGTCTTGCGGGTACCAAGGCGGCGCGTCAAAAAGCGAAACAGTCCCGGCAACTTCGACTCGTATTCACCCGCCAACTTGCCTAGGTCCATCGAGGGACGAACGATAAATAATTCCACGGGTCGCAAATCACCACGGGCTTCGGGCTTTGTTGAGCGTAGAAGCTCGTTGACCCGCTGCAAGTTGGCTGCGTCCTGATCGAGCAGATCGAGAAAGATCGCGTTCATGAGGACACCAGCGATCTGCGCCGGCGGAGGATAGCCGACGAAATCTGGGACTGCGGCTTCATCCAACGTGCGATTGTAGCGCGTGGAGACAGCCAGAATGTGCGAGGCGCCCAGGTGAATGGATGGGGCTAGCGGCGAGTGCAAGCGCAAGCCGCCGTCGCCGTACCAAACGCCCTGGATTTGAACGGCCGGAAAAAACAAGGGAAGGGCCGCAGAAGCGAGAACGTGTCCCAACTGTAATCGCGTCGGGATTCCGATGCGATCGGGGCGCTCCCAGGTTTGGATATTCCTGCCCTCGCACCAAGTAATCGTGCGTCCCGTTGCGTAGCTCGTAGTCGTCAAAGCCACAGCTCGCAAGTTGCCCCGCTCAAGGTTCGTCTGAATTCCTGCGAGGGAATCTTCGCAGCACCCTAGAGCCTTGCGCAAAAAAACGGCCAAAGGCTCCGTGTCCACAAACCCTCGCACCTCCGGCGAATGTTTGCGACCTCCGAGCATGGTGAGTTGGAAGCCCCACTTTAGAAGCCCCATAATCAAGGCTGTGTTGTCCACCCGAAAGACATGATCTACGGTCAATGTGCTCCACAAATCAATCAGCGCATCCACTTTTTGCCGGAAGGACCCCGTGTGGTTCGCAAGATGCGAGGCATTGATGGCTCCAGCGGAAACACCAGTCAAAATTGGGGCGTTCAGCTTCGGGTATTTCCGAGCCATGAAGTCGAGCACGCCAACCTGATAGGCTCCCCGCGCTCCACCGCCTCCGAATGTCAGGCTCAGTTCACGCTTCATTGAAAATTTGTGGAGTGTTGAATTGAATGGCTCAAAGAGGAATCACGAAGCAGGCCATACGGGAAGTGTAGATCCTTGGTCCAGCCGATGCTTCTTCCATAAGCTCGGCTAGCAAACTTAACACAAGTTAGGGGCCCAGCGCGGTAGTGCCGCACGTTGGGATCTGTGCGGGGAGCGCTCTGGTAGAAAACTTGACCGGAGCAGGTCCACCGTGACATCCTGAATTTTCTTGTTATCGCCCATCGATTCACGAGTAAAGCAAATATTCGGAGACTTGCCGTGAAGCGAGGTTGGGCCTGATTAGCCAAAGATGAGTCGACCCGCTAAACTTCGATAGTAAAGCTGGAGGAAGTCATCTGCGACCGTATATGGGCTCTTTCATTCTGTAGCCTTCCAGTGCTGGGGTCTGTGTTGTCTTGCACTCCCTGGCTCGACTCTACCCAGACAACCCTCAGACCAGGAAATTTTCCATGAAGTGTTCACACCTTTCCCTCCTTGGCACCCTCGCCTTGTTACTCGCGAGTTGCAACAGCACTGTGTTAAGCATTCCCACGGGCGCCATGGGTCCTGAGGAGCAAATTCTCGGTCCTGTTGAAGCTAAGGTCACAGGCATCATGCTCTTTCAAATCATCCCCATTGGCCAAAACGAACGCTTTGCAGGAGCCTACTCGGAAGCTCTCGCTCAACAGCCTGGTGCGACGCGCTTGGTGGACGTGGAGATCGAAGAGACCTGGTGGTGGGGCTACATCATGAACGGCTACGGCTTTACGGTTCGCGGCACTGCCGTGAAATAAGCCCTTTGCCTGCGCATCGCAGCGATCACCAAGAAGCCCGCCCTACGATTGCGAAGAATCGAACGGGCGGGCTTCTTGGTGAAAGATCCGGGGACCTACAAGGCGGGGTAAGCGCGGCCAATGGCATCACGATTCGGATACAAGAAGGCCAGCCCAACTACAACCGAGTGAAGCTTCCGTGCTTTGGACTGGGGGGATGAGCTTTGGCAAGTCTCAGCGCTCCAGGCTTGATCCTTTGATGTAAGCGCCGTTGCGGAACAAGAGCCGCCAAGCTATCGATGATTGCGAGTGGCTTAAAGAGGAAATGCCTTGTGCCGCCGCGAAATGGACAGGTCATGCACGACACGACTGTCGGGGGTGAGTGAGATTCCCTTCATCGAAATTGGTGGGCGGGTGGTGTAGGCGCATAGCTATCCGGGGCGGCGCAAGGCACGGGAACTCGGGCCTGGCAATCGGTGGATACGCTGAGGTCCAACTCCCCTTCAAACAGCGATGGCGATTGAAGCGCAACACCAACGAACGAAACGTCAAGAACAGCTCCGCAATCTCGTTGCCCGTGACTCGGTTGGAAAATGTTGAAGGCGCTGCTCGTTGAACTTGCCTAGTGTTGGCTTGGTCGTTTCGTCCCGAACTATCGATTGGAATTAGAGCAGCCGCTCGAAAAACAGGCGCTCCAGCCCTGTCTCTTGAAGAGAATGGGCGAAAGAGTTCCTGTGCGCGTTGCGCCTCAAACCCTCTTGTGACTCCAGTGCAGAGAGTTTCGCCGGTGACTTGAACATCTTTGGATTTTGCGCCTCTCGCAAGAACCAAGGTCTAGTAGGTTCATATCAATCAGGTGAAGCGAAGTTCGCACTCTTCAAGAGTCAGTTCTGCCATCCTGTTTAGATCCCTCCGCGCTCTTCCCGCCCATGCTCTATCCAATGAAATTCACGACTCCCCTCTCCTTTCTAGTTGTTCTTGCGCTGGGCGCTGGGGTCCTGAATCCCACAGCCCAAGGTGCTATTCGCAATTCGGGTGGCACCTTCGATCTCGAGATTGTTTCCATCGAGGTCACTCAAGCAGTCCAGTACGGAAGCACCGGCTTGGTCGGTGGTCGCTCAACAATGGTGAGAGTCGGCGCCATTGCTAATGGGACGATACCCCCGGGCACTGCATTCGATGGACTGGTACGAGTTCTTGTTAACGGAGTGGAGGCCTCGTTCTCTCCGCTGTATTCGCTTAACGGTCCCCAGCGGGCCGAGCCAATGATCTCGAACTCTGTGTTGGACGATACATTGAATTTCGTCTTTCTGCCGCCCCAGAGCGGCAACGTTGAGATCATCGCAGAAGTCAATCCGGCAGGTGCGACGCAAGTTTCAGAGACGGATTTTTCGAACAATATTCTTAGCTCGGGAGCTCTCGACTTCCAGTGCCGAGCGATCCCCGAGTTGGTCTATGTCCCCATCGACTATCGACCCAGCGGCGGTGGTCCAAACGTTCCTGACACGGAGTTGATCAAGCCCGGCGTTGGTGACAATTTCATTCAAGGGATCTTCCCGCTATCAGATTGGGAGTATCGCAGATCAGACGCACCGAGCAAGTTGTGGACTTCATCGCTTCAAAGCACTGGGTCTGCGCTAAACGCATCGCTACTGACGGACTTGCAAATGACAGTCCCGCAGCCCGATTTCATTTACGGCTGGGTCCCTGGTAGCTTGCCCTACAACGGCCAGGCGATTGGCATCCCCGGACAAGCGGGAATTGGCAATACGCAGCTTGTTCGCTACCAGCGAACTTTTGCGCATGAACTTGGCCACTTGGTTGGCAGGTCTCACAACAGCACGTCGGTGAACACGGCCGGTATCGATGTGGAGCATCACCTTGCACTTACGGAAGGGCTGCCTCAGATCCAAAACAACAAGGTCGATATCATGGTACCGGGGCAGGTGACCTCTTCGGCATGGGTCGCGAACACTACCTACAACGCCTTCCTCGCATATTCGGTGTTCAGTTGTTCAGCGGCCCTTGTTGCCGATAGCGGCGCAGGGAATCGTCTGTTGGTCTCAGGAATCTGGAACCCGGAAGTTGGTCAGTTGGATCTGGGCGCTGCAGTTGCCTTTCAGGGCGGGCTCGCGACAGAGCCCCATTCGAAAGCAGACTCTGACCTCATCATGCAGATCTATTCGGGAAATCAGATGCTTGCAGAGTCTGGAATTCAGGCCCGCAACAGCTCGGACTCCTGTCCTGAATGCAACACTGGCTCTGACTCCAACGAGGTGTTCTCGCAGGAATCGGGTTTCGTCCACGTCTTCCCCGCTTCCATATCGCCCACGTCAATCGATCGGCTTGTGGTGATCAACGCACTAACGGGCGAAGTGCTCAGCGAGCGTTTGCGCAGCCAATCGAGTCCTCAGTTGGCCTTCATTAGCCCTACGAAAGCAACACCGCTGGGGCATACGCTCCACGTGAGTTGGACCGGGTCCGACCAAGACGGTGATGACTTGGTGTACTACCTACGCTACAGCCCGGATGGTGAAAGCTTCGTTCCACTTGCAACTGCAATCCGGACTACAAGCTATGACATACCCTTTGGAGAGCTTCCAGAACTAAGTGTCGGCAATGGCTTTCTCGAGTTGATCGCCACCGATGGTTTGAACTCCACGTCCCTTCGCACTGTTTCGCTAGGTGGAGCAAGTGGAGAGATGTTCCTTGGAGGGGGCAACCCTCCCGAGGTGCACGTTCTGACCCCCGACACGGGCCAGGAATTCCCAAGGGCCGCGACTGTGCTCCTGCACAGTTCAGGTTGGGACCTTGAGGACAAATCGATCAACGGCACCTCCATTGTATGGACCAGCGACATCGACGGCGCCATCGCAACAGGCCGTATGACCTCCGTTGCGAACCTTTCCGTCGGCGTTCATACAATTACTGCCACGGGCACAGATTCTGGTGGCTTGCCGGGATCAGACTTCACGACGATCACAATTACCAACCGCCCCTTGCCCGGCACCTCGGGTGCCGGAACCCCGTACTGCTTTGGCGACGGTAGTGGCAACGATTGCCCCTGCGCAGCCAACGGCGGTCTTGAAGAAGGCTGTGCAAACACAGGCGGCACCGGCGCGGTGTTAGTCGCTTCTGGAGTCCCATCCTTCTCCAACGATAGCTTCCAGCTTTCAGTGAGTGGGATTCCTGGCGAGAAGACCGGTCTCGCCATCAAGGGCTCCAGCCAATTGCTTGGAAACCTAGTGGGTGACGGTCTCTTGTGCACAACACCTCAATTCCGCTCTCAAGTCATCACGTCGGACATTAGCGGTAACGCGACCATGCCCGACTGGCGCGGCCAACCCTTCAGTATGTTCCCGGGAGCCGCAAATATGGGTAGCGCGACCTTCTACCAATGGTGGTACAGAGATCCGGCCAACACTTGTTCAGGTCAAGGCTTCAACTTCACGAACGCCTGGACGGTGACTTGGTTGCCCTAAACAGCGCTTCAATTGATTAGCTGCCGCACCTAGCGGCCACGAAGGCAAGTCTGGAGTAGTTCTAGACTTGTCTTCTGCTTTTGAAAGCATGGGGTCAGTATTGCTAGCCTGGGCACGCGCGAACTTGACATGTGGGACGGATCTTTACGCAACTGGGGAAGCAAGCTGACATTGACGAAGGTCGAGGCCATAAAGGCGCTTTGACTTCAGAAGACGCGAGGAGCATCGGCACTTGCGTCGCAAGACTCCAACATTAGTGATGGAGGAAGGCTTCCTAAAAAGCATCCGCGGCCTTCTTCGCGGCTAAAGAACTTTTAGTGACGAGGATTGCTTGGGTGACATCATCAAGAGCCTTGGGATCGCAAGAACAGCCTTGGAGTTACCGGTAAACTAGATTGGGCACAACATAAAGAAGCGCGGCACTGCAAGTGCAGTGCCGCGCTTCCCAAAGTCTATTGTCCTCGAAGAGGATTCTAGAGCCAGGTCTCTAGCCAAGCGTTGGAGGTGTTGGAACCCAACGTGCAAGGACCGGTCTGATCGCGATACCAGCACTGGTAGGAACGGGACTCGCCCGAACCCACGGCGCCAGCCGCCGAGAGGGAAACTGTCGACGAGACGTTGCCGGAAGCGTCCGCTGCGGTCAACTCGAGACGGATAATGCCGCCAGCTACGCAGCGCAGGCCGTCATCGAAAGGAAGGCCAATACCGCCGCCGACCGAGGGGCCAGTACCCTGGAAGAAGACTGCAGTCACGCCAGCCGGAAGGCCCGAGGCGCTCAGGACGAAGGTGTCCGCGCCCGTATCGGCCGTACCCGAAGCACTCAGGAGAGCGCCAGCTGTCGTGCTATTTGCACAACCAACACCAGCGCCACCGGTGTTGCCACAAGGGCAGGGCTCGCCGATCCCATCACCGAAGCAGTAGGCGCCGCTTGTCTGGGGAAAAGCACTCAGTTCGAAGTTGTGGTGGAACCCTGGGGCGCCGCCTACGGCAGGGTTTTCTGTGCCCACGTCTAAGACGGAGTCGCTCAGGAACCACTGACCCTCAATGCCTGTATCGGTGGAGATTTGCACCAAGCCTGAGCCTTCGGCCAGAATCGTTCCCGAAGCAAGGTTGATGGCCCAGATGAAATTGCCGGCCGAGGGGAGGGCCACACCAAAACCGCCGATGAAGGCCGAGCCGGCATCAAAGAAGTCAAAAAACAGCGCGTCACCAGCTACAACCACACCGCCCACAAAGCGGAATTCACTCAGGTCGTGGGGACCGGTGCCGATGGCTGTGTAGTCATCGAAGCCCAGAGCGCCGGTTGCGGCAGCGAAGGCCACGTACCCGGAGCCGGAGTCGATGCCCGAGAGGACCGCAGCTGCGGACTCGGGTGCCCCGGGGCTACTGAGAGCTGTCCGTGTGATGTTCTCCCCACCAATCATCGGGTAGTTGTCGAAGTCGCCTTGAGTTTGAACGGGCGCAGCCCAAGCTGTTCCACCAGCGGCTAAAATCAATGCGAGTGCATAAAACTGTTTCATGGTATTCCTCATGTGTTTTTGTCTTGTTCCTACCAAAGATAAGTTGGAGGAAAATCCCGAAGGAGCAATTCTTGTCTGTAGACCGGACCGTTACATAACTAAGTCCGAAGGCAACATTCTCCCAAAAACCCTCGGTTCAGCAACCCCCTTGTTGAGCTCTAAGAGCTTTAAAGGTCCTCCGCCCGCCTCAAGCCTCTACAGTGGCCCTCCCCCCCACTTCTTTCGTCTCCTTCGACCATGCAAGCAAGCAGATTCCGCCCCGACGCAACGCGTGCGGCTGTCCAACTCTGTCGCAGCCGATCATCTTCTACTAGCGCGGAGCGCTTCCCCAGCACGGCACTCCGAATCGCCCGAGTTCTCGCTTCATCAATAGCCCTCAACCTCAATATCCAACTGGGGGCGCGATCTGAACGCCGCGCTTAGCAGATCAAAACGTTCGAGCACTCTCGTGATCGCCGCGAAAAGAATCCAGGATCTGGTTAGTTCCATCCGTAAGGCGGAGAGCTACTCGTTCACTGGCAATACTTTTCGAGCCTTACTTCTAGACTCCACTGCATTTCTAGCAAGGGCTTCAAGATCGGAAGTTCCGACGTCAAGGGCAACGATCACATCTCAATATTTGATCAAAGCTACACCGCATATTTTTTCGCGCGCGCAAGCGATGTCGCGCCACGCCCGATAAGGAATTGGAGATTTTTGTGGTTCGCCCGATTTCGAGTTCAGCCTTCCCAGCAACTTTGCTGGAGCCTCGCCCCCCGTTTCGGACATGCGCTTCACTGAAACAGGGAGCCTGCTCGTCGCAGAGCGTGGAATCTCAAGTGGGACTAATCCCTCCGTCCATAATGCCCGCTTAATGGAGTTCGTCTGTGCAGGCGGCGCATGGGCTCGCAGCTCGAACAACTTTAGTGTGGGCGTCCTTAACGAGAAGGACAGTGCTGGCGGAGTCTATGTGAGCCCAGGAAAGTGTGGGCGCGTCTACGTGACCGCAGACGCCCTGCAGTTCGCACCCGATGTGATCTACGCTACGCAGGGTTTGCCCCTGAATGGTGGTTGAATAACGGACAGCATCCTCGTTGACTTCAACCGCGATCTCAACGTTCAAGACTAGACGCAGATCGGTGACGTTGCCATTCCCTGTATTGTGGAGGTTGCTCCTTATGAGAGCAGTGCATCTACCGGCATCGCCTTCTGCTTTGGTGAGGACGGCGCTTGCCCTTGTGGTAACGATACCTCTTCCGGTAATGGCGGAGGTTACCTGAATTCTACTGGCCAATCCGCGGTCCTCTCCGGTGTTGGAGTTCCTTACTCAGAGTACGCCGTCTGCCCCTCTGTTACTCCTCCGAGCTCCGACACGGTCAAACTGACAGCGAATGGTTTGCCTAATGTTCCCGCCCTCTTTTTCAAAGGCATCAGTGGCTTCAATGGCGGCAACGGCATTCTCTTCGGTGATGGGTTGCGCTGCGCTGGCGGACAGATCATTCGAGTCCAAATTAAATTCCCGTCGCGGGCACCGTCTCCTTCGGCTTCCCAATTACCAAACTCTCACTTGACTCCGACTCACTCGCAGGAGAAGGCGATTTCCACCAAGTTTGGTACAGAGAAGTACTTCCCTTGTGCGGATCCTTCGTCTTCAACTTGACCAACGCCTGTGCGATTAGCTGGCTGCTGTAAGCAACTGGGGCGAGGTGGAATAGCACTTGCTTTTCGATGAAGGGGATCGGCTCATGCCGGACCACTTCATCTCGTTCATTCCAGAAAACGAGGTGAAGCCCGGCCCGCGATTGAGAAAATCGATGCGGATGCAGTAACAGCAAAGGAGAAAGATGTGGTCTTTGCGCTCCTACTGCGTCCGGCACACACAGGAATTCACGGCCCCTGCCTGGTCATCCACAACCTGAACAAACTAGTTAGTTTCTATCTCCCCATTCCTCGTGCTATGGTTCTCCCGGTGATGGATCAAGTGATACACATTCGAATGCAAGCTAGGACTCGCGCTGGCTTTCTCTGAAGCTCCGCTCTCTGTGGCGGCGTGTCCGGTCTTCTTCTGGAACTTTAGGTTCCGAAGTAATTCCACCTTGACCCCTCGGCCTCGTGCCGCTCACTTCTTCGTTTTCATTCCTTGAGGGTCGAGGTTCTACGTAGACATGCGCGACGAACACGGTAACCAAGAGCCTTCTTCCGAAGAGATTGCCAACTCCGAGAAACTGAACCGGAGAGATGTACTGGCCGGCGGGATGGGTGCTGCGGCTTTAGGAGGAACCGGGCTGGACCTAGGAGGAGATTCAGAGAGCCTCTTCTTGCCAGAGGAAGTTTGGCGCGAACGAATGACCGCTCCAGACGACGGTAAGAAATTCGGCTGGGTCGTCGACGCCCGCCGATGTTTTGGCTGTCACGGCTGCGAGGTTGCTTGCAAGGCGGAGAACGATGTTCCCTTGGGGAAGTACATCCGCCAGACCATTTTTCACGATCATACGCGCTCGAACGGGGCCGTTGCGCGAATCATGGTTCCCATGTCGTGCCAGCATTGTGAGGATGCGCCATGCATCAAAGCTTGTCCGTGCGGCTCCATGCACAAGGGACCCGGCGGCACGGTACAAGTCAACTACGACACATGCTCAGGGCACTCCGCTTGCAAGGATGCCTGTCCCTACGGCGCCATCTACATCGATCCGGTGGCGAATCAGGCAGTCAAGTGCCACAACTGTACTCACCGTATTGAACAAGGAATGGAGGCCGCATGTGTTGAAACTTGCCCTAGCGGCGCACTGTACTTCGGCGACTTGAACGATCCTGATTCTAGTGTTTCCAAGGCGACAGCTCTTCTGGAGCGCGAAGGCGCGTTAGAAACCCTGAGACCAGAAAAGGAAACGAATCCAAGAGTGCAGTATGCGGTCAGTGAACAACATCCGATGGAAGCTTGGGAACCGAAGATTCCGCGTGAAGGTGAGAGCTATAAGAACGAAGCCTACGACGTGTATTCGTGGGGAGAACCTGGATTCGATGGCGCGAACCAAGAGCAAGAGGACTCCCGATGACAGATTGCAAGACAGACAGACGTTCGCTTCTTCGCTTAGGGGCTGCCCTTCTCGTGGGCGGTGGAATTTCCGGATGCGCCTCGATAAATAGGGATGACAAGTCAAGGGTGCGTGGTCGAACCGCCACGGACAATGAGAACGCAGTTATCTGGAAGCTCGGTGCTGGAAAGCCCTACGCAGATGGAGCCGCCCTCACACCCGGGGTTTGCTCGTTGCCCGGACCCAACCGAAAGGTTCGCTTTCCGGATCCAGATAAGTACAAGGACACTGAGCGTATTCCTGGAATGTGCCAGCTTTGCTCCACTGTGTGTGGAACCTTGGCGCACGTGAAGGATGGCCGAGTCATCAAGATTGATGGCAATCCAAAAGATCCCAATTCAAAGGGCAAGTTGTGCGCTCGTGGGCAAGCGGGCCTCAACCATCAGTATCATCCGGAGCGACTCCTTTATCCGCTCAAGCGCGTCGGGGAACGCGGTGAAGGCAAGTGGAAGCGAATCAGTTGGGACGAAGCCTATGATGAGCTCGCGTCGAGGCTGACTGAATGCCGCAAAACCGACCCTACGGAATTTGCCTTTCATCAGGGCCGTAGTCGCTCGAAGGATCCGGTGTCAGCCTTTTTGAATGCCTTCGGAACCGCGACCCAGTTGAACCACCGGGGACTGTGCTCCGCCTCACGGCGTGCAGCAAACCTGACCTATCTCTTCGAATCCGACTGGGACCTTGGCGACTATGCGAATTCGAAGTACATCCTCAACTTCGGTTCCAACATGTTTGAGGCTCATCAGGGCCACGTTGCGGGTGCTCAGCGATTGCAGAGTGGCCGTTTTGAAAATGGCGCAAAGCTCGTCACCTTTGACGTGCGAATGTCCAACACGGCTGGAAACTCGGATGAATTCTACATGCCTCGGCCGGGAACCGATGGAGCAGTCGCCCTGGCGCTTGGTCATGTGATCGTGCGCGACGGTCTGGCTGACGAAGATTGGTTTCGGACCTGGGCCAATGCCAGTCTCGAAGACGTATGGGAGCACGTGCTGAAGGACGCAACTCCCGAGTGGGCGGAAAAGATGAGCACGGTACCCGCCGAAGCCATTGAACGCATCGCACGCGAATTCGCCGCCGCGGCTCCCCGCGCGACAACCATGTGCAATCGTGGATCCTCGGCACACGTGAATGGATTCTACAATGACCGCTGCATCATCCTCCTGAATGGACTCGTTGGCAGCGTTGGAAAACCCGGCGGTTGGTGTTGGATGTGGACGGGAGGTATGGATAAGAAACGCTTTGCACTTCCGCCTCAACCTGCCAAGACCAAAGCGAAGTCATTGCTCGCTGATCCCCCGGAGTTTGTACTAGCCAATTCTTGGAACACAATGCGCGTCGGTGAGATCGTCTATTGGTATCTGAAACAGGAGCGCGCCAAAATTCAGGTCTACATGACGTACAACTTGGATTCGCCAATGACATGGCCAGAGATGGACGTGACTCGCAGCGTCCTGAAGGACGAGAGCAAGATTGGTTTCCACGTCTGCATCAATCCCTTCTACAACGAAACCGCTCATTTCGCGGACATGGTCTTACCCTGGACGACGTACTTGGAACGCTGGGAGTTGGATGCGCGTGGAGCCTACAATTTGAAGCCCTACGTCAATGTTCGCTGGCCGGTGGCGGCTCCGCTTGGTGAGGCTAAGGACCTACGCGAGATGCTTCCGGAACTGGCTCGACGAATGGGCGGAGACATGGCGGAGCAATGGTTTGCCACCCACACGCAAGAGGAGTACATGGCCGAATGGACCAAGGATATTCCCTTTGATGAAAGCAAGTACTCGAGCGCTCTAGAGCATCTTCGCGTGGAAGGCGCCTATGAAGATCCCGAGGAGAGCCAATACTTCGAGCCTCATATGCGCCCCCTGTCGGAAGAGGAGTTGGCCGGTTCGGTGGCTGACAAGGAGTCCGGTATCTTAACCAAGGATGGCAAGGGAATCGGAATCCTCGTCAACGGCAAAGCATTGAGGGGATTCAAAACCCCCAGCCGCAAGTTTGAGGTCTACTCCGAGTTCTTGGTGAAGACCGCAAAGAACGAGGACACAAGTCACCTCACGGACAAGGCCAATTCTAAGGGGCGCAACCGAGCTGCTCACCACAAGGGACATGAGTACGAGCTCTCACCCTGGCCCAAGTTCGAAGTTCCAGAGGAGCACAAGCATCTCGACGAGGATCAGCTCGTGATGACTTCCTTTAAATGGGGTGTTCACAATCACGGACGCACCGCGAATCTAAAGTGGTGCTCAGAAATTGTTCACTCCAATCCAGCCTGGTTGCACCCGACCACCGCCGAGCGTTTCGGCTTAAAAAACGGCGACTGGATTGAACTCACGGGATATCGATCGACAACGGTGGATCAAATCATGCCCAGCCTTGGGCTTGGTGATGGCCCAATTAAATCGAAGTTGCAGCTGCCTATCGTTGTCACCAAAGGTGTGCACCCGGACGCTATTGCAATCTCGGCTTCACTAGGACATGACCAGTATTCAAGCGTTGCGCAAGCGCGCCGCAACGGTGCCCTTGGAGACCACGGCAAGGGAATGAACCCAGCTGGTCTGCGAGATGAAGATTGGGAACGGAATATGTGGTGGCAGGACAATTCGGACGGCGACCACTCCAAGTGGAAACGCAACACCGGTAACGGTTGGGCCCAGAATCACGTCATGCCAATTTCTCCCGATTACATATCGGGGCAACAAGCTTTCAATAGCACCGTAGTTCGCATCAAGAAACTCTCATGAGCACTGTAGCGGAACAGAATTGCTTACGTGCAGTCGCTCAATTATTGGGTCGTCTGCTGCTTAGGGAGCTCACAATCGAAGACCTTGAAATCCTCAGCCGCTCCGAGTCAGCAGCAGCGCTCAAGTCTATGGGCATGACCCTGCCGGTACCCAGTGAACAAGACTCATGGCTCGAGCAAAGAGCTGCCGAGTATCACGACTACTTCTTGCGGCCTGAATCCGGGCCCTTGGTTGAGTCGCTTTGGAAACAAGGGCGATATGAGGGCGACGCTACCGTGCGAATTCGTCAGCTGGCAGATTTCGCAGGCGCGCAATTCGAGCGCGCGGAAGCGCGCGGTGCTCCCCAAGATCATCTAGGAAGTCTCCTGCTGCTCTGGGGAACGACGGACGGCAAAGTCCAGGAAGTGGCGGATGAAATCGCACGCGAGCATCTTGGGTGGGCAGAGGAACCACTGGAGCAAGTTGCAGCCACTAGCGGATTCTATGCTGCGCTTGGGAAAGCCACCTTGCTTCTGCTCGAGACCATTCAATTGCCGGCGCTGGACCATTCTTGAATGGCGGTGCTCAGCGACAATTAGAACTCCCCGCTCAACGCTGACTAGAATTCCCTATCACAACCGAGGTCGGCCCGGCTGATCTACCCTC
>JBLIOI010000040.1:0-35042 GCA_047639675.1 Planctomycetota bacterium | reverse complement strand
TGGGGCCCGGGCTTCAGGAATCCCCAGCGTCAAGCTCTACCGGCTTGTACCCGCCCTGCATGCGGAAGTAGAGGGCGATCAGTCCGAAGACGACCAGCAAAATCAGCGGGAAGCGCACGGCGTAGCGCAACACGTCGCGACCCGCTTGGTTCTGGGCGCTGCCCTGGGGCTCGGCGCTGTTGTAGACCTTGAGGGCTTGACTACGGCCCGCTTGCGACTGACCGCCTAGGAACTCACTCGCTTTCTCGGGATCGATCTTCTCATGCTTCATCCACATGAAACCACCGGGGACCGAGGCAGCTTGCGCGAGTTCGGGAGCTTCCTGTACGACGGCTGCGTGGATCGAAGAATCAAATGCGACGCCGAGGATTGGCGTGCCGATGATGCCTGCGGATAAGAGGCCGATGGCGGAGACTGTGTTGAGGGTCAAGGCGCCGCCGCGCGGGTAACGCTCGGAGGTGAAGCCCAGCACGCAGGGCCAGTAGAAGGTCTGGCCAAGGGCGTAGAGCGTAAAGGCCACGAAGACTGCGATGCCCGCAGCGCTCGACAACCAGAAGAGTCCGATTGAGGAGAAGATGCCGCTGACGAATAAGAGCCCCGGAGGGCTGAAGAACTTGAGGATGCCGCCGGCGAAGACTCTCAGGATCAGCATGATCGATGCGGAGAAGACGAGGGCCATGGCGGGGTTGATGTCCATGCCATTGAGCACGGGTGCCATCAGACCCTTAATCCAACCGTCTGTACCGAGCTCGGCGGTTGCCACGGGGATCATCAGCACGCACATCAGGAAAAACAACGGGCGTCCAATGCTCTTGACGGCGACACCGAAGGCAAAGCCAACTCCAGCACCAATCATTAGGCTCATGTTGAACCAGTTGTCCGGAGTGGTCCAGCTGGTCAAGTTGCCGAACTGATTGCCGATCTCATAGATCATCAGGAAGGAAGCGAGGAAGGCTGTCAGGAAGCCGACCTGTTGCAACATCTCCTTGTACGGCACACCTGCTTGCACGCGTTCGTCAACGGGGAATTTACAGGGGAGGTAGAGAATTGCGTAGAGGACTACGGGTACCAAAATCCACAGGGCGTGTGTCTGCCAAGCGAGTTTGCCAAAGACCGCGTCGCCGCCGAGAATCATCAAGGTTCCAGCCACCAAACCTGCGGGCCACGCGGCGTGCAGGATGGTCAGCCACTTGGTTTTCTCTTTTGGATAGACCGCCGCGCAAATCGGGTTGATGACTGCTTCAACGATTCCGTGTCCGAGTCCTGCGCAGAGCGCGAAGACATAGAGCTGCGTGTAACTCTCCGCAAAGTAGGTGCCGATGCCGGCGGTTGCCTGCAAGAGACACGCAGCGTACATGGGCAACTTATAGCCGGTTCGATCGACGATCAGGCTAAAGCCGATCATCGTGATGGCGATGGGCCAGAGTGAGGCGCCAAAGACTTCGCCTACCTGCTGCTCACTGAGTCCGAGTTCAGCGCCGTAAGCACCACCCATCGCGACTCGGAATGCGAAGCCGACTCCAGCTGCGGTCAAGGACAGGAAGCTGGCCCAAAAGAGCAAGCGTTTCTCGCGGTCGGTGAGGTCGCTTGCGTGGACGATCGTGGTCATGCGTTCCGAGTGGGCAATGGATTTTGACTGAGGGACTACGACGAATCGCAGGATTGGGCCGGAGGATAAGGGCTCGAGGGGCTCCGGAACCAGACATACTTTTACACAGGCTGCTTTCGCGCACTCTGTTCGCGATCAATCGGGATAGTCGATCGGCTCTTTTAGCAAGCACCACGGCTCATCGCGGCAGACATCGATGAGTGCGGGACCGTCGAAGACGGCTGGACTAAGAATTGCGAGGAAGACCGCGGGCTCATCGAAAGTGTTGTAGGTGCCGTGTACTTCATTGATTGGTACGTGAACCACTTCGCCTGCCTTCATGATTCGTTTCTCTTCGCCAACCCACTGTTCGGCGCGACCCGACAGATAATACAGCGCTTCTTCCATGTGCGGATGGCGATGAAATTGATGCGCTTCTCCGGGAGGAATCGTGACGCGCACGAGCAGGAGATTATTGCCCTCGGTCATGCCTGGTCGAACCATCCACTCGTGCGGACCCCAGGGCAACTCTTCGATTTGAACCTTCGATGAACTGACGAATCGCAGGAAGTCGCAGTTGCACATTGCTAGCCCTTCTCCGGCAAGCGAATGGCTTTGAATGCTTCGACCTGCTGCTTAATCGCGACTTCTGTCGGAAAGCGTTCCACGGAACTTGCGCCGTAGAAACCATCGATGCCCTGGGTGCGTTCGATGATGAAGGCTGCATCCTCAGGCATGGCGATCGGACCCCCGTGGCACAAGCAGATTACGTCCTCCCGGATCGACTTGACCGTACAGACGATCGCTTCGATCGTCTGCACGCATTCCTCCAAGGGGCTGACGGTCTCGGCGCCGATTGATCCGCCACTGGTACAGCCCATGTGTGCGACGATGATATCGGCGCCTGCCTTCGTCATCATCTCGGCTTCCTTCGTGTCGAAGACATATGGAGTCGTGAGCATATCCATCTCGTGGGCTAGTTCTACGATTTCGACTTCGAGGCCGTAGCCCATGCCTGTTTCTTCAAGGGTCGAGCGCAGTCGACCTTCGATCAAACCAACGGTCGGAAAGTTCTGGATACCAGCGAAGCCAAGCTCCTTGAGTTCTTTCAAGAACAGCTTCGGCATGATGAAGGGATCGGTTCCACAAACACCTGCAAGAACGGGTGTGTGCTTGACTACAGGAATGACCTCAAAGGCCATCTCTTTTACGATTTGATTCGCGTTCCCGTAAGGCATGAGGCCTGCAGTAGATCCGCGCCCCGCCATTCGATAGCGACCTGAGTTGTAAAGGATCAAGAGGTCGATCCCCCCGGCTTCTTCGCTCTTAGCGGAAATGCCGGTGCCCGCGCCACCGCCGATGATTGGTTCACCGCGAGCAATCTGTTCGCGGAAGCGTTTCATGATGCCGGAGCGTGAATTGTCGTTTTGCTTTGTCATCCGTTCTGCATGAGCTCTAGGAGCTTCTCGGCGGCCGCTTGGGCGAACTCTGGGTCGTTGATATGAAAGTTGAGTGTGTCGCATTCCGTCGCGCCACGGTTCTCTTCGATGGCAGCGAAGAGTGCCGCGCGCGCGATTGAATCATTGAAGGGCGCGCCTTCACGGTCGAGCGCGGATACGCCTCGAGCGGGAAGCAGTATGGCGCGCGGCCCGCGCGCGTCAGCAAGCTTGCGCGCAAGCTCTGCACCGATCAACGAGCACTCCGCGCTCGTTGTCCGCATCAAAGTTGCGTTGGCGTTGTGCTCGACGAAGAGCCTGTCTATAAACGCGGGTGGTACGCTTGAGCGCGCTCCGAAGTTCACCATATCTGTGGCTCCGACGGACACAACTTGCGGTAGACCCATTTCGCCTGCAGCGGTCAATCGCGTCGGACCCGCAGAGAGAATCCCGCCGACCACTTCGTCCGCCAACTCTGTTGTTGTGATGTCGAGTACGCCAGCGAGCATCCCGCTGCGCGCAGTGGCTTCGAAACTCTCCCCACCAGAACCGGTGGCGTGGAATACAAGCACTTCATATCCGGCGTCTTGGAGAACGGCGCTAGCTTGTTCAACGCAGGGCGTGGTGACACCGAACATGGTGATCGCGACCAGCGGCAGGTCTAGCTGAGGTTTTTCTTCTGCATTACCCTTTAGGACCATACCCGCCATGGCGCGCACGGCATTCCCCAGTACCTTGCGGCTAATGCGGTTCATACCCGCAAAATCGACGACCGAGTTCAGCACCATGATGTCATGGCCTTCGATGTAGGGGCGCATGTTACCGGAGGCATGGGTCGAGACCATAAGCTTCGGTAAGCCCAAGGGCAGGGCGCGCATGGCGGTTGTGCCGATCGTTGTGCCCGCGGAGCCGCCGATAGATAGAACGCCCGCGAGTTCTCCATTGGCCAGCGTCTGGAGCGCAATCGCCGTAGCTCCGCGCGCCGCAGCCTCAACCGAAGACCCTCGATCACCTTTTAGAAGCATCGCCGAGCGCGTCGTGCCGGCCGCATGGAAAACTTCTTCGCAGCTGATGTCGGCAGGCCCATACGGTTCTCCCAAAGAACCGCAGTCCACGATCCGAGCATCGACCCCCAATCCGGAAAGCTCGCGTTTCAGCCAAGTCGCCTCGCGGCCTTTGGTGTCACAAGTTACGAGTAGGAGGACATGCATGGGGGATCGTTGTAGCCAATCGTCGAGATTTGCAGCATGAAAAACTCTCTCCATCCTGTTCGCAGGCTTCGGTCTCCAGCGATCCGCTCAAGTTGATCAAGGCGATCATTGCCCGGGCGGCTGCCCAAGCGCCTACTACTGATCGCCTGACAACGCGTTCACTCTGAATTCAACATTACCCATGTTCAACCCGCTCCTAAGTATTCTCCTCCTGAGTCTTGCGTCCGTGTCCTCTCCGTCTCTTCTTCAGGAAGGGGGAAGGGCTGCCGTAACTCAAGTGGAATCGAATTTTAGGCTGGATGCGTTGGCTTCACCGGCCGGACCTGGAAGCTCCTTGCCGCATCTGATTCACGGTGCTGATGGCAAGGTCTATCTGACGTGGATTGAAAGTGAGGGAGGCAACACGGGTACGTTGCGTTTATCTGTCCTTGCGGATGATGGTTGGGGTGAACCCGTGGACGTGTTCTACGCTGAAGACCTCTTCTTGAACTGGGCGGACTTTCCTTCGGTCTGCGTTCTTGAGAACGGTGTTCTCTTGGCGCATTGGCTTCGTAGGGGCGAAACGCCCCAGGGCTACTTTGCGGAGTTCTCACTGTCCGTTGATCGAGGCCATCATTGGACAGAGCCCAAGACCTTGCACTCGGATCTCTCCGAAGTGGAGCACGGCTTTGTATCGTTCGTTCCCATCGATTCAACTAGCTTTGGAGCCATCTGGCTCGATGGTCGTAAGATGCTCGGAAAGAAACACGGTGTGGGCGAAATGGCTCTCTACTTTCGAACGATCACTGCAACGGGCGAACTCGGCACAGAAATGGTCTTGGACGATCGAGTCTGTGACTGCTGCCAAACGAGTTTGGTCGTTGCGCCGGGTGGCGATCTGATCGCCACCTATAGAGACCGTTCTGTGCAGGAAGTACGCGACATCTCTATGGTGCGCTTTGATGGAAAGTCCTGGTCGGACCCGAAGTTCGTTCACGAAGATGGCTGGTTGATCGCCGGCTGTCCTGTCAATGGACCTCGCGTGGCCTTCGTCAAGGACGCCACTGCAGCGGTTTGGTTCACTGGAGCTGGCGCTGAGGCTGGAAACGTCTTTGTAGCCTTCAAAGGGGCGTTATCCACGAGTTTTGGCTTTCCAATTGTCGTCGACGAGGGCCACCCCATGGGCCGCGTGGATGTGGTAGGATTGGGAGACTCAATCCTGGTCTCTTGGTTGGAGTTTGTGGGCGAATCGGGCTCAGAATGGCGCATTCGGCGCTTGTGGGAAGATGGGCGAAAAGGGGACTTTGCAACAATAGGCGAAGTTCCATCGAGTCGATCAAGCGGATACCTGCGCATGGCCAAGAACGGTGCTGACACCATTCTTGCTTGGACTGCGGGCGACATTGAATTACGAGTTGAAACAGCCAAGCTCCGCGTGGGATCCACCGAGAATGAGAAGAAGTAGTTGTGGTCGGGCTTGCCATGTGCCAGCGTTGAGTCCGATTCATAAGCGATCTGCGAGTGACATGAACGCCACCAACAAGCAATCCCAGAAGAAAACCCGCCGAGGCCTAAGCCTAGGTGTGCTGCTTCTCGTGTTGATTCATATCACGCAGCCCGCCTTGGCTTTCCTTGGCGCTGCTAAGAATGGATGCAGTGGATTTGAAGTTGATTGTTGTTGTTCTGTGGACGGAGTTCCGCAGCAGGCTGCGCTCCAAAGCAGTTGTTGCGAAGAGGGCCAGACGGATTCTGAAGAAGATCACTTGCTCCCTCTGGAGGGTGATTGTGATTGCCGAACGATTCCGTTGCCGATTCCTAGTCAGGATCCCTTGCTGCCCCCGGAAAGAACGGAAGGGTTGCGCGAAAATGCGCTGAGTCACTGGGTTCGCGTTCACGCGGAATCCTTTGCAAACCAGCTATGGGGGCCTCCGGGAGCGTCTTGCGCTGCGGGGTTTGAGTCTGGAGTCCATCGCTATCCGAGGGTTAGCGAGGTGAACGTGGGACCGCTCGAGAGCCACGAGTGGGGAGCGAGAGCATGGGTATTACTCGTGCGCGGTGTGTCGGGATTACTGGCAGTTCTGTCGGTCGTCCGACTCTGAGATCGGCGCCCGACTCACGCTTGCGTCGAGTCGGGTAAGTGCGCCGCTCCACGGCTTCGAATGAGCCGTCAACGCCAGCGGTGTGCGCAGTCTATCTCTCTGGACACACTCCCGGACCCATTCACATGAACTCACTTTATTCTGCCCCAATCCTCTGTCTTGCCTTAGCAGGTTGTACTTCCGGGCCGCATCACTACCGGTCAAGCCTTTCCTCATGGGAGCAACTGTGCTCGGATCGTGCGGCTCTTGCAGCCCCGGATATCGAAGACTTCGATGAGAGTGCTGGCTTGGCGGAATTACTCAGCTACGCAAGAGCCAACAGTCCTGCCATGGGAGCCGCGTTTCAACATTGGAAAGGAGCGTTGGAGCTTGTTCCGCAAGTGATGGCGCTTCCCAATCCTCGGTTGACCCTTGGAGCCTACCTTTCTGAGGTTGAGACACGTGTCGGACCGATGCAAGGGCGCGTTGGATTGGCTCAGCCTTTCCCTTGGTTCGGCAAGCTGGAGTTGGCGGGGGACGTGGCCTTCGAGGAATCCGAAGCGGCGCGCGAGATGTTGGAAGTGGTGCGACTCGAATTAGACGAGAGAGTTCGAAACACATGGTATGAGTACGCGTGGGTGGAAAAAGCGATCCGGATCAACGAAGGCAATCGAGATTTGCTTGCGCACTGGGAGAGGGTGGCGCGTACTCGGATGGAAACTGGCTTAGGGCGACATGCGGATGTCATACGCGCGCAAATCGAGCTTGGAAAGCTTGAGGATCGGGTGCAAACCTTGATGGACTTGCGACGTCCTCTTGCGGCGAGCTTGAACGCATCTCTCAATCGTTCGGCGGCTGCATCTCTCCCGCAGCCGCGCTTCTCGCAAGATGAAATTCAGGTCATCGATGGGAAGTGGCTTAGCGAATCCTTGACTAGCTCTAGTCCGCTGCTCAGAGCTCAGGATCATCGGATTCGTAGTGCGGAACACGGCATTGATTTGGCGGATAAGGCCTTCTACCCCAACTTTCTCGTTGGCGCGGATTACACGCTGATCGGATCAGCAGAGAATCCGGCAGTCTCTGGCTCGGGCGATGACGCGCTCGCATTGACGCTTGGATTCGACTTGCCTATCTGGCGTTCGTCCTACGAAGCGGGGTCGCGCCAAGCGGAAGCTAAGATGCGTGGCAGCACTTTGGAACGCGATGAGCTTCTGAACAAGCTTTCCGCACAACTCGAAATGGCACTCTATAAGTTCCGTGATGCTAGTCGGCGCGTGGAACTCTTTGGCGGCAGTCTGGTCCCCAAGGGAGAGCAATCTATCCAAGCTCTGAACACGGGCTACCAATCAGGCAACGAGGGATTCCTCGACCTGATCGATGCACAACGTGTCCTGCTTGAATTCCAACTCCAGGAAGCGAGGGCCATGGCAGATCGCGCAAAGGCTTTGGCCACTACCGAACGAATCACAGGCATCCAACTCAACCAGGAGCGTTAGACATGCGCCTTCCCAAAGTAAGCCAGCTAGTCCTCATCGCATTCCTCGTTGTCATCAGTTTCGTCATCGGACGCTCTTTCGCACCCAAAGGTGAAAGGGTTATGAATGTCGAAGCTCAAACGGCCGTGGAGCCCGTCGAGCCGAGCGTGTGGACTTGCTCCATGCACCCGCAGGTACGCTTGCCGGAGGCCGGCAAGTGTCCCATCTGTTTCATGGATCTCATTCCTTCCAACACAGGTGATGCTGAGGAGAATCTGGGACCCCGATCTCTGCGTTTATCTGAGACTGCTCGAGCTTTAGCAGAGATCGAAACAGCGAAGGTAGAGTATCGCGCAGTTGCCCATGAAGTGCACATGGTTGGAAAGGTTGCGTTCGACGAAACACGAGTTGCCTACATCACATCGTGGGTATCCGGTCGCCTTGACCGACTCTTTGTGGACTACACGGGAGTCTCGGTTCGTGGTGGCGACCACTTGGTAGAAATCTACAGCCCTACTCTCTATTCGGCTCAGCAAGAACTGCTTCAGGCAATCGCAATGGCCAAGAGGCTCGAATCGAGTTCTCTCGACATCGTTCGGACGACCAGTGATCAGACAGTTCACTCATCCCGAGAAAAGCTGCGCCTATACGGATTGACCGACGAGCAAGTTCAGGAAGTGATCGAAAGCGGCGTACCCAAGGAGCTCATCACGATCTTGGCACCGATTGGTGGAGTGGTCGTACACAAGAACGCTCTCGAAGGCATGTACGTCGAGGAGGGTACACGGATCTACACGATTGCCGACCTGTCCAAGGTTTGGGTGCAACTCGACGCCTATGAATCCGACCTTGCTTGGATTCGTTACGGACAAGACGTCGAGTTCCGCATGGAAGCCTATCCCGGCGAAACCTTCCATGGCCGCGTGGCCTTCATTGACCCGACCCTCGACGATCGAACGCGGACCGTGAAGGTCCGCCTGAACGTGGACAACATGGATCAACGCCTGAAGCCTGACATGTTTGTCTCAGCAACGGCACAAGCTGTGCTCACGGAACACGGAAAAGTAGTCGACGAAGATTTGGCGGGCAAGTGGATGTGTCCGATGCACCCGGAGATTGTCGCCGATGAAGCGAGTGCATGCCCCGAGTGTGGAATGGACCTGGCTCCCGCTTCCGAACTCGGTTTCACGGAACTAAGTGAGGAGGGCATGTCCCTGGTGATTCCCCATACGGCGCCTCTAATCACGGGTAGAAGGGCCGTGGTGTACGTGCGCCTCCCAGATCATGAAGACCCGACCTATGAAGGCCGTGAGATTGCGCTGGGGCCGCGGGCTGGTGATTGGTACGTGGTGTACGACGGGCTCGAAGAAGGTGAAGACATCGTCGTTAAGGGCAACTTCAAGCTAGATAGCGAACTTCAGATTCGTGCGAAGCCAAGCATGATGAGCGCCCTGTCAGAGGGTTCTGACGATGAGTCAACGGAGATGGCTTCCGTCTCTACGCCCGTGGAGTTCCGTGAGCAGATGGGACTCGTCGTTGCGGCTTATCTCGACCTGCAAAAAGACCTAGCCGACGATAAAGACAACCCTGCGGCGGCGAACAGCATCGCGGGTGCGTTGGCTGGCGTGGACATGAGCTTACTCAAGGGCGAAGCGCACAAGTCTTGGATGGATGTGCAGATGGACATAACCATGGCGGCCAAGGCTTTGGCAGCGGCAGATGAGATTGAGCAACGGCGCGTGCTCTTGTCTCCCCTAACGAATGTCCTGGTGTCCGCGATGAAGACCTTTGGCTATGAATCTCCAGCGGGAGACGCGGGAGTTTTTCACTGCCCGATGGCGCTAGACGGTGACGGTGCAGACTGGATCCAGATGGGGGACGAAACCTCAAACCCGTACTACGGCGATTCGATGCTACGTTGCGGTTCGCGTACCGAATTCATTTCAGGGGAGAACTAAGAGATGCTGTCAAAACTCATAAGGTTCTTCCTCGAGCAGAAGCTGGTTGTCTTCTTGCTCGTGCTCTTCGTGATCGCATGGGGAGTGAGGACGGCGCCCTTCGACTGGGACTTCGGTGGCATTCCTCGGGATCCCGTACCGGTGGACGCAATCCCTGACATCGGTGAAAACCAACAGATCGTCTACACCCAATGGATGGGGCGCTCACCCCAGGACATCGAGGATCAGGTCACTTACCCCTTGACGGTTTCGCTACTCGGGCTCCCAGGAGTAAAGACCATCCGTTCGTCATCGCTCTTTGGGTTCTCGACGATCTACATCATCTTCAAGGAAGATGTCGAGTTCTATTGGTCGCGCTCGAGGGTGCTCGAAAAGCTAAATAGCCTTCCGGGTGGAACCTTGCCGGATGGTGTTCAGCCTGCTCTTGGACCGGATGCGACACCGCTTGGACAGGTTTACTGGTACACGCTTGAGGGCCGCGACCAGGACGGTAATCCAACCGGTGGATGGAACCCGGACGAACTTCGTACGGCTCAAGATTGGCAAGTCCGCTACGCGCTGATGTCCGCAGATGGTGTCTCGGAAGTGGCCTCCATTGGCGGATTCGTACGCGAGTATCAAGTTGATGTGAATCCTGATGCCATGCGCGCACATCGTGTGAGTTTGGATGACGTCTACAATGCGGTCCGAGGGTCCAATCTGGAAGTCGGTGCGCGAGTGATCGAGATCAATAGCGCTGAGTACTTTGTTCGTGGTCTCGGCTGGGTGGAGAAGCCAGAAGACATCGAGGATTCCGTTATCAAGTCGGTGGAAGGTGTACCGATCCGGGTCAAGGACGTGGCCACAGTAAGGCTTGGACCTGCGCAGCGACGGGGCGCTTTGGACAAGGGCGGCGCGGAAGCTGTCGGCGGTGTCGTTGTAGTTCGCTATGGCGAAAACCCGCTGCAAGTGATCAAGAATGTCAAAGCTAAGATCGAGGAGATCGCCGCGGGTTTGCCGCGCAAAATGCTCCCCGATGGCACGCTGTCCCAGGTGACCGTCGTTCCTTTCTACGACCGATCCGGCCTGATCTACGAGACTCTTGGAACTCTAAAATCCGCCATTGGCGGGGAGATTCTGGTCACGATGATTGTGGTCATGTTCATGTTGATGCACTTGCGTTCGTCGATCGTGATCTCGGCTCTATTACCGATCGCCGTTTTGTTCACTTTCATCTTCATGAAGCTGTTCAAGGTCGACGCCAACATCGTCGCTCTTTCGGGCATCGCTATCGCCATCGGAACAATCGTCGATATGGGGATTGTCCTGTGCGAGAACATCCTAAGCCGATTGAAGAGTGCCGGCCCCGATGAGCCTCCACTCGAAGTGGTGTACAGCGCGACAATGGAGGTTGGGTCAGCGATCATGACGGCGGTGGCGACCACGGTTGTCGGTTTTCTACCTGTCTTCAGCATGATTGGTGCGGAGGGCAAGCTCTTTCGCCCTCTGGCTTTCACCAAGACCCTTGCCCTCGTGGGCTCGATCACCGTCGCTTTGCTTCTGATTCCGCCCTTAGCGCTGATGCTCTTTCCCGCGAAGGGTGGCAAGCTTGGCGAATGGTGGCGAGGACTGCTCGCCAAGTGGCGTCCCGCTCAATTGAGTTGGCCGTACATCTTGAATGGTCTGGCCATCTTGATCGTTGCTTCACTGCTCGCGGTCCACTGGGAACCGCTCGGTCCTGAACAGGGAAGGTTGCGCAACTTGGCCTTCGTATTGATCACGATTGTCGGACTGTTGCTTACGTTTACGCTCTTCATTCGAGTGTACGAACCGATCTTGCGTTGGGCTCTGGCTCACAAGCTAATTTTCCTCTGCCTCCCCGCGAGTTTGATGCTCTTCGGAGCGACCATCTGGCTTGGGGTGGATCGCGTATTTGGCTTCATCCCGTCTTCGCTGACGAGAATTGGGGTCGAGGAGCAAGCGATTCGCTCCACCACCCTCTGGAGTGGAGGAGAAGACGCTTTTCCAGGTCTTGGCAAGGAGTTCATGCCGGCCCTTGACGAGGGTTCGTATCTCTTCATGCCGACGACCATGCCGCACGCTTCCATCGGTGAAGCCTTAGATGTACTCAAGAAACTAGACCAAGCGATTGAGAGCGTTCCTGAAGTCGAATTGGCAGTTGGGAAGATCGGTCGAGTGGAGAGCGCCTTGGATCCAGCCCCAGTGTCGATGGTGGAAACCATCATCAACTACTTGCCCGAGTACATCTCGGACAAGAACGGAGAGCGCCTGAGCTTTGCGTACGATGAAGCCTCGGAAGAGTACTCGCGAGATGAATTCGGAGAGCTAGTACCCGATGCGGACGGTCGGCCTTTCCGCAACTGGCGGCCCGAGATCAAAGAGCCTGGAGACATCTGGGACGAGATCGTCAAAGCCGCCCGCTTGACTGGAACCGTGACCGCGCCGAAACTTCAGCCGATTGCAGCGCGCATCGTCATGTTGGCGAGTGGTATGCGCGCACCGATGGGCATCAAGGTCAAAGGGCCCAGCTTGGAAGTGATCGAGGAGGTGGGGCTTGAACTGGAACGCCTGCTCAAACAGGTGCCTTCCGTAAAGCCCGAAGCCACCTTTGCGGATCGAGTCGTGGGTAAGCCCTACCTGGAAATAGATGTGGATCGGCGCGCCGCGTCGCGCTATGGCGTGACTATCGCAAAGGTGCAGGATGTGATCGAAGTCGCCCTGGGAGGTCGGCGCATCACAACGACAGTCGAAGGTCGTGAGCGCTATCCAGTGCGCGTGCGCTACCAGCGCGAGCTGCGCGATACGATCGAGGGCATGGAACGAGTGCTTGTTCCAACCTCGTCTGGTGCCCAGGTTCCTCTGAGCCAGCTTGCGGAGATTCGCTACACCCGTGGGCCGCAGATGATTAAGACGGAGGACACCTTCCTCACCTCCTATGTCATCTTCGATAAGCAGCCCGGCCATGCGGAAGTGGATGTCGTGGATGAGTGCCAGGCCTTTCTCAAATCGAAGATCGAAAGTGGTGAGTTCGTGCTTCCAAGAGGCGTGTCCTACACCTTCGCCGGTTCCTATGAGAATCAGTTACGCGCGGTTAAGACTCTCGCCATTGTCTTGCCCCTGGCGCTCTTCTTGATCTTCATGATCCTCTACCTCCAGTTCCGAGCTGTCTCGACCACCCTGATGGTGTTCAGTGGCGTCTTCGTCGCTTGGTCCGGTGGCTTCATCATGGTTTGGTTGTATGGGACGCCCTGGTTCTTGGACTTCGAGATGTTCGGGGTGAATATGCGCGATCTCTTCCAAGTGCGTTCACTCAACCTGAGTGTTGCCGTGTGGGTGGGCTTCCTGGCGCTTTTCGGAATCGCCACCGACGACGGAGTCGTGATGGCGACCTACCTGAAGCAGTCCTTCGAAAAACGCCTTCCCGAATCCGTTGCCGACGTACGCGAGGCGGTGGTGACGGCAGGCATGCGTCGCTGCCGTCCGTGCTTGATGACGACTGCGACGACGATTCTGGCCCTGATGCCGATACTCACCTCTACGGGGCGAGGCGCCGATGTCATGTTGCCCATGGCGATTCCTTCCTTTGGCGGAATGGCCGTCGAGTTGATCACGATGTTTGTAGTGCCGGTGCTTTACGCCATCGTGCAGGAGCGCCGCATACGGCTAGCTGCGAAAGGATGATGCTGCAGTTTCCATGAGGGAGAAGGCTAAGAAAGAAAATCCAGAAACCTGATTAGGTTGGCGCCTCTCAGGAGCCTCTACTTGGGAGCGCTATTCCTTGCGAGCTGAAGTCTGAGCCATAGATTCTGGCTAGTCCAAATGGTTTGTGCGCGGTTGAAGAATTCACTACAGCTGGGCCACATTGGCAATTCTTAGCCAAGAAGGGAGAGGGAGATCGATGATTGCAGTTTGGATGTTGAGTGCGCTGTTCATTTCTACGCAGGACGGCGATCAGGCGACTGTCCGTGAAAAGCTCGGCGAGGGGCGGACCGCTGTGTATCAGGTGCAAACCATGGGCACCGGCGAGAATCGCCGGCACGGTTCCTTCACGCTGGTGGGCTCCGAAGGAGAGGTGTTGGTGAATGGAGAATACACCGCTGGAAAAAAGAGTGGCCGTTGGCGCTTCAGGTACGCGGATGGAAAAGCGCTTGCCAGCGGGGCGTACAAGGACGGCAAGCGGATGGGGGAATGGACGTTCAGTCATGCGAACCATGAGAACTGGGCGAAGGGCAAGTACAAGCGGGGCGAACCAACGGGAAGTTGGAAGTTCTGGACAGATAATGGCGAATCTGATCCGGTCAATTCGGGCAAGTACGAGTGGGTCGTCAATAGCCGGTTGGCTGGAGGTGTGACTTCCGAGGGCTTGACTCTCGACGAAGTGTCGCACGGCCCATGGACATTCACTTGGCCCAATGGCCAGGTGCAGTTGGAGGCGTCCTTCTCGCGTGGTGAACGCACGGGGAGTTGGAACTTCTGGCACATCGACGGGAGCTTCGATCCGCTCTTTGAGTCCGGTGATTATGGCGGCAATATTTTTGATGCGCCGATGGTTAGAGATCCAACGGAGGTCGAGCCCTCCAATGAGGAGGATCCTGCAGATAGATTCGGCTCTAGCTTGGATCTAGCGCAATTGAAGGAATGGCTAGCCGTCGACGATGTTCCAGCGGAACTGCACAAGCTCTACGAGGGTTGCATTCGGTTGGAAGGGGCGGCCTATGAGCAAGTCATTGCAGAACTGCTCACGGAACGCAAACGAGTCCTTCCGCTAGTTCTAGAGGAATTGATAGACCTCGATTACGATAAGTCTGAGGGGCGAGTTCGGGCTTTGCTGATCATGAAGAAGGTGACCGGTCGGATACTTGGCGGGCACCAGTTTGAGACTCGGAAGGGTGCTGATTCGAAGGCGTGGCGACTCGCCGTCTTGCGATTGCACTCCTTGTCCATCATCACAGCCAACAACGAACTTTACTGGTCGGTTGATCTTCCGTCGAGGAAGCCTAAGGACTTGCAGGAGCCGGGGCCGTTGCTCCTAAAACCCCCGATCTCTGCGGAAATGCCCGCGCCACTTCCTGGGAAGAGTGATGTCTATCGCTTGCGCTTCACGCGGCGCAAGGGCATGGATAGAAAGGCTGGCAAAGCCCTGGACGAGGGCTTGGCTTGGCTCGTTGCGCATCAGGACCCTAGTGGCAAGTGGGATTGCGACGAGTTCATGAAGCACAATCTTGCCGGTGAACCCTCGAATGGGCCCGGTTTCGCGGAGCATGATGTGGGTGTCACAGGGCTTGCACTTCTTGCTTTGCTTGCTGACGGTCACACTCCAATTACCGGCACCTATCAGGACAATGTGCAACGTGCAGTGGTTTGGCTTTCCCAGAAGCAGAATCCGAAATCCGGTCTAATCGGCAGCAATATCGGGATGTCTTTCCTGTACGACCACTGCATCGCGACCGAGGCCATTTGCGAAGCCTACGCCCTCTGTGGATCGGCTGCTCTACGTAGCGTCGCTGAGCGAGCTGTCTCCTATCTGGATGGAGCTCGCAATTCAAAAGAAGTCTGGCGCTACGACGTTCCGCCGACCGGTGACAACGACACTTCGATGACGGGCTGGGCGGGGCTAGCCCTGGTCGCTGCTCGCGATGCTGGACTAAAGATTCGCTGGGATGATTTTCGGAACATCAATCGTTGGTTGGAAAAGATGACGGCAGCGGACTATGGCCGAATTGGCTACCGCACCAAGGGTTCCCCCAGCGCCCGGGTCCAAGGGGTGAACGACCAGTATCCTCGAGAGCATTCCGAAGCCTTGACGGCGATCGGCTTGCACTGTAGCTACATGCTCGGCGGGGATCCTGAGACGAGTGCCGTGATGCAACTCTACGCAGACCTGCTTTTGACTGTGTTACCGGAGTGGTCCAAGGATGGCCTTAGCAATGACCTCTACTACTGGTTCCACGGAACCTATGCTATGCATCACATGGGCGGCAAGTATGCAAAGGCATGGGACCGGGCCATACTGAAAGCAGTTCTTGCAGGACAGGAAAGGAATGGTTCCTGGGCTCCTGACGGTCCTTGGGGAATGATGGGAGGCAGAGTCTATTCAACAGCACTGATGGCGTTGACTCTGGAAGCTCCCATACGCTACACGCGCTAGTCGTCCCCGCCCGTGTACCCTAGCTTTTCCAACTCTGCTTGGGTTTCCGGGTCGTACTCGGCGACTTCACTGGATTCTACGAGGGGGTAGCGCTCGTAGAGTTTGTCTAGTTTCAGTTGCCAGGACGCTGCACTTTCATCCAGGAGGATGTTGTGTTCTTCGCCCGGGTCTTTGGACAGGTCGAAGAGCACTGCGTTCGGGTGCTTGTCGTACTTGCGCAGGTCCGTTGGATAGCTGATGAACTTCAAGTCACCTTCTCTCAAGCTGGCAGCAGCTTCACCTGAGCGCTCGGGCTTGGAGCGCATGAGTGTTTTCATTGGAACGAACATGGGGCGCGCCACTTGCGCCGCATCGAGACTCAATGGGGAACCGACGAAACTGGCCGGAGCTTGCACCCGGGCGGCTTGGGCGATGGTCGGCGCGATGTCCAAAGAGTGAACTTGATGATCGATTACCAAGCCCCCCTCGAAGTGTCCCGGCCAATGCAGGATCAACGGGACATGTAGCTGTTCTTGATAGAGACTGAAGCCGTGCGTGGAGGCTCCATGCTCAAAAAATTCCTCCCCGTGATCGGAGGTGATCACGACCAAAGTGTTGTCCAATGCGCCCGTTTCCCTGAGACGTTCGAGCATGAGTCCAATCTGCTGATCGACATAAGCGACCTCCGCATCGTAGAGATCGGTGACGTAGCTCGCGTCTTTCTCATTGGGCAGGGCCGTGCCGCGGCCCCATTTGTAGCGCGGCGAGTCGATGACTGGCGGCAATTCTCCGCTATAGGGGCGTACAAAGCGTTCGCGGAATTCCGCGGGCGGATTGTGTGGGCTATGGACTTGGTAGGAGTGAACAAAAGCATAGTAAGGCGTTGTTCTGGCGTTGATCCACTGAGCGGCGAGGTCGTAGGTGATGCTGCAATCGCGCTCCTTGCTATCGTGCAATGAATGGCCTCGGGCGAAACCATGGGCCACATTCATGAAGCCACCTTCCGTGAAGGCAGCGGTGCGGTAGCCAGCATCGCGCAGGACTTCGGCAATCGTTGGTAGCTCTGCGGGCAACACCTGATCGTCCCAGACTCCATGCTGGGAGGGATAGGTGGAAGTGAATAGGGAGGCGTGCGATGGAAGCGTCCAGGAAGCCGCGCTCATGGAGTCTGCGAAAAGTATTCCCGCAGCGGCGATGGAGTCGAGCGTTGGTGTCAAGCCCCGTTCATTCCCGTAACAGCCCACGCGGTCCGCGCGTAGCGTATCAATCAGAATCACCAGCACGTTCGGTCTTGGATCAGGGGAATCGCCGAAGACAACGGGATCCGCCCAAGCGACGAGGGGAGTCATCTGACTACTCGATTCAGCCTGAAAATGAAGGCGAACCGTTTGACCCGCCCATGAGGTCAGATCCACTTGTCCGTCAAAGAAGTGCATTGTCTCTCCCGGGTGAATTGTCCGCTCCCAAAGCACACTTCGTGTTCCATCTTCGCGTTCAAGATCCACTTGGAAGCTCACCCCCTCTTCGTGCATTGGGACGAGAGCGGCTCCGCTCTGAGTCACTTCCAGGGCGAGATGCATGACACCAACCCCAAATTCAAGCCGGCCCGCACTGGGCACCTGCACCTGATAGGTGTAGTTCACTGGAGCTGGTGCTTGAGCGGCTCGGCGGGTTCCGTTGCTCATGCCCACAGGCTGAGCTTCGACCCGACCCTCATCCAGTCGTGCAAAGTTCTTGGTCAGTAGTTCACGTTCGACGGGATAGGAGACGCTCAGTGAGTGCGCGCCATTGGCTTTGGCGCGCATAAGGTCGTACCCCGCTAGCAACAGCTGATTTGGACCCGGGCGTGTTTGTCCGGGTAGGGCGAGCTTGAGTCCCGCGCGACTGACTTCGTTAGCGACTGGATGAACGTAGGGTCCACCTGCCATCGGTAACCTCATGCGTACGCGAGCTATTTCAAACTCGCTTTCGTTCTCCACCGGCTCCCAATCATCGGCGTGAACAGACTTGGCGGTCATCCAAAGATTGGAACCGTCAAGGTGCGGAGCGAGCACCGTAGACCAGGGGGCGCCGTCGTTTTCGACTAGAGCTTGCTCGAATAAATAGTGGACGCTGCCATGGGGCACAACGGGAGAATTGGTGTGTTCACTGCAGGCTGAGAGCCAAAAAAGTAGGCTGATTAGGCCGAGGTGTCGGAGCATGACGAGAGTAGCGCGGCAGTGATGGGGAGTGCGCAGTCTACATGAATCAATACCCAGCCCGCCTCTCCGGTTGAGTTCACGAATGCCGTGCAGTAGGCGCTTCCTACATTCTTGGTCGAGGGTGTGGACCAGGCAATGAGTTTCTATCTGAGCTTGGACTGAGGTGTTGTGCCAGGAGCAGAATTGGATTTTACGGTTCTCCTGTGGGCCTTGGGAGGGGGGTAGCCGCAGGTGCTTCCCTATCTCTATTCCTTCCCCTCGTCCTTGCCTTTTTGCGCTTCGAGCTCACGCAGGGATAGGCGGTACTCTGGGAGGGCGGCGAGGTCCTTTTCCCTTCCGACGAGTTCTTTAACTTCGATCAGTGCGCGCAGATCGAGCACTATGACGAACTGGGCGGCTCAGGGAGGGGCTCTTTGGCCTCGGCGAGTTCCGGCGAGTTCACACGCTCATCCTAGTCCGTCGGCAAGCCATCATTAGGCCCTCGCTCAGGCTTGATCTCGCGCCAAGTCGGACCTGATACGATCGACTCGAAATCTTCGGTTCCAGCTCGCAACAGGGTGACCATTTCGCCGCTGATCCACACCACCCAGCTGACCTGGGCTCCAGTCCTTCAGCATTGTCCGAAGCCCCCAATGGCTTCTACGTACGAAAAATGTCAAGGAGCGCCTAAGATCTACTAACACCAGCCCAGGTTCTGCGTAATCATTGCTCTAAAGGGTTTCTAGGCCCCTAGCAGCCCTGAAACCCCGGCCCGCCCGCCGATCCCATGGACGAGAGCCACAATAATTCCTCCTCTACTGATATGAGCGCTGAAACCGCACCGAAACAGCCCAGCCGCAGCGCGGTGGCGGCGGCCGAAGCGCGCGCGGCGGATCACGCTTCCCTGCGCCTTGCGCTGGAGGGGAATGAGCAAGGCTTTGCTGATCTCTTCAAACGGTACGAGCGGCGCGCCTTCCGTGTGGCACGCAACCTCGTCCCGAGCGATGCAGACGCTCAGGATCTCGTACAAGAGGCGTTCATGCGCGTCTTTCGCAGCCTGGATCGTTTCGACTTCTCGCACGCTTTCAGCACATGGCTCTATCGCATTGTCACCAACCTCTCGATTGACCTGTTACGTAAGCGGCGCTCGGTCTACTCGATGTCCGGTCCCGATGAGGATGAGAGCGATCCGGACATAGTCGATGAGCGCGTTGAGGATCCCTCCGCCGCTCTCATGCGAGAAGAAACAGCGAGTGAAGTCCAAGCCTGTCTGGACGCACTCGCACCTCACTTTCAATCGGCGCTCGTCTTGCGCGAGCTCGAAGGATTGCCCTGCAATGAGATTGCAGAAATCGTGGGCGCGACCCACGTCACCGTCCGCTGGCGCTTGCACCGCGGACGTAAGTTATTTCAAGAGGAGTGGGAGAGACGTCTGCGTGACCAAGAGTCGAAGGCGCGCGCCAACAAGGATGCTGGCGAGGACGTAGATCAAGTAGAAGATGGAACTGGGCCCAAGGCGGCAGGCTCCAAAGACTAGCGAAAAAACCTCAATGAATTGTTTAGAAGTACAGGGCGAAATGCCCCTTTATGTTGGCGCTGACTTGGACCCGCAGCTTGCGGCCCGGGTCGCATTGCACTTGGAGTCCTGCGAACCTTGCAGCGAACTCTTGCTGGAAGCCAGTGCACTCAGCGCGGCTCGTTTGGAGCATTTCGAGCTGGCGGGGAGTTCCGGAGCGGAAGCTTCCCTTTGGCCTATGGTGCGCGATCGCTTGCGCAGCGAAGGGTTGGTTCAACCAGAGCTTAGCTTGCAGACGAGTTCGCCAGCGCCCGCTGGGCGTTTGCTGCACTTCTTCAAGATGAGTGCTGCAGCCGCGGGCTTGTTGCTCGTGGGAAGCTTGACGCACCGTTCGATTTTTCCCGAGCAATATCGTGCAGGCGTGGAGAATACTCCTGTTACGACAGATGTCAGGCCCGTAGTCGCGACACCCACCAGCGAGAGGAATTCGTCGACCGGCTCGGAGCTCATCGAGATGATGTCGGGCAGCCTGGCGATTGCAGACCCCATGCCCCTCACAGAAGTTGGTGATCCCGACTGTTCGGGGACGCCCTTGCGGGCTATGTCTCCCGGAGAACAGACGCTTACTGAGCAAGCCTCTCCCTACTACGGCGAGGTTGTGCGACCCTTCAACCCCTTCCTTTATGGCACGGGGAACAACGCGGCTAGCTACAACACGAATAACATCGGCGGCCGTCGCAAGGCTTTGCGCTAACGACTGCAGACGGGCTCCGCGCAGGTGACCATGAAGACTCTCCTCCTCCGATTTATCTACCTGGCCTTTGGGGCACATTTGGCCTGGTCGCAAGCGGAAGGGGACTTGAGTTCAGCAACTTCCCAGGGCACGCAACTGCGAGCCCTGGTGCAAGCCGGAGTGGATCGTGACGCGTGGCAGACGCGCTTGACGGACATCGATATCGACGCTCGCGAATTGGCATTTGATGAGCTGGTGGTGAGTGCGCGACGTAGCCGGCGACTGGCTCAGGCGCTCGAAGCCTGGTCGCTCGATCCAACAACACCTGAGTTTGCTTGGACGGCGCGCTTGGCATTGCGTGAGTTGCAGCACTTGGCGCCTCCCAAACGTGTGGCTTGGATTCAACTCGGGGCGCAGGGCGGGGTTGGGGCGCTGAATCCTTCGCCGCTTCTTGGAGCTGCCGCGAAGGCCTCTATTCGGCCGGTCGGTACGCCGCTGGCGGGCAGTCGTCCTTCCAGCCTATACCTGCCACGCGAGCTCGGCTATCCGCAAGCGCCGACGCGACACCAGTTCAAGATGGAGTTTCACCCCGAGGGGGTGGTCCTGACCGAGTTCATCGTCAGTGGTAAACAGCTCAAAAAGGTGCGTTACGCGGCGGCCGACTCAGAGTCGCTACTAGTGAATTTTCCGCAGTTGCGCAATCAAGTGCCGGGTTTGGTCAGCATGCTCGCCAAGCCCTTTGCTGCAGGGAGCCATCTTCAATGGGACCGAGAACACTTGCGTTTCGATTCCGAGCTTGCCCACCAGCAAGTCGTTCGCGTTCAAAGGACTGCCAAAGATCCGGGGCGTCCGCGACTCGTGCTCGGCGTTGTTTGCACTCCGGTGGCCCCTGATTCTGCAGCGGTGGCACGCTTGGGCCTTGGAGTCGGCCTCTTGATCGAGCGCCGCGAAGCGGGCACGGTGGCAGAGGATCTGGGTTTGCAGAGGGGCGATATCTTGATCGAACTCGGCGGGCAACCCTTGTGCAGTGCCGAAGAGATCAGTCACCTGCTCAAGCAAAACACGGCTCAGAAGATTGTGATCAAGATCCTCGACAGTTCGTTGATTGAGCGCACCCTGACTTGGGTTCCGGAGAACAAGCGCTAGCCTATTTAGCCTGCACGGCGCGCTCGTACTCTTCGAAGTACTCGTCCGTCATGCGGCCAATCGTGAAGTGTTCTTCGAGTCGCTTGCGCCCTGCTTGACCCATCTTGGCACGCAAGAGAGGATCGCGCAGCAATTTGGCGATGCACTCCGCGAACTCCTCGATGTGATAGGGATTTGCGACGTAGCCCCACTTGCCATGTTCGACGACTTCCGGGCAACCGCCAAAGGATGTGACGACTACGGGCTTTTCAAACTCCATTGCTTCCAAGGCCAACATACCGAAGGTCTCGAAGCAGATTGAAGGCGAGAGCATCACATCTAAGACGCCGTAGGCCGAAAGAAGGTCGGTGCCTTCCAGCCAGCCCGTCGGAACGACCAAGTCATCAATACCTGCTGCGCGCGCGTAGGGCGCAAAGCCTTCGTAGGCACTTTCCTTGCCCATAACGAGTAAGCGCAAGTCGGGGAACTCGCCGCGAATTTTGGCGACCATGCGGAACAGTTGCTTGATGCCCTTGAGTTCATGCAAACGGCCGCCCATAGCGATGACGTGTTTGCCAGCTAGCCCAAAGCGCTCGCGGAACTCGGTCAACTCTTGAGCGTTCGGCAGCCGAGGTTGCAATTGAATCGCGTTGTGAATGGTGCGGTCCACGTGCAATCCGTTGGCGCGCACGGCAACTCCCAACTCATCGCTGACGACCGTAAAACGATTCACGGTGCCTTCGATTACCTTCCGAATGGCAGCGTTGCGCCCGGGGCGATAACGCAGGCGTTGGCAGGGGATGCACTTCGACCAATGCGCGCCGTATTCCTTCTTGGCCCAGTCGTTTTCCTCGCCGCCATGGAAGCAATCTAGCTTCTGATAGCAATAGGTCATCGAGTCGTGGGCGGTGAAAACTACTCCAGCACCGACTTCGCGCGCGGCTGTCAGCGAAGCGTAGGAGAGGTTGTTGTGGAGAAGGTGCGAGTGCACCACATCCGGCTTCCAGCTCTCCATGATCTCGCGCGCTTTGCTCACGACACCGCGGTTGTTGAGCGCAACCCAGGCGCGGAAGCGCGGGGGATAGTCGGAGTGAATGCGGTGAACTTCGCAGCCAGCGAGCTCGGTGACGCCGACCTCGGACTTATCACGCGTGGTGGATATCACCGTGGTCTGATGACCGCGCGCGCGCAATTCCTCCGCTTCCTGATACATCAGGCGGATTGAGGAACCGATGCGCGGATCGCAGAGATCGTTGAGGAATAGGATTCTCATGATGGGAAGAGGAAGCATACACAGTGGAGAGTCCGTGTCGCATAGAATGCTGGCCTGCCCGAATCCCCTCGAAAGCTTTTCTGGACCCCAAACAATGCTCAGACTTGGAATCGCGACGGTTCTGTCGCTCTTCGCCTCGCCTTTCGCCTTTCAAGAGGAAGGCGAAGTTCCCCAATCGAGCTCCGACAAGGAATTGTTCCTCGTGAATTGCGCGACTTGCCACGGCGTGCTCGGTGATGGGGAGGGAGTGACGGATCTGGACCGCAAGGCACGCAGCTTCAAAGCTGGCGGATTCTCCTTCGGCAACACACCTGGGGCTGTGCAGCGCACGATCACTTCGGGAATTCCCGGGACTCCAATGCCGGCCTTTGGCGAGGCGCTGAATGCGAAGCAGATCGCGGCGCTAGCAATCTATGTGATTGAACTCGGGCCGGGTTTGCCGCCTGAGCCGAAGAACACGGAGCTCGTGGTTAAAGACCAGCCCGTGGTGGTACGCGGGATGTTGCCGCCGATTGCTCCGGAATGCGTGACGCGTACGCGAGCAATCTTGGTCGGGATGCCTGATGGGTTTAGTTTCGAGTATCGCACTGACGATGTGCGCTTGCTTGGGATCCGCCAGGGCGGGTTCGTCGATCGCACCGACTGGGGCGGACGTGGGGGTACAGCGCTCAAGCCGCTCGGGACTGTTGTCAAACTGATCGGTGGTGGCGACCCGGGACCTAGTTTTCATATCTTGATCGGGGAGAGTGCGACTGCGCTTGAGGCGCGCTTGACTGGCACAGAACTCGCTGACTGTGTGGTGTACCTCAAGTATGGTTTGCACACAGCCGATGGCGAGTTGCTTGCGAGAGTGCGAGAGTCATGCCGCTCGCAGCAGACCCATCTCGGTTTGGGATTTCGGCGTGAGTGGAAGCTTGTTGGAGTGGCTCCGGGCATTGACCTTTTGGGCCGGAACCTGGGGACTCAACTCCTGCTCACGGATTCGCCTCTTTCGATCGAGCAGCGCACCTTGGCCGATGATCAGAGCGAAGTCTCCGCCTGGTGGCAGAGCCGCGATGGCGCAGTTCCTCTGGATCATAACGGTAAGGGGCATCACCCACTCTTTCGCCTCGAAGAAGGACAGCAAACCACGCTCATTCAGTTTTCTATTGTCGGCCCGAGCGATTTGTTCTCTGGCAAGTTCCTGCCGCTACTCAAGGAGGAGTTGCTCAAGTGATGTTCTTTAAAACAACAGCGTTCCTTTGCTTCGCTAGCCTCGCGTTCGCCGCTCAAGACGAGGCGGATTACTGGACAGTCGATTACTTGACGCCGCCCGATGGCGAAGTCGTCGAGGTCGGTGGAATGGATTTCTTGCCCGATGGACGCCTGGTGCTGTCAACGCGCCGCGGCCAGGTCTGGATTGTCGAGAATCCTATGGCTGAAAATCCGAAGGACGCCAAGTTCACACTCTTCGCCGAAGGACTTTGGGAAGGGCTGGGCTTGAAAGTAGTCGATGGCGAGATCTTCGTCGTGCAACGCACGGAACTGTCGCGCTTGCGAGATGAGGACGGTGACGGTGTTTGCGATGCAATCGATACGATCTGCGATGACTGGGGCGTTTCCGGCAACTACCACGAATTCGCCTTTGGCCTGCCCGTGGATGAGGAGGGCAACTTCTATGTTTCCTTGAACGTCTCGTTCTTCAGTCCCAAGTGGTGGCATGGCAAGTCGCCGGTTCCTAACCGCGGTTGGGTAGTCAAGATCTCTCCCGACGGCGAGTTGTCGCCCTTTGCTTCTGGCATGCGCAGCCCTTGCGGGCTTGGGTTGAACAGCGAAGGCGATCTTTTCTACACGGACAATCAAGGCGATTGGATGCCTGTTTGCCCGATCTTTCATGTGAAGGAGGGTTCGTTCTACGGTCACCCCGCTTCATTGGATTGGACAGATGCTTACCAGGAGACCAAGACCCTCGCCTCCGACACCATCCCGCCCGCGCGCGAGCGTGAAAACGCAGCCTGCTGGATTCCTTACGAGTGGTCGCGCTCAACGGGAAACTTGGTGATGAACGAGACCAGCGGTAAGTTTGGAGCCTTCGAAGGTCAGATGATCTTGGGCGAAGTCACCAACGGTTTGGTCTTACGTGCGCAGCTCGAGAAGGTGCGCGGTGAATATCAAGGCGCGTGCTTCATTGTGCGTCAAACGGTCGGTTCGACTTGCCGCGTGGCCTTTGGTGAGGATGGGACTTTATTCGCCGGCCTAACCAATCGCGGTTGGGGTGGCTTAGAGCCCTCGGACGGCGTGGCGCGAGTGCGTTGGACGGGCGTCGAGCCGATGGAGATGGAGACCGTGCACCTGTTGCAAACGGGTTTCGATATCACCTTCACCAAGGCGCTTGACGCGGACAAGTTGCCGAGCCTCGACGACTTGAAACTCGTCGATTACGACTACGACTATTGGTGGGAATACGGTTCTCCGGAACGTGATCACTTCGATATTCCGGTGACGGGCATTGCGCTTTCCGCGGACGGCATGACCTTGACTCTGCAAACGGATGAGTTGTTTGCCGGACGTGTTGTGCGAGCCAACCTGAAAGGCATCGTCGCCGCGGACGGCACTGCTTTACTTCACGAAGAGTTTGCCTACACGATCAACCAACTGCCCGAAGGACCGCTGGCTGCCAAGCAGGTGGCCAAGCTCGTGCCGCCGCCGCCCACGCGCGAGTCGGACGAAGCGGGCTGGTTGCGCTTGACCTGGGGCGATGCTTTCGATGTCTGGGAAAGCAGCGGTTGGGAGCTCGTCGGGGCCAAGCTTGACAGCAACAACCCGACTCAATTTGAAGTCTCCGATGGCAACAGCGCTCTTTGCAACACGCAGAGCGATTCTCCCTCGGACTTCGTCTCCAAAATGCACTTTGATGACGTCGAGGTGCGCATGAGTTTCATGTTGCCCGAAGGCGGTAGCAGCGCGCTGTACATGCTCGAACGCTACGGCGTTCTGCTGAGCGACAGCCCCTTAGCCCGCGAGCCCGCTCCCGGCGATTGCGGTGCGATTCTCGCCGGAGAGAGCTTCGCCGGTCTAGCGCCCGCGCGTGACGGGTACAGCTCTGCTGGTAACTGGCATGACTTGCACGTGGTCTTCCGCGCGCCACAATTCGACGAAACGGGCCAGAAGGTCGCCAATGCCAAGTTCGAACGTGTTTCGATCGATGGCGTGGTTGTGCAGGAAGACGTGGAACTCCCCGGGGTCAGCTTCGGCGGCGCTACGGGCGAAGAAGCGCTCGGCGCCCTGCGGATTCTCGGCAGCCAAGGACATATTGCGATCGCCAACGTGCAAGCGCGACCTCTGGGAGATCTTGCGAGCAAAAGCGAGTGGCAGCCGCTGTTCAGCGGCGACTCGAAAGACTGGGCTATTGTTGGCGATCAGGAAGCCTGGGAAACCGAAGACGGTTTTTTAGTCGGAAGTGGCCAGCGTTCCTTCCTCTTTAGCGCCAAGGACGACTACAAGGACTTCGACCTGCATGCAGAGATCAAGGTCAACGACGGCGGAAACTCCGGCCTCTTCTTCCGCGCGTCGAAAGAAGCTGATCGAGCTCTCGGCTATGAAGCGCAGATCAACTCCAGCTTCGCGGATGCGGAGCGCAATGGAAGCTTGACCGGCCTCAGTGCTCGTACGGTTCAGCTCGTCGGCGAAGACACTTGGTTTGACTACCGCATCTCCTGTCAGAGCATTGATCTTGGCACCCACATCCGCATTTGGATCAACGATGTGCTGGTCAACGACTTCGTGGACATCAAAGGCCTCTACAGCTCCGGGCACATAGCCATCGAGCAGCATCACGAAGGCTCGGTGATTGAAGTGCGCGGACTGAAGATCCGCGAGAACTAGTTTTTGCCCAAAGCGGAAGCGGCGCGCGTCGCTTCCTGGACGCCGCGGGCCAGCACACTGCGCAACTTGCCGTCTTCCAAGGACATCAAAGCCGAGATCGTGCAGCCCGCAGGCGTCGTGACCTGGTCTTTCAATTCGGCGGGATGCAAGCCGGTCTCGAGCACCATAGTCGAAGCGCCGAGCACCATTTGCGAGGCCAACTCTTGGGCAATCTTGCGCGGCAAGCCGACCATCACGCCGCCTTCGGCCAGTGCGTCGATGATCACGTAGACGAAGGCCGGTCCAGAAGCGGATAGGCCTGTGACGGCATCCATGTGCTCTTCATCGAGGGCCAGGGCGCGCCCCAAGGGCTTGAAAATCGACAGGGCGAGTTCAATGTCGAGTTCTGTTGCATGCTTGCCAGGCGAGACGACGGTCATGCCCTTTTGCACCAGGCACGGAGTGTTCGGCATGGCGCGCACCACACGCAGGTTGCCACCCGCTGCTTCTTCGATCTGCTGGGTGCTGACACCTGCTGCTATCGAGACCACGAGCGGCGCGTGGTCGAGAGCGCCCGCAGCGGCAAGTTCACTCATGACAGCGACAACGCTCTTGGGTTTGACGCACAAGAGCAAGACTTGGGAGCCTGCGGCAGCGTCAACATTGGAGGTTTGAACTTCGAAGGGCAGCTCGCTACTTAGGCGCTCGGCGTTCGCCGCATGCAAGACACTGGCGCGCAGATTAGCGGCTTGGATTGCTCCAGCCTCGAGGAGCCCCTTGGCGAGGGCGCGTCCCATGGTTCCCAGGCCGATGATGGCCAGTTGACTTTGATCAAGCATCGAAATTTGTGGTTGGTCGTTGTGTGGCAGCTCGGTTTACGCGCTGTACTGCAAATTGTGCAACTTCCAATAGAAGCCGCCCTTGGCAAGCAGTTCATCATGGGAGCCTTCTTCCACCAACTTCCCCTTGTGCATCACCAAGATGCGATCGACGTCGCGGATGGTGGAGAGGCGGTGGGCGATGATGATGCAAGTGCGGCCTTTCATGACTCGTGCCACAGCCCCTTGCAACAAGTGCTCCATGTGCGAATCTACGTTGGAAGTCGCTTCGTCGAGGGCCAGCAGCTTGGGCGCGACTGCGAGAACACGTGCGAAGGCAATCAGTTGGCGTTCGCCTGCGGATAGGTTCGAGCCACGTTCTCGCACGGGCTCATTGTAGCCGCCGGGTAAGCGTTTGATGACCTCGTCGATGTGCAACTCGTCGGCGGCGCGGCGTGCAGCTGCCACGTCGATTTCTGGGTGACCTAAACGGATGTTCTCGATCACGTCACCGGCGAATAGGAACACGTCTTGGGGCACGATGCCCACCCGCGTGCGCAGGGACTTCAAGTCATACTCGCGCACATCGACACCGTCGATCTCGATGGAGCCCGAATCGACATCGTAGAGCCTGGTGAGCAGTTTCAAGATCGTCGACTTGCCCGCTCCCGTTGCGCCAACGAAGGCCACGCGCTCACCTGCAGCCACTTCGAAGCTCAAGTCGCGAATGACCGGATGGTCCTTCCCGTAGCCAAAAGTGACGTTGTCGAATCGAATCGAACCCGTCGGAACGGCCGGCGTCTTGCTCACCTCGACTTCCGGGGTGAAGTCATCCTGATCCATCAAGTTGAAGATACGATCACTAGCGGTCATGGCATTTTGCATGACCGTGTACTTCAAGCTGAGATCGTTGAGCGGGCCGAAGAAGCGCTCCATGTATTGTAGGAAGGCGGCGAGCGTGCCAATCGTGACGCCCTCTCCGAAACGGTCGGACCCCGAATCCAGCCCCATGCCTTCCAGGGCCAAGCCGCCCCCGTACCAGACGATCAGCGCGATCGTCACCGAGCTGAGCATCTCAGTACCTGCAGAGAGGAGTGACTCCCACCAAACGGTCTTGAGCTGTGCCTCGCACATATCGTGGTTGATGCCGTCGAAAGTCGCCCGCGTATGCTCCTGGCGCCTGAAGGCTTGGGTGAGGGGCATCCCGGTCGCCTGCTCGTGCAAGTAAGCGTTCAATGCGGAACGCTTGCTAATCATCACGCTGTAGGCGCTGCGCACTCGCAGGCGAACCCAAAGGGTCAAGCCGAACAGTACAGGCACGACCGTCAAGGTAATTAGGGTCAGCTCCCAGTTCATCCAAAAGAGGATGACGAGAATCACTGCCAAGTTGATCACGTCGCCTAGAACGGTCACGACGCCGGATGCGAACATCTCGTGCAGCGACTCGATGTCGGTTGTGATTCTTCCGATCAGCTTGCCGATCGGAGTGCGATCGAAGAAGGAGGCCGAGAGCCTCTGCATGTGACGGAAGACCGCCCTGCGCAAGTCGAGCAGAGCATTCTGTCCGGCCACCTCCAGAGCGTAGGCTTGCAATGAGCGGCAGACTAATTCACCCAGGACTGCCACTGCAGTACCCGCCAGGAGCCAACCAAAATTGTCCATTTGGTTGGGGCCGATGAAATCGTCAAGGGCCAGCTTGAACAGCCAGGGCCGCACGAGGCCAAAGGCTGAAGTGACGACTAAGAGACCTAGGGCTGTCCACAGCCAGCGCTGATGCGGAGCCACGTAGACCCACAAACGTCGGATGAGACGCGCGTCGTAGATTGCGCCGGTGTTCTTTTTGCTCACGACGTGGCCTCCGTATCGAAGTCTACTTCAAGTTCTGCTCGCAAGAGTTCAGCCCTCGCATCGGCGCTGGCCGTGCGCTCTTGCAGGTTCCAGGTTTTGAAGTATTGGCCCTCTTGGCTGAGCAACTCATCGTGAGTACCACGCTCAATGATGCGACCTGCTTCGAGGACGATGATCTGATCCGCATGGGCCAAGCTCGAAAGCCTGTGCGCGATCAGTATCGTCGTGCGTCCGGCCGCGAAGGGACGCAAGTGCTCCAAGATCGCATCGGCCGTGTGCGTGTCAACGGCGGACAGGGTGTCGTCTAAAATCAATAGCCGCGGCGAAAGCAGCAAGACCCGCGCTAGAGCTGTGCGCTGTCGTTGCCCACCGCTCAAGTTCACGCCGCGCTCGCCGATCAATGTCTCCAGGCCGTCGGGAAGCTGATCCAAGTCCTTTCCGAGCTGTGCACCTTCCAGGGCATTCTGCACTTCGTCCTCGCTGGCGTCGTTCTTGCCCAGGGCCACGTTGTCGCGCAACGTCTCGCTAAAGAGGAAAGCGTCCTGGGGAACATAGCCCGTATTTGCGCGCAATTGATCCAGTTCGAAGCTCGTGATGTCCTTTCCGTCGATGAAGACCTTGCCGTGCTCGACTTCGAGTTGACGCGCGATGACGCGTGCCAGAGTCGTCTTGCCCGAACCCGTGTGGCCGACGATTCCCAAGGTGCTTCCGGCAGGAATCTCAATCGAGATTGAATCGAGCACTGTGCGCTCTACATCTGCCTCACTGCCTATCAGTTTCTCTGGCAAGCTACCCACGAGATGCGGTTGCTTCGAAAGCGGAGGGTAGATGATCGACAAGTCATCGATGCGTACAGTGCCAGTCGTGATCTTTGCAGGGCCGCTTGAAGGCTCGTGCTCCTGGCGCAAGGAAACCTCGCTGTCGAGGATTTCGCGCACGCGCGCATAGGCCGCCGCACCCCGCTTCCCGGAACTGATGATGAAGCCCAAGACTCGTGTCGGCACAGCGAGCAATCCGAGGTAAGTGATCATCACACCGAAATCACTGAAGCTCATCTCACCCCGTGCGACTCGCTGCCCACCGATTCCGAGCACCAAAATAATCGAGAGCCCAGCCAACCCCATCATCGATGAGAGCAGCAACATGCGCAGCTTTGTCATGCGCAAGTTGAGGCGCCTGTAGTCCACACAACGAGCGCTGAAGCGCTCGAAATCGTGGTCTTCCAGGGCCATGGTTTTGATCACAAGTTGCCCCGAGAGGCTCTCGTCTACCTTCTCAGAGATTTCACCGAGCGCGTTTTGCGAAGCGCGCGCCGTCACCTGGATCTCTCCGGCAAGCTTGTTGGCGATGTACAAGAACACCGGGTAAGGGGCGACCGCGATCAGTGCCAACTCGAGGTCTATGGCGAACAACAGGGGCAGGGTGATCAAGTAGAGCGTGACGGTCTCTGCCAGGTACATGAACACCGCGCCACCCAAGGAGCGCACATACTCGCGGTCGTTGATGCAGCGCGACATTAACTGTCCCGTCGGGTTGCGGCCGAAGAAGGACGGCGACAACTTCAGCATGTGCGCGAAGACCTGCTCGAGGAGGTCACGCGAGAGCTTGCGACTCGTTCCTAGAATCAGCAGCCGGCTGAGTGTGCGCGTCGGAGCACTGATCAGGGTCGCGCCCAGGATGAGCAGGGCTGACGTGCTGATCACTTCTGCACTGGCCTGCAAGTCGAGGGCACCGCCCGCTAGCTCCAAGTCGCGCAGGTCGCTAAATGCCGACCATACGTAGCGTGGAATGAGCAGCTTCAACCACAGGCTAAGGACGATGAAAATCGAGCCGAAGAAATAGGACCAGCGGTAGCGCCGGATCAGCGGCCAAAGGGGGCGGAGTGTCTCAAGCATAAGGGACCGAAGAGTCTCTCAAACTGGCGGGCTGGTGCGAAGCACTCCTGCCCGTTTGCTGGGCTATCGTTGCCTTTCTTCTACAATCTTCAGCTCGGGTCCCAGCGGAATCTGCGCAGGTCCACACGCCCCGTGGTTGAAATATCTACGCCCTCGGTTCGCAGTAGGCGGAGCTGCTCGGCACCGCTAGGACTCGTCGGATCCAGGCTGCTTTGGCCTGCGGCGTTGATGACTCGGTGCCAGGGAATCTCTGAGCCCTTGGGCAACTCGCGCATGAGTTTTCCCACCAGTCTGGCACGTCCGGGGAGACCCGCTTCGTCCGCCACCTGGCCGTAGCTCGCGACGCGACCGACGGGGATCGAGTCGACTGTGGCTAGGATTCGTTGATGACTCTGGTTGGCTTCGTTTGGAGAGTTCACGGGTTGAACCATAATGGGAATCCGCCAATCTACTTTCGCGCAGATCGAACGGAAATACGCAATTCAAGCGAACTTGAAGCGCTACGGGTCCCTCCTAAGGGTGCTTGCGCAGGTTCCTCGGTAGGGAGAACCGCTAGTTGGATGCATATCAGTGTCCTTCTGAATGCACAGGTTGGGGCTCAACTGTCCCCATAAATAGAGGCGAGAGACCTGGGGGGGCTTCTCGCCTCACCCTTATTTTGGGTGGATCGTTACCCTCGAACCCGCCACAACGTCTAGCTGGCCCGAGGCCGAACGTATCCAGCACTTCGTTCCACCATCGTAATCGGGCGCGCGCAAGAGGAGCATGACGTTATCCCCGTTGTAGCTGGCGGATTGTTCCTCGAGTTCGCCAGGGCTCCTCCAAGCCCGCACGAAGAGGTTCTCTTCCAGCTCCGTGGCGACGCTGCTGGGAACGGTATGCCCCGGGTAGATGGTCGTAGTGGGGGGAAGTTTCAGGATCACCTCCAAGATCGAATGCCGCAGATCCTCGAAGGTCGTGTGTCCCTGACCCAATGTTCCTCCAACAGAGCCCTTGAACAGGGTGTCGCCGGTGAAAAGTGCCTCATCAGCTACAAAGAATGCCATGTGTCCGGCGGTGTGACCTGGAATGTGCAAGGCGCGAACGACCAGTTCACCGCTTTCGAAGGTCTCATTTCCCTCGAGCAACACATCGAAGCCGCCGCAGGCTTGTGACTCGGCGCTATGTCCGTGGATCAGGATGTCGTAACGGTTGCGGTACTCGCGGACGTGTGCAATGTGGTCCGGATGACGATGAGTGACGAACAGGTGTGTGGGGGTGAGTCCGTGCTCCTCGACCGCCGCGTGAATCGGTGCCGTCGGTGTTCCGCCGTCGATGAGCACTGCCGCGCCACCTTCCTTCTCTGCAACTAGATAAGAGTTAGAAAGGTAGCGCGCGTCCTGACTGGTGACGACGAACATCGATTGCCCTAAGCGAGTCCCGAATGGCGCAAGAGTGCCGCTGTCTCCGGCTCACGGCCACGGAAGTCTTTGAAGACATCCATTGGTGCTCGACTCCCGCCAAGCGCCAGAACAGTTTCTGCGAAGCGCTTTCCTGTAGCCTCGATGGCTTCGGCGTTGTCCAGTCCAGCTTCCTCAAAAGCCGCGAAGGCATCTGCCGAGAGCACTTCGGCCCACTTGTAGGAGTAGTAGCCGGCTGCATAGCCACCGGCGAAAATGTGTCCGAAAGCGTTGAGCGGCCGACTGCCCTCGAAGCGGTTGCCGACGGAAGTCTTATCAGCGATGCGCGTGGTGACTTCGATGATCGACTCGTCGCCTGCTGGGTCGAACTCGTCGTGCAAGACCAAGTCCAAGATGGCGAAGTTGAGTTGGCGAGTGGTGCCGATCCCCGAGTTGAATGTGCGCGCTGCTACGATCTTGTCAAAGAGGTCGTTGGGCATCGACTCGCCGGTTTCAATGTGACCCGTCATGCCCATCAAAGTTGGCTGGTGGTAGCACCAGTTCTCCATGAATTGACTGGGTAACTCGACCGCATCCCACTCGACGTTTTCGATGCCAGAAACCAGACCGTGGTCCACCTTTGTCATCATGTGTTGCAGCGCATGACCAAACTCGTGAAACATGGTTTCGACCTCGCCAAAGGTCAAGAGGGCCGGTTTGTCGCCGATCGGCGGTGTGAAGTTACAGACAATGTAGGCCACGGGCAGGCGAGCTGTGCCGTCTTCCGTGGGGAACAGTTGGCTGCGACCGAGACCGTCGTTCATCCATGCGCCGCCGCGCTTGTTGGCGGGACGTGCGTAGGGATCGAGAAAGAAGGATGCAAAGGCTTCGCCTGCGTCGTTCTTGAGCAGGTAGTAAGTGACGTCATCGTTCCAACCGGGAACGCTACCTGTGGCTTCTTCGACGGTTGCCCCAAAGAGTTTCTTTGATATCGAGAAGAGCCCTTCGAGCACCTTGCTCATCGGCAGGTAGGGGCGCAACTCCTCTTGGCTGAAGTCGTAACGCGCTTCGCGAACACGCTCCGACCAGAAAGAGGTATCCCAAGGTTGCATGTCCTTGGCCTCGGGAGCGTTTTGCTCCGCGGCAAAGTCCACTAGCCCTTGCAGGTCCTTTTCGGCGGCGGGGCGAGCGACGACGCGCAACTCTTCCAGCAGCTTATTCGCGGCGGCAACGTCCGGCGCCATCTTGCTCGAAAGACTGACCTGGGCCCAGTTGTCGTAGCCGAGGATGCTCGCTGACTCCCTGCGCTTGGCCAGGATGTCGAGGATCGCTTGGGTGTTGTCCTGGTCGCCGGTACTGGCGCGCGTGACATAAGCCTTGTAGATTTTTTCGCGCAAATCGCGACGCTTAGAGTGTTGCAAGAACGGCCCGAAGCTGGGGGCGTCGAGGGTGATGCGCCAGGGCCCTTTTTCAGGGCTGGCGCCCTCAACCTCTGAACTCTGCGCTGCAAGCGCCAAGGAGCTCTGCGGCAGGCCTTCGACTTCCTCTTTGTCCTTTAGCTCAAGCTTGAAGGCCTTATTGGAATCCAACACATTGTTGGAGTAGCCGCTGGAAAGTTCGGCGAGTTCTTGCTGGAGCTTATTAAAGCGCTCTTTCGTCGTACCCTCGAGAGCAACTCCAGTCAGTCGAGCGTCATGCAATAGGGCGTTCACTGCGCGCTGTTGACCTTCGACCAGCTGCTTCCAACCGTCGCCGTCGCGCAATTCCTGGAGCTTGTCGTAGATCAATCGGCTCTGCCCGAGCTTCATGTAGAACTCGATCATTTTGGGTTGCATCTTGTCGTGAGCTTCGCGCAGATCCGGCGCGTTTTGGACACTCATCAGGTGCGAGACGAGACCCCATACGAATCCGAGTCGGTCGCCAATTCGTTCGAGGGGTTCGACCACGCCCTCCCAGGTCGGCGTTCCGTTCTGCTCGAGATTGGTCAATGCAGTTTCCATTTCCGTAAGGAGCTGGATAACTCCAGGCTCCACGTGTTCGGCCCTGAAGTCCTGGAATACGGCGATTCCTGTGGGGGCTAGGAGCGGGTTTTGGGGCGCTTGGACGGCTTTTGACATGGCTTGGAAAGTGTTGATCTGCGGTGCGAAGCGCGCAGTGTAGCCTTTGCGGAGGGTTAGAGTTCGTGCCTGTGTGCAAGGAACTCGCATCAAAGCGTGAATGCGGAGCTGGTCCCGGCATACTGAACCCCTCGCGGTGGCTCTTGGCCGCCACTCTCCACTCTTGAAAGACCCAATTGCGAATATGTTTCGATCTCGAAAACGGGGCGCTGTAAGCGCCGGACTGGTGATAATTGGAGTTCTCCTGTTGATGATTCTGGCCGGTGGCGGCTGTGCCGTTGGGCGTTACAACGCGATGGTCTCGGGGCAAGAGAGTGTCGATGAGAAATTCAGCCAAATCGACAACCAATACAAGCGGCGTTTCGACTTGATTCCACAATTGGTAACGACGGTCAAGGGCGCGGCGAACTATGAAAAGTCCGTCTTGACCGAAGTGACCGAAGCGCGCGCCTCGGTCGGTCGC
>JBLIOI010000039.1:0-35145 GCA_047639675.1 Planctomycetota bacterium | reverse complement strand
GGCAAAGCCGAACTGCGCAGATTCATGTGCGGTACTTTTCTGCCCCCAAACTGCCACAGGGTGTGCGACTCCGTATTGTGCGACTCCGTATTGCGACTCCGTATTGCGAGAGCCAGTGACCCTAGAACCGAACCGTGTTGAGTTCCCCGAAGGTCAGATTGAGCGTTTGGCGTGTGAGCTCCGTACCGTCCGAATCGTAGAGAACGATTTCTCGCACGTCTCCCGATAGAGACAGCACTTCGGTCTTGGGGTTCTCGAAGCGGTAACGGTTGGTCGACATATGGCCCCCCGCCGAGAAGACTTGAATCATGGAGGGCTGCTCTTCGCGGTCCAAGATTACGATTCCGCCCTCTTCGACGATCGCGGGACTGATTTCGATCTGCAAGTGGAACCGCCGTTCGCACACAAAGTCGATGGCGTCCCAGTCCTTGCGATTGACCGGCTTGCCGTCTTCGCCCCGTCGTAATTCAACTTCCTGCGGCAACAAGTCGGGATGATCAACCTTGATCGTGACCCCATTCTTCGGCAAATGATTGAAGCGATAACGCCCGTCTTCATCTGTTGTAGTGGGTTCGCCACTCTCACTGTGCCACAAGATTCCCGACTGCCCGTGGGGCGTGGTGTTGGTCACAACCCAGTTACTGACGGAGACTCCGGAGATAGGCTGACCATCGTTATCCACTACCCGCCCTTCGATTGTTGTGTAGAGATCTTCTAGATCGAGAACGATCCGCACGTCGCGTCGACCCGCTGCGAAGGGGCCAGCATCAACCAATAGCATGCTCTCGACGTGCAAGAGTTTGATCTGATAATCGCGATCCATCAGACCGCCAAGAACAAAGCGACCTCCACTGTCAGTCCGAGTCCACGGCCAAGAAGCGGTCGGACCATCGTCTTCGTTGGACGTGCCTTGGAGATCTTGAGCCAGGCCCTCCACCATGACTCCCAATTGATCGATGCTGCTGAAGAACGTCGGATCCGCAAGCCACACCTTCCAATCCGCGAGTTCTTGTCCTTCTGTGTCTGTAACCTGACCCACGAGCTCAAGGGGCGCTTCGCCTAATTGCAGGCGAACGAAGTCAGGCCAGGGTTCCACCTCTTCCGTGATGCTGTCCGTGGGACGCGGAAGTATGGCGGGTTGATGCCCAGCCATGGCGGCGATCAGCCGGTTGTAATTGCCCTCCTGTCCCTGTTCGATTTGGAATCGACCATCTCTATCCGTGGTAGTGGATAGATAGCCTAGGGAAACCCATGCGGAGGGAACGGGTTGACCTCTGGAGTCGACGACCTCGCCGACAACTACACCTTGAGCAGCATCAGGTCTACTCATCACGACCTCAAAGGACTGAGTTGAGACACTTGGAAACTCAACTTCGGCATCGCTGTAACCCTGTGCTTGTGCGTAGAGAGTTGTACCACTCATGGCGAGAGCATCCTCGAAGCGAAAGAAGCCGAATTCATCAGTTCTGGCCGTCAGAGAGTGTGAGACCGACTTGCCGTGCAAATCGGGGATCGAGGTTCGCAAGCTTCGTGGCTCGACTGAAACCAATTGGGCCAACTCGATGAATTCGCCTTCCTCATTGCGTACCACACCAGCTACATCGATCCACTTGGCGACGACCAGCGTCGGCCCTTGGCGTGAGCCACGGGGAAATCGACAAGAGATCGCTGTGCCCCACACGTCATCGCGCACTTCGATGAGTCCGATGTCTCTTTCAGGGTCCACAGGAAAGCCGCCGTCTGATTCAGTGATGCCGAGCAAGCGATCCTCACCCTCACCCGAAAACCAGACATCCAATTCCGCCATTGGGCGACCCTCGGAGTCGATCACTCGACCACTCAAGAGCTGAAGTTCTGATTCGCCTAGTTCTACAGAAGAGGCGGCATCAGGTTCGGATTGCTCGAGGCGCTGGACTTCTCGAGGACTTGACAGCGAGGAGGGAGCCTCCACCAAGGGCGCAAGTTGCGTGGATTGCTCGAGAGCCACGATCTTGATCGCCTCTTGTTCGAGAGGCTCCGCGTCGTTCTCCGGATAGATCAAGATCGCGGCAACTGATGCGGCAGCCAAGGCGGCGAGCAGATGAGGTAATTTCATAAGTAGCAAGGGCGCACCCATTCCCGAGAGTGCAATTGGCGTCAAGGGAGCGAGAGGTTGGAAGTCACGCGCCAACGGCGCGAGGGCAATCATCCAAGCTCGACGATTCCCCTGATGGTCCTCGTCTAACTTCTCACGCAGGAGTTCCTTGGCTTTCCGCAAGCGCGTATTCACCGTAGAAATAGGAACACCCTCCCGCTTGGCGATCTCCTTCAAGCTGAGCTCGTCGAAGTAGCGCCAGAGGATGGTTCGTCTCCATGGGTCCTCAAGTTCACCGACACGCTGGACCAGATCGCGGTGTGCATCAAAGCGTTCCGCAGGGTCATCAATGACACCCGAACTGGACGCGTGTTGCTCCCGATCGCTGCGTCTCCGCTCACCGCGATGATTGTGCTGGGCACGGTGAACGAGAACGCGTTTCAACCAGCCCTTCAGATTCCCCTCGACCCGGGGCGGATGGCGCAAAGCCGACACCCACAGGTCTTGAGTTAGATCGTCAGCCTGTTCGGAACCCACCAAGCTGCGGGCCAACTGGCCCACCCACGTAGCGTGTTCCAGCAGGGAATCAATCGGGGCCTTTTGATTTGAGTCAGTCATGGATCTCCGCAGACTGCATGCCGCAGAGAGTCCAAATTACTTCTGATTCCAGAATTTCCCTGAACCCTTGCTGCTCAGTACGGAATTTCCGGTCCAGCTATTCGCCAGTGCCGCTGGTAGCCCGTTCGCCAATGGTGTCCACCATATCTTGGAACCCCGGGCGGTGCTGGGAGTGAGTCATATCAGGGATCACCTCGATGACCATGTCGTCGAGCATCCCTGCCTCTCCCGCCAACTTCTGGAAGCGCTCGACCGCGCCCTCGAGGTAGAAGGTGTCGATCTCGCCAGCGTAGACATGGATCTTGCCTTTCAGATTCGGTCGCAGTTCATCCCAACCCGTAAGCAGAGTGTTTGAGATGTCGTATTTTTTCCAGGCCTTGGCAGCTTCGTGGTCGATTTCTCCGCTCTCGACATCGAAGACTCGTCGAGGCGTACCGTCGGGCAGCAGAGGGCTGAAGGTCCCTTCAAAGGAACGAATCTGGCCACCTGGGTTGAGCACGTTCTCCCTCTCCACGAAGTCGACATAGTGCAGCATCACTTTGCCATCCCGGCGTGCAAGGGGGCGCTTCTCACCAGACTCATCGACGAACATATTGCGCGGACTGCCATCGGCCAGAGGTTCGTAGAGGTTGATCTGTTGGAAGTCATGAAAGTCGATCGGATCAGGTACGTGACTCCAACAGCCGCTGAATTGATCGGGGTAGGCGACTTGCAGCCAGAGTGAAGACCAGCCGCCTGAACTGATTCCCGTTACGTAGCGTTGTTCGGCACCCGCTCCGTGAAACTCCTCCTCAAGAGCCGGGATCATCTCGTGGACAAGGGCTTGCCCCCAGGGCCCGATCGAATCGGAGTCGCAGAAGACTGAGTGTCCATACCGATTGTTGGCATCGGGGACCACAATGATGCACTGATCAAGCGGGCTGCCTTCGAGCCCACGTTGCCAACGCCCGATGCTTCGGTGGTCCCCACCGAAGCCCGTGACGCTGTAGAGCACTGGATAGGTCATGCTTTCGTCGTAGTTGTTAGGAAGCAACACTCCGGCTTTCATCGTGTATTCAAACCCATGAAACTCACTCAGCGCAGGACTCACGAACTCGAACACCCGAATCCGTTCGGTCTCTTCGAAAGCTCGCTCCTCTGCGACTTGGTTGAGTACAAGGCTCACCACTCCTTGAGAGCTGGGTACGAAGCTGATCTCTTGCACTTTGCTATAGACGTCGCCGGAACTAAGACCTGCCTGTCTGCCCGTTCGACTCAGGCGTGCGATCGCTTGAACCTTGAAGATCTGCGGCTCAGCTCCGGCAAGGTCTAAGGGATGCATGGCGATGGCATCCCCTGTCGAGACTGTGACGACAGAACCCGGTTCAACTTCACTCATGTCAAAGCGCATGACCGGCGGCGCGTTGAACCAAGCATGCACCGCATGGCGCGGCTCCTTGTCTTCGCTAAAGGCGATAAAGACTTCTCCTTGAAAAGCAGAAGCCGTCTGCGCACCAAAGATCTCGGCATCGAAAGTGATCTCAAATGCCCCAACCTTCGCAGCTTCCTGAGCTTGAGAGATAGACGCGAATAGCAAGAGGCTGAGCGGCAGGCCCAGAACAAGGCGTGTGAATTTCATAGGTGAGAGCATACGAAAATTGCCGGTGCTAGTGTCTGGAGGCGATCTCGAGGCTCTCTTGATCTGGGTTTGATCCTTGTTGGCGGGTACGCAACTTAGCGAAATGAAGATGAGCAACCCAAAGGGCCGCCAGCAACAACAACATTCCTCCCCCGTCTCGTTAAGGCGCACTCCCGACCTTCACCTTGGTCCATCTACGGCGTCTTTTTCACGGATGAGCTTCGCCATGTTCTGAAGAGTGATGTAGTGCAGCAAGCGCGCGTCCTCCATCGAGACGATTCCGATCACGTGCGTGCCGTGTTGAGTGCCGCCCATGGCGGCACTCAGAAATCCCTCATTTCCATCGGGCACCGAACAGAGCTCCAGCTCTTCGCTCATCATAGATCTCGGCAGAGTCAGCTCGTGCAGGACGGCCCGCTTCATCGCCGAGACGACGAACACCTTGCGGACTTTGGACCTCCCACTCGAAGCCGCGATCGCCAGGTCCGACACACCGTCTCCGTCCAGGTCGCCGACTCCCTCGATTCTGAATCCGAGTCCCAGGTGACCCTCGCCGGCATGCTGGCAGGATCAATCCCAGGAGTGTTCCAGCGCGGTAGCACACGAACGTCGTCCACGGGAGTGAGTGCCACCTCCTTCCAAACCTTTGCTTCCGAGGAAGTGGGCGGTACTGGCCCCGGGCTTTCCCCCGGGAGCTGGAGAGTCGCGAGAAGCGTCAAGAGCAGAAGTTGAGTCATGTGAGACACCAACCACGAAGCCTGCACCTGGTTCCGGACAACTGCGGTGACGGCATGAGACCTCACAGAAACGGTGGATCGGATCCAGACTTCGTTCGGTCAAGCTCTGAAGGAGAGACGGAGATCAGTTCGGATCTTTCCTTGAGGGACCTCCCGTCAAGGGTGCAGCACTTTGGGCAAGCGACCCAAAGGGCTCGCCACCGTCAAAGGTTGGAACCGCTAGCGCTAACGGCTATTGCTTAACCATTCCAAGTCGTTGCAGCCAGGCTGTACAGAGTCCTGGCCATTGATCCGCACCTTTCGTTTCCTTTGCCAAGCCCAGACCGTGCCTTCCGTCCGGGAACAGGTGCAATTCGGCGGGCACGCCGGCGCGCACACAGGCCAAGTAATACTCGATGCTATTCTGCGCTGGTACCGCGGTGTCGGCGGATGTATGAAACATGAACGTCGGCGGCGTCTGATCCGTGACCTGCAGTTCACTGGACAGCGACTTGAGCAGATCCGGATCCGCCGAGTCGCCCAACAGATTTTGCTGGCTGCCCCTGTGCGTATAGGGCTGATCCCAAGCAATCACCGGGTAACACAAGATCGCGAAGTCCGGCCGCGAAGACACTCGCAGAAGCGGATCGACGGCTTGCGCATCGATGTAGGCGAAGTGATTCGAAACTGTCGACGCCAAGTGGCCACCGGCGCTGAACCCGATCACTCCGATGCGCTTGGGATCGATATTCAGTTCGTCGGCCCGAGCTCGCAAACTGCGAATCGCCCGCTGTGCATCCATCATCGGATAGGGATGACCATAACCCCTTCCAGCGTTTCCCTTGCCGCGCACACGATACGTGCAGATGGCGGAGGTGACACCCTGCGAGGCAAACCACTCGGCAAATTCGTGACCTTCGTGTCCGATCGCGTGACCGTGATACCCGCCGCCGGGCAAAATAACAACCGCCGCGGTCGGCTGGTCGCTGACCACTCGGGTGATCATCAACTTGGGAATGTCGCCCTCGTCATTTCCGCCAGCACCCGGTGTGGAATTGACTCCTTCGCTACCCGCAGACCACAGGTTTTCGATGACCATCTGCGAGTCTTGACCGCTGGCCATTGAGGTGCCCAAAACGGCGGCTACGCAAACAGTGAGTAAGCGATTCATGGTGAGCTGATCTGCAGTAGAAGGTCGGAATCGTAATCGCGTGGGGACTCGCGCAAAGGTATCACAATACCCAAGCCAGGGCGGGCATCGCCCAACGGGTCCCGCGGGTACCGAGTGATATGCGCCGGGAAACTGGCGAGATGAAAGGAAGGATAGAATCCAACAGTGAAGAACCAGCCATTCTCACTGGTCGCGAGTCATGCACTCCGACCCTCTAGGGTAGCCGAACAATTTATCGCCAGGGAGGTGCAGCTGCAGCACGACCGTGGGGAAGAGATGTGTTCAGAACTCGGAGGTTCGACGAGTCATTGAAGTCCTAATTTGAGAAGGCACGTGCCTGGCGGCGCACAGTCCTGGTACGGAATTCATCCTGCACTTGACCGCGACCAGTGAAGACAAGATCGATTCACTACTAGTAGTCGACGGAATGAGACTTGCGAATAGTGGCGAAGCCAGTCGAGCTCTCAGGCGACACGCCGATGCCGGTCCTCTGCCTTGGACATGACACTTTCCAACTTGCGCAGGCTCCTCAATTCCTTGTTGTTCGGCCAAGGTCCGAAGCAGAGCATGAGGAAGAGAACGACGTTCACTCCGGGTATCAACATCAAGGTCCCGAGGGCCCAGTGGAAACCAGATCGTGCGAACACGGAGCAAAATCCCACCACGTAAAGCAGCGCCAGGCCTCCCACAATTCCCATCACCATGGGATCGGAAATCCAGGTGCTGAACTGGGACCAGGTGATCGTAGCAGCTTCAGTTGCTTGTTCATTCATGATGATTCACTCCGTCTCAACAGCCTGATACGCATGAAGTGCGAACCGCTGTATTGGCCAAGCCCTTTCGACAAAGTCCTCCTCGGTTCTTGAGCGGACTCGCCCCATGAAGAGCTGAAATAATTTCTCGCTTGCACGCTGCAAAATTTCCTCTCGGGCGAGTTAGGCTCATCTACGGCGCGCTCCAAGCCGCTTCCCTCGCAATAACAGAGGCCTCGGCCAGTCTTGACAGAAGAAGAAACTCGCTGTCGTGCTCGTAGCCCACACCCCTCCAATCGCTCGGGCAGCCAGGTGAGGTCGGACGCTCCCCGACTTTGTCGTGATTCGATACCGGTTAGCGCTTCTTCAACTTCATCCGGTTAGAGGAAGGGTCAGGAGCCTCTTTTGCGATCTGTTCGGATTGTCGGTAGATTGCGAGGACTGGATGCCCCGGTCACTCCGCTCTCCGACCCTTCGTTGCACCGTGAATAGCACGCTTCACCTTTCGCTCTTGCTCACGGGACCAGCTCTGATCCTTAGTTGCCAAGCCGCCGAGACTTCGCCAACGGAGGCGAGACCCATCGAGGCTTTGGCTCCTGTGGGAACGGCGGGCTCGCCGTTTGCATACCTGCTCGAGCGCTACGACACCGACGGCGACGAAGGGATTGCGCCCGAAGAGTACACGCGCCACGACGGTCAATTCGCGCGCTGGGACACGAATGGCGATGGCCTTATCACTGAGATGGATTGGACGGACCAGCCCGCCCAGGTTGGTTCTCAGATCAAGGTCATGCAGCGCATGGATGTCCTGGGTCGTTACTTCCAAACGGACGAGAACGGGCCAGAGGTCTTGACCCTCGACGAATTGGCGAACGCATTCTTCGAGTACGACGGGGCGGGAACCCCGGACGAGAAATTGTCGGAGGCCGAGTTCAGGGCTGGGGCGGAGGAGCGCGCGCTCGAGATGCCCGGGGACGGATCCATGATGGGACAGAGCTACCTCGGCGAAGCGGATGGCTGGGCACGCCTGACGCAACACTACGACACCGATCGCGACGAAGTCCTAAGCATGGACGAGTTAAGTACGATCTTCATCGAGCAGGATGTCTACGAACTACGCTTCGACCAGGTGCGCTTTGATGACCGCGCAGCGGGGATGCACTTCGAGCCCCTCTCCTACGAGTCCGGTCTGGTCGTGGGCTCGGCGGTTCCAGCCGTAACCTTGACCGCCCTGCGTGGTGGGCCTTCCGTGGACCTGGCGGAAATCGCTGGCGACCAGCCCATCGCGCTGATCTTTGGCAGCTACACATGACCGCCCTTCCGCGAGTCAGCCGGTCGGCTGAAGGAGATGTGGGAGACCTACAAAGGCGACGTCCAGTTCTACGTGGTCTACATTCGAGAGGCCCACGCGATTGACAGCGCGGTTCCGCTGGGTGGCGGAGAGAGCGGGGAGTTCGGTCCCAGTAGCAACCCCGTCATGGAGGATCCGGTGACCTACGGGGAGCGCCGCGCGGCGGCCAAGACTTGCTCGGTCAAGCTCGAGCTGGAGCCCATGCCCATGCTGGTGGACGATATGGACGACACCGCCAACAAGGCCTTCTTCGCCTGGCCCGAGCGTCTGTACTTGATCGGCCGTGATGGCAAGATCGTGTACACGGGAGAGCCCGGACCCGGTGGATTCGAACCCGAGGAGTTGGAGAGCGCGATCAAGCTCCAGCTCTCGACGGGCGACTGACTCCGCAGACCTGGCTGCCGAAGGCTCGGCAAGTCGAGAGGATTCAGGATCTTCGCGATGGCCTCGCCACTTAAATTCGCTGTGATTCAACGGCGAAAAAACCACTGGCGATATTCGTCAAACCGTCATGTCGTTGGCCAAGATCGAGGAGATCAGGGAGCTTCTCGATGTCCGCGTTGTTCTCGCCTAATAGAGTAGAGACAACAATTCAGGTTCCTTCGCCCCCATGCGAACTTGATCCAGTATCACCATGACATCTGCACGCGCTTGGCTGAGTATGACATCGGAATGAAGCACATCGCCGCCAAGTGCACTTCGCCAGGCCACAGGGGACCCATTGGCACGTTCTACAAGATCATCGGGACTGAAGACTTAATAGGAGAAGTGAAACAACGGGCCTCAGGCAGCCCCCTGCGCCCTGCATCAGAACTGCCGCATCTCGCCCCCCCCCGTCTCCTCTTGGCTGAGCACCGCGCTCCCCCACCAGCCCGACATCACCTGCTGTTCGTCTACGCTGCCTATTTCATAGGGTTCGCGAACCTGCACCTGATTATCTGGGAGCCCCCATGCGCGCAGCGGCACCCCACAACTGCAGGAATAGAACTCCGTTCATCAGCATCAGAGTGATCGCTGGCAGTGTGAGTAGGAACGAATCGCGGATTCGGATCCTGGTCAAGATTCCGAAGGCCATGAGAAGGCAGAGCCCGGCGGATGCGTAAACGCCGAGGATCGGCACGCGATACCCAATGATCAGCCCGAGAGCTCCCGCCAATTCGAACGCGCCCACCAGCCTGCGCAAGCGCGGGAGGCCATAGCGTTCGAACTCGGCAATGAGAGCATTGGAGAGGAGACAAGCGGTCCCATAGCCCAGGAAGGCGAGGATCGAGACCCATCGGCAAATTTCTACAAAAATTGACATCTCTAAAGATACGTTCGGCGAATACGACGATGGCGATTCAAATAAACGACTGAAATAGAAAAAACCATGCCCTTCTCGATAGCCCAACTTCTCCAACTCATCATCGGACTAAGCTTGCTCAACGTTTGGATCCTAAGGTCCAGGAGCTCGACGGCTTACCGCGGCCGCGATGCCAAGACTCTCAAGCAGGAATTCTTGGTCTATGGTCTCCCTGTTTCGGTCTTCTACTTGGTTGGAACGCTTAAGATTGGTGCCGCCCTGGCCCTCATCGCAGGCCTCTGGATCCCTGAACTAGTGCTCCCGGCAGCCGGCGTGATCGCTTTCCTGATGGTGATTGCGATTGGTGTGCACGTGAAGGTCAAGGACGCGCTTGTGAAGTCGCTGCCGGCCTTCCTTATGCTCGCCATGAGCCTAAGCTTAGGCTACCTGAACGTGAGCTAGGCAAGCGCCCGACCTACATTTAGTCCGAACCCTTTGTGAAACCCTTTGGAGCGAGAATATGCTTGATCGAGATGCCGTCAAGGTGCTGCTGCACCATCGTGAGCCCTATCTCATGGTCGATCGCGTGGATGCACTGACGCCGGAGACAGTGACCGGCGTGAAGGTCCATCGCGGAGATGAGCCCTACCTGCAGGCGCACTTTCCCCGCGCACCCATAGTTCCCGGTGCCATGCTACAGGAGCTCTGCACCCAGTCCGCTGGTGTTCTCATTACGAAGCATCATGCTCCAGTCGAAAACTACGACAGCGAAAAAACCAAGGGGCACGCCTTGGGAGTCTTGAGCAAGGTTGAGTATGCCAAGTACTTAGGGATCGTGAAGACAGATCGTGACGTAGTGGCTGAGGTGCAATTGGTCGAGCAGCTTGGACCGCTGTTCAAGTTCAACGCCAGGGTCTATCAAGATGGAACACTCAAGGCCAAGCTGTGCTTCAAGCTGACGAACATTGGAGATGAACATCTGTTCTAGCTTGTAGCGCGCGGCCACGCTGCCCATGGGATCTAGCACGACTTCTAGGCTCCATCCTGCGCACAAAGGCGTCTCCGGTGGCTCCCGCTAGTGCTGGTCGATGACCCGTTGATGAACTCAAGATTCCACCCGATTGACAAGCTCCGCTATCGAGTTACCAACTGGGCTGAGTTCGACACTAGCTGGGTGCAACGCGGCTAAATTACTGTTTGGATCTCTCCAGAAGCCCTCCAGGCATGGGCAGTGAAGAACGCCTTCTGTCGCTACAAGAAGATCCTCGGCAGTCGGCTACACCGCTAGAACGTCTACCTGCACAGAAGACTGAGATCGTGATCGAGCGTAAAACCTTCAATCGGTTGTTCAAGCTCGGTCGGCTAAAGTCGATCGCCGCCCTGCGCTGAAACTGCCGCTGCTGGTGGGAGTCTCAGGCCAATTCGAATTGTGCTACAACGCCGCTAGTTGGGCAGACTCTCGGTGCGCCCGGGGTAGGATTGGAGCAAAGCTCTTATCTATCTCTAACCCGTGAATCTTCCCACCGTAGATAGCCCATGAAATCTCCAACTCTGCTTGATTCAACGCTCCTAATCGGTTCGCTGCTCGCGTCATGCGGTCAGTCGGGAGAGGTCACTCTCCCGGAAAGCGAGATCTCTCTCCCTCTGAACGTGGCAACTGAGTCCATCGATCAAGCATCAGAATCGGCTGGCAAGGAAGTGAAGATCCCCAGTTGGGACGCGCCCGGAACTTTGGAATTCGCTCGGTATTTGGATTTGCACAGGGCAGCGAACGATCCGTCGGCTCCAGGCTGGAGCCAGGCGCTAGAGGAGTTAGTGGGAGCAGGGGATGACTTCAGCTTGGTGCACCTAGCCGGACTGAAAGGCGATTCCCTTTCAGCAGAACAGCGCGAGCAACTCGACCAAACAATCGAATCCTTGCGAGAGAGCCAGGGGGGTTCAGAGCCCTGGACTCTCGAGGCAACGCTGCTAACGCTGGAACGCTCCGCCTACGCGGATTGTGTTTGTCACACGATGGAGCGGACCCTGCCCAAGTGGGCGAGAACGCAAGCTCAAGAGCAGTTGAATCGCCCCGAACTTCGCACGGCTGTCGAAAAGATGGAGCAAGGGGAATTCTCCCGCCGCCTACCACCGAGTGACTTTCGAAAGAGATTCGAGCGCCGACTGCAAGAATATGCGAAGTACATTTTGGCGAAGGGCTAGGGAGGGCTAGGGAGGGCTAGGAGGCCGAAGGACACGAGGCGAATTTCCGGGAAACGCAATCGAGTGCAGTGGCGTTGGACCCCGGGATTGAAAACCCATGGGGGCCCGCGCAATCATTGCGCGCGCCCCTTACTATTGGGAGTCGATCTTTTCGTTCATTTCACTCTTGAGGGACTGCCTTGAGATTCGTGCACGAACTATTGAGCCTAGGCTTGCTCGCGATCTGCATGTCGACGCTCGCGACGGGAGCTTCTCAGCGTCAAGAGTCCCCCACTCCCCCCATCGAGAATCCGCAGTACCAACCCGCGTTTCTCGGAGTCGACATGGGCAGTCAGCGGCAGGACAACATCAACGAATGGGGAGTTCGCGTATTCAGGGTCGTCACCGACAGCTCAGCGAGTCATGCTGGAGTACGAACAGGTGATCGCATCCTTGGACTGGACGGTCACGTGGTCGAAACAATCGAGAGCTTTCGAAGGGCCCTCACGACGTACCGCAAGGGCGACGCAGTGCAGCTCGTCTTCCTGCGAGCAAAAGAAATGCACGTGGTTCGCTTAGTCTTCGTGGAGCGACCGGTGCTAATCAAATGGGATGACTCGACCGCGACCAACCTCCAACGTGTTCTTGACTTCATTGAAGTTCAGCCAGGGCAAGTCATTGCCGATGTCGGCCGCGGCTACGGTTGGCTCTCGATCGGGCTCGCAGAAGCGACAGGGCCAGGAGGAATGGTCTACGGGCTCCAAATCAACGAAGCACTCGTGACCGAGTTACAAGAGACCTCTATTGCAAACCTCACATGGGTTCAATCGCAAGAGACGAGTCTGTCCTTGAGTGACAACTTGCTCGACGTCGCAGTCTTGCATGACGTTGCGAGCCATGTTCGAGAGCAAGTACGCCCGAAGTTCTACGCAAGCCTCGCTCGCACTCTCAAGCCCACGGGGAAGCTAATTGTCTTTGCCCCCCATGGACAAGCACGAGCGATGTTGGACGAACTAGCTTCCTTCCACTTCATCCCCGAAAACCAAGATAAAATCGAGAGCTTGCCTGTGAAGGAGCTCGATGAACTCATTCTCACTGGCATCCGATTCAGCTGTGTGCAGAGGTAGCCAGGCCGAAGACCGGAATCAATCCCTATCCACCTCGGCATCTGACGCAGGATTGGCTCCGACAAGCACTCGCGAGCCATTGGTGAGAAGCCCGAACTTCCTAGCCAAGAGTGGGCTCTCGTTTGACACAAAGGCCTCGTGATGCCGTCATCAAGCTCTGTCGCGCCTCAGGGCAAAACCGTGAAGTTTGAAGACGTCACCATCACGGCCGGTGTCAACAGGGGCGGGTCTACAACAAGTGCCGAACCCCATCCATCCACACTGAACGGTGCGGTTGAGGGCAGGTAGCCGCGAGCGACGAGCTTCGACAACAGATTCGGATAGCTAGCGGGTAAGGGATCGGTAGAGAGCCAAGCTGCATTGTAGAGTTGAATCGCTTGGTTGACGATCTTCAGAGTCTCGAGCGACTTCTCCCGGCGGATGCGAGTCACGTCTAAGATGATTTCGTGATCGTTACCATCTCCGAAGGCGCCACCGACGCCAGCGCTTGTGATCGTCAACAATGAGCCGTTCACTTTGAACTTATAAGGCTGAGACCAAGCGTCAACAGCGTACTGCGAGAGCCCTGAGTTCCGATCAAGGCTGAAGGCGGCCAAGTAGGGGCCCGTCCACCCGGTGATTACGGGATTCTGTTCCATACTTGCAACGGAAGTGGGCAGCGCATCCGTGTCGCGAAAGTACTCTTCGGCGGCTTCTTGCAAGCCCTGAAGTTCTGTAACCGTCGCGCGCCGCGCCTTCGACTTCAGCGCCGCCGAGGCCAATGGAATGGCCGCCCCAGCAACGATAGCCATGATCGAGACAACGATGATCATTTCGAGCAGCGTGAATCCAGCTCTGCAATTCTTGGTTGATCGCGTGGTTAATTTCATGGCACTATCCAATGTTATCGTAAAGCGCAAAGAGCGGTAGGACGGCCGCCATCAAGATGAAAGCAACGGCACCGCCAGCACCCAGGAGGATCATGGGTTCAAGGATCGCGAGGGATTTCTTAACCGCGCGCGGTACCTCGTCGTCGTAGTAGCTCGCGAGCTTGAGAAGCGCGGTATCCAATGCCCCCGCGCGTTCGCCAACGTGAATCATCTGAACCAGCAATGGATCGATCGCGGGTTCTTGTGAAAGAGCGTCGGAGATGGACTCGCCTTGGCGAATTTTTTCGATAGCTCTGTCGAAGCAAGCCGAGAGCGCCGCGTTACCGCAGGTTTCGGAGCCGATCTGAAGCATCGTGAACACATCGCAACCCGCGCTGTGCAGAGTCGCCGTCGTCGAAGCGAATCGCGACATCGCGAGCTTTTGAGCGAGGGCGCCGAGCTTCGGAATCTTCAGGATGAAGCCGTGCACGGCGACCTTGACCCGTGGAATACGCCAAGAACTGATGACTCCAACAATCGCCGCGGCAAGCAGGCAGCCGAGCACAATTACGTGATCGCGCAGGAAGTCTGATGCTGTCAATACGACTTGCGTTTGCCAGGGAAGCTCCCCTCCCTCGGGGAATAACCCCATAATCTTGGGCAGTACAAATAGCAAAAGCAGAGCTATCAAGCCCATGATTGCACACATCAAGAGGGCGGGATAAATCAACGCTTGGATGGCAGTCGCTCGCATGGCACGGGCCCACTCAAGGTGGTTAGCCATCCGCGTCAAGATCGTATCCAGGGCGCCCGATGACTCGCCTGCACGAACAGAGGCCGTGTAGATCAGCGGAAAAACTTGAGGGAACGGCTCCATCACCTCGGAGAGACTCTGTCCTGCCTGGAGCCCATGGACCAAGCGCTCGATGAGCTCCTGACCACCGGGTGATTGTAGCCGGCTTCCGATGCCCTCAAGGCCGTCAATGAGCGGGATACCCGCACCGGTAACTGTCGCGAGTTGCGTAGTAAAAGTGACGAGCTCATCACTAGAGAGTCTGGCTCGCGACCGCGAGCGGTTGGCCTTCACGGCTGACGCGCTCGTCAATAGCAATCCCTCCTGCTCAAGGTCTCGGTCGAGTGCAAGTTCACTCTCGGCGACTTGGACACCGCGTATCTGCTCTCCGCTCTGATTCGCGGCTACGAACTCATAGGTTTCCACGTTCTTCCATGGTCAGGCGATGACTCGCGTTCACTCGCTGGATTTCCTGCATAGTCGTAATGCCCTTAGCTACGAGACGCCTTCCGTCGTCCTCGAGTGATTGGAAACCCTGCTTATCCGCGAGCCTCTGCAAAACGCCGAGTCCCGCTCCTGTACGAAGAGCATCGGCCATACTGTCATCGGGCATGAATAGCTCTGCGAGGACCGTTCGCCCAACGAGACCGGTGTCATTGCAACGATCACAACCGGTTCCGCGGCGAGTGTGATCGACCTCAGTCTCGAGCCAGTCCAGCTCTTCTTGAGTGGGCGGGGTAAGCTGCGCACAGTTGTCGCAGATACGACGCACCAATCGTTGACCGAGCGCTCCGATCAGGCAGTCCTCGATCATGAACGGTTCGATACCGATGTCGACGAGACGCGGAATTACACCCAGAGCGCTGTTCGTGTGCAGAGTTGAAAGAACCAAGTGTCCGGTCATCGAGGCCTTGATCGCCATGTCCGCAGTCTCTTTGTCGCGAATCTCGCCGATCAAGATGACGTCCGGATCTTGCCGAAGCAGGGCTCTCAAGCCTTCGTGAAAGTTGAATCCAATGGAAGAATCCACCTGACTCTGACGCAGCAGTGGCATGCGATACTCGATTGGATCCTCGACGGTGGCGACGTTACGTTCCATCGCATCGATCATGGACAACATCGAGTACAGCGTGGTCGTCTTGCCCGAACCCGTTGGCCCTGTGACCAGGAACAATCCGTGGGGACGCTGGATGATACGTTGTAGGAAGCGCTGATTGAGTTCGGAGATCCCGAGCACGTTTAGGTTTAGATAGCCACCCGAGCGATCCAGAATACGCAGAACGACATTCTCGCCATAACTGCACGGCATAACCGAGACTCGCATGTCTACGTGGCGCTCACCGACTGTCATCTCAATGCGCCCATCCTGCGGACGTCGACGTTCAGAGATGTCCAAAGAGGACAAGATCTTCACTCGAGAAATAATGGCGGAGGTGGCCTCGAGAGGTAGATTCTCACCGGGTAGCAGCACCCCATCGATTCGGTAGCGAATACGACACAAGCGCTCCTCGGGTTCGATGTGAATGTCGGTCGCGCCGCGATTGATGCCATCGATCAGGACCGCCTCGGTCAAGGCTTCGATCGGGTAGTTTGTGTTGGCTTCGGTACCAACCGATTGGAGGTCGTGGAAGATCTTCGCGACCACACTCTCCGCAGACTCGAGGTGACTACGCACGAGCTTATTGATGACCCCTTCCGTTGCGATAGCGATATCGAGCGGATAGGGAAATCGAGTACGAACCTTGGCCACACACTGCGGATCGTCCGGCGTGACCATTAAGAGCTTCAGCGTTCCGTCAACGAGTGCGTACGGGAACGCCTTGGTCTCTTGAACGAAGCCCGCGTCGAGAGTTGACGCGATCAACGGATCTACTTCTATGTCCTGCTCACGCAAGAACTGCAGGCCCATGTCTTCGGCTAACAGCTCGAGAACATCCTCTTGAGTACAGAAAGAGAGCGAAATCAAGATCTCGCCAAGCGCGCGATGCGCTCGTTTCTGTTCGCCTAGTGCGACCTCAAGCTGAGCCTCCGTCAACCGGCCCTTCCCGATCAGGCGGTCACCTAGCCGACCCTTCGGAACGACAGATAGCTCACCCAATTAGATATCCTCTGCTGAAGTAAGTCCCATTGTGCGGACGGACTCACGGTAGTTGTTCCGGTACTTCTTCGCGAGGCGAGCGCCCTGGGTAGACGTGAGGATTCGAGGCGTGACAAAGATCAACAATTCGCGTCGCGTCGACTTGTCCGAATCAGACCGGAAGAGGCGACCGATCAACGGCAAGTCCATCAAAATCGGCACGCCTGAGTCGTCTTCTGTCATCGCGTTCTGAACGAGACCGCCCAAAACCACAGTGTGCCCGTCCTCAACAGTCATGACCGTTGAAAGGTTGCGTGCGTCCACGACAGGGATGTCTAAGAAGAGCCCGGTGACGTTCGAGAAGCGTTGGTCAATCACGACCTCGACCACGCCACCTTCCTGAATCGTGGGAGTGACCGTCAGAGTCAGGCCAACTTCCTTGAACTCCACTTCTTCCGCGGTCGAAGTTCCAGCAGCACCACCACCAACGTTTGTTGAAACGGTTGCTTGGACGTAGGGCACTTCCGAGATGACTTCCACCTTGGCCGGGCTCTTGGTCACCGCAAGAATTCGCGGTGAACTAAGCACGTTGACCCCGGCGTACTGCTGTAGAGCAGTCAGGGTTGTACTCAGCGGGATCCTGCTGTTGTCCAATGTCACCGAGAATTCGCCGGAGCCGGTGATCAGGTTTTGGGCAATGCTCAACACATTCGGGCCCCCAGCATCTGCATCAGTGACCAAATGCGAGAAGCCAAGCTCGAAGGTGTCATCTAGTGAGACTTCGACTAGTTCGACTTCGAGTAAGACTTGGCGTTTGAGACGGTCAGCGCTCTCCAGGTAGCCGGCAACGAGGTCGACATCACGAGCTGTTCCATCGAGCACGATCAAGTTCTGCTCGTCGTTGACGACGATTGTCGCGTCTTGAGAAATGAGAGTGGCTAGATCTTCGAAGACACTCGACGCATCAATGGACTGAACTCGAAAGTGAGCCGTCTCGCGCTGGCTGCCGTCGTTGGTTTCGACCCAGAAGATTCCAGGCGGGTCTTCGACAAGCCGAAGTCCGTTTTGCCTCAATAGCACCTGCAGTGCGTCATTGAGCGTGATTGACGGGAAGGAAGCATCGACCATCCGATTGAGCGCTGCGTCCAGGTAGATATTGACGTTTCCGGCTTCCGCGACCATGTGGATCGCGTTGGCTAACTCAACGTTTCTTAACTGAAAGCTGCGCTCTTCGTCGCCGCCAATGCGGGAAGGCTCTGGCAGCTCCGTAATGATCAAATCATCCAGGTCGGCCTCGTAGGCGAACTCCTCTTCATCGAGTTCGGGGACTTCAGGTAGAACGATTGGCTTACTGGCCTCTTCCAAGGCCCGTTCCGGAATCGTCGGCCCCATGACGTGGCACGAAACGGCAGTGAGAACGAAGCCGACGGTGAGGGCGGATCGATGGACACAGTTTATCTTGTGCTGCATTAGTCGTTTTCATGGGTAGGAAATTCTGAGTCGAGAATCGACTGCAGTTCAAGCAGACCTGTGAGGGATGTGTCTGGACTTGCGGCGCTTGACGAATCTGTCGGAGATTCGGAAGACTCAGCTTCCGATTCGTCAACTGGCACGTCATTCGCGCCTTCGCCATCGGTTTCGTTCACGTGCGCCTTAAAGGGCGGAAGTGATAACCTGCGCTTGCCGAACTCACTCTCGAGAACCAATTGCCGCGGCTCGATTGCCGAGACCCGAATTCCGTTTTCTAGCTCGTCGCCTTCACGCACAAGTCGGTTGCCTAGCATGGCGATTGACTCCCGCTGGCCAAAGATGATCGCGTTGACGGTGTTCTTGCTGCAGAATTCGACGAGAGGATCAATGACAACGAGTTCTTCTTGGGCAGAACTCCACGGAAGGAACGGGATGGGTTCCTGTTGAGTTCCCTGCTGCTCCACATCAGTGACCGAGAGTCCCGCAATCGCTGACCCTAGAATCGGCTTCTTGGTGTGCTGCAGCAGCGTGTCGAGATCTACACGCTGCGATCCACCAAAGGCTCGGAGTTGTTCCGATGTGGACTCTAGCCTCGCAATCAACGAGCCATCTGAATCCCCAGGGGATTCATCGTTGCTCTCACTCTCGTTGTAGCTCTCGTGATCGCCAGCAGCCAGCTCCATGAATCCAGCGCCCTCTTCTGCTGACTCTCCAAAACCACCTTCGGTGTCACCAGAATACTCTTGGCGAGGGGAAGTTGGTTTTTGAACGATGCCCACCATGATTTGGGGAATCCAAATGGCAACCGCAGTGAGTGCGAGTACCCCAGTCGATATTTTCTTTGCCTTAGATTTCATCATTCTTCCTCCATGGGAAGATCATTGATCTCGGAGATAGCCTGGGGAGGAATGGCTTGAAATAGATCGAGAATCGCCCTGACTTCGAACTTCGCATCATCAGGCGACAGGCGCTTTAATTGGAAGCTGCGGACACTGATTGGATATCCGAGGCTGCGCATGCTGCTTATGATCTTGTCGAGACAGCTGAGAGTGCCGGACCCAGAGAGACTGACCTCACTCATTCCGATGGAGTCGTCCAGAGTTTTGAACGGTGCCGGAACGAATTCGCCAACAGTCAAGGCCTCGACTTCGAAGCTGGTTGCATGGGCGATCAATTGCAAAGCAGCGTGAATGCTAATTCGCGAAAGCTCCCGCGGGAGGATCTCGGACGAGAGGTCGCTCATGACAGTGATCAGCTCTTCGCCACCAGCGCTCCGAAATTCTCGAAGCTCACTCCGGATCTCTCGCGCGTGATCGGTGAGCACCAGTGCTTGTGTGTGAGCTATGCGTGTCGATTCTAGCCGTTTGAGCGGAAGACCAATGGCTCCGACCAAAGCCAACGCCGTGAAGAAAGCTGGCGCAAAATTTTGCAGAAGACGTTTGGAAGCGCCCTCTTTGAGATTGTCCATTCTGGAGATCATTGCGGCGACTCCAGGTGTGCTTGGACCGTGAAGGAGAACCCGCTATGGCCATCACCATCGACGAGTGATGCGGGTAGATCGACGCGAACATCGGAGAACCCGGATGAGGCTTCCAAAGCCTCCTGAACCTCGCGAACGCTCGTCAATGCCGCGACGGAAGATGTATTCGTCAGTGCGGTGAACTGCAACTCGTTGCCGCTCTTAAGGGCAGGCAGCACCGTGATGGAGAGCAGAGATGCACGATCGACCAAGACTTCGAGCACGTTCGCCATCGATGCCTGATAGTCGGGGGCTTCCTTACCAAATTCAAGTGCCCTAGACATGCGACTCTTGATCAACCCGAGGGCTTCGTTAGCCGTTTGTTCCTGCCTCTCCATACGCGGCAGGTCAGCAGTCTGACCTTCGAGTCGGGCGATTTGGGTGAGAAGCTCTGCGCGCGGTTCCTGAAGAAGTCGTTCGACGATTCCGAATCCGAGCAAGAGTGAACCCGCGCAAACCGCGAGCCCCACCATGCCGAAGCTTCGGCGCGGCGGTAAACTGACACTGATGCAGTGAGCGAGCGGACCATCGCCAAGGCAAGCGCTCAGAACGGCAATTCTGCTCGCGTAGAGAGTCTCGTCGTCAGAATGCGGGTAGCACACTACCAGTGTTCCAGGAAGCGCACTTTCGAGCGCAGTGGCTAGCAGGTGACCGCGATCCGCTGGCATGCCAATCACCTGAACGCTGGTCACTTCCGCACCACGCTGCGTCTTTCGCCAGAAGGCGGCCGACGTACGCACGAGCTGCAAGAGCCCCGTGCCGAGATGCGGGTTGGATTGCAAACTCCCTTTCAGAGTATCGCTACTCACCAATTGGTCGCCAGAAATCAAGCTAACTTCGACGGCGTGGTCTTCGATCGTCACGGCAATTGAGACGTCCTTGCCCTTGCCATCGGGTTCATTAGCGCGGTGCATGCCAGCTAGGATAGTCGCTGCGAGCTTCTTGACTCGGAAGCGGTTGCTGCGCAAACGGATCATAAGCTCTGTGACGAGTTCCTTTTCGACGGTTAACGTTAGCCAGTTGCGCAGGTGCCCTTGGCTGGGTCCGACGTCAATGCCTGAGTAGAGCGCCGTTTTGCCTTCAGCGGTTATCGCTTGGGCAGACTTGCGTTCCAGAACTTGTCTGAGCTCTCTCTTGCCGAGGCTTGGAAGAGCCAAGATGCGGTGAGCTATCAAGCCTTCACCTAGGGCCAGTCGGCAACGCCATGTTGTTCCACCTGCTGCCTCGCGTGCGTCAATCGCAGCTTGAGCAAGAGCCCGAACACCTTCCCCTTTCACCGGCACGGATGCGTAAAGCGGTGAACCGTCTGAGTCATACTCCAACCACTCTGCCATCGAGCTTGAGAGAGCGAGCACAGCTACATTTCGTAGTGAAGTTTTGGGGACGTATAGGGACATGAATGGGGGCCGAGTGGGGAATCGGCGAGTGGGGCGTAGTTGGGGAAAATGCACGCAGGAAGTTGGGGGCTGGAATTGCTCGAAGAGAAATACCGCGCGAGCTAGCTCCCCCAAGCGACCCCCCTTCTTCGTCTAGTAGTAGATGAGGATGAACAGCTCTTTCTTGTTGGCTTTGTAGCGGACCCGGCCGGCCTCATTCCAAGTGCCGTTCAGGCCGCGATCGATTGTGTTGTCGATTGCCTCGGCTGCTTCGGCCGGAACCTTGGAGAAGAAGAGCATGTTGCCCGTGCCCTTAAGATCGAGAGTGCCGTCGCCGTCGGTGTCGAAACCGGGGATCTTGTTGCCGGCTTTCACCGTGTCGTAGAGATGGACGGTTCCACCGAAGGGATTTTGACCGGGAGTCAAAGGCGCTTCGAGGTACGGGCCACTCCAACCAGCGGACGACTGCGATGCCGAAAGCCTACGGTTGCCAGCAGAGGAGTTAGCGTATTCGCGCGGCAGCGAGCCGACGTCTGCGTGGTAGGAGGCGCAAACGGTCTTGAATGTATCTGCCAAGCCGACGATCTTCGTGACCTTGCCCTTTTCGATCATGCCCCCAGCTCGCGTTGCCAAGGTGGCCGCGAGAATCGAGAGAATGGAGACGGCAACGATAATCTCCATCAGGGAGAATCCGCTACGTGATGTGCCTATGCGTCGATTGTGCATCGTAATTGATTAAATGTGTGGGACGGATCAACTTGAAGCCCAGGCTTCTGAGGACTAACTTCGACCCATGGGTTCCAGATCTGTATGGAAACCCCTGTTAGGGATACTTCGAAGTAAATGGGGAACAGGGTCGCGAAGAACATTAAGGTCAAGTCACTCAGTCGGGTATGCCGAAACCCACCCCCGTGATACCCGCACAAGTCCACTCCAAGTCCAAGAGCGCGTTCTCCCTCTTCGAGCTCATCATCGCGGTTTCGATCATCTCCATCTTGGCTGCCGCGGTGGCGCCGACCATGACGAGACGATTGGCGAAGACAAGGGATGCCCGACGCATTGCGGACATGCAGGCCGTGCTGGAAGCCATTCAGCTATTTCATGCTGACAAGGGACGCTGGCCCGTTGCGGACGCCAATGCAGGGTTCTCAAATTGGGACGTCTCTCACGACGGAGGCTTCATCAGTGAGCTTCAGCAAACGGGCTATCTGCTCGATCGCGTTAGCGACCCCCGGAGCGGTGACTCCTATCACTACAGATACAAGGTCTATCCCCAGGGATCCTTTGGCTGCAAGGGCTACTCCTCATTCTTTGTGCTTGGTATTCGCGAGTTCGAAACTGACGCTTACGAATCTACAAGCACTGGCTTCTTCAATTGCAGCGGACGCAATTGGGGCGATGAGTTCGACTACGTCACCGGTGGCGGCGCCACGGAAAAGTAGATCACACAGAACGAATCGGGATTCGCGCCTTAAATTGCGATCAGCTATTCGTTCTACACAGAGAAGGCTAGTGAATCCATTCGTATGCCGCGCAGGTTCCACGCTAGTGATCCCGCCGAACGGATCCTGAACTCTGGCGCGGGATGGGGATTGCTATTTCCATCCCTGGAAGATGAGTGTCTCTCCCGCCCCTAGCCAAGAGTGTCCTGCATGGTCGCACGGGAGACCATTGTCCTCGGCCGAGAGTCCCCCAGCCGCCACAGTGAAGCGGCGGATCCGAGGAAGGGTTCTCTTTAGCAGAGCGCACCTCTTCCGCGTTGGCTCCTCTAGAAGAGCAGGCCGGGGAACTGGAAATTGTGCGGTGGGAAAACCGTCGCGAGGTCCGTATTGCCCATGCACTTCTCGAGGATCTCCCCTAACACGTCGCGATAGTCCGTGGAGATCGCCAACTCCCCTTGATCCAGAGCGCTGGATGCAAGTCCCGGCCACTGGCTGTAGACCTGACCGCCATTTACGTTGCCGCCCATCACCATCATGCAATCGCCATGATCTAGCACACTCCGGATCGCGGACTCGATGGCCGCGTTCCGGAGCCAGCGGACCCCGACTCCGGCTAGTCCTCGGTAGGCGGGAAGATCTCCTTCCACTCCTCTGTGGTGAGGGCCGACCTCAGTCCGCTCCAGGCATCCTGCAGCTTGGAGCCGGCCTCATTTCGCACCTGCTGCATGGGAGCCACCGCAGCCAGGTAGTCCTCGCGCGTGGCACCGTAGTCCATGTGCACTGCGCGAAATGCCGCCGAGGTCTCCTCTAGCTGCTTGCTGACGGCCGCCTCGATCTCGGCGATGTTATCGAGGGCCTCGAGGGCGGCTTCCATACGTACGGGGTCCGCGACGACATCCTCTACTCGCTCGCTAAGCCCCGCAGTGCCACCAAAGAATGAGTACAGAAGTAAGTAGAGTGCGATTAACATGTTGGTTTCCTTATTGCTTGGGCGGGCGGACGGCTCCAGAGAGGATGGCATCGGCGTCGGCGCCGGACACGGCCGCCCACTCCTCCTCTGTCATCATCTTCCTCAGTTGCATGGAACTGGCGATGGTCTGATCACGAAAGATCACGTAGTTGGCGTCGAAGCCCTTGAACAGTTCAGCCGCTCGATCTGGGTTCGGGCTCACATTCGCGATCGTGTCTCGAAATTCAAGTTGAATCTGTACGACCTCTGCCAGGAACTCGTCTTGGTTGCGATCGCGCGCATCCAATACCCCCTGAATCTCCGAGCGGCGCTCGGGCTCGTGAATGGCCGACTTGACAGCCGAGGCTAAATCCGCGCGATAGTCGAGGGCGCGACATCCGAAGATCGCCCCCCCAGCCACACCAAGGGTCAGGAAAGAAAGGGCAGCGCCACGCAAGTGGCTCGTTTGGAATCCCATCATGCTGGCTCCTGGAGATCGAGAACGGAAGAGTTCTGCGGCAGAGTGTAGATTTTCACGAGAGCACCCGCAAGTTTGGTGAGCCACGCACTCTTCAACAGGGCATGCTGCACCCGAAGCTCGACGAAGGTACACCAAAGCTCATTCATTCCTGCGCAGTACGACAGCCCTCTGGTGGCCGTGCAGTCCTTCACAGAGAGCTAGACGTTCGACGTCCGAGGCGAACTCTTCCTCGATGGAATCGAGCTCGAGCCAGGTTCGCGCACGTAAGAAAGTGAGAACGGAGAGTCCTCCATTCCGTCTCGCGCTGCCTCCAGTAGGCAATACGTGATTCGGTCCTGAGCCGTAATCACCGAAAACCTCCGCGCTCCGCGATCCCACAAAGAGTGCACCGTAGTTTCGCAAGCGGTTTTTCCATGACTCGGGTTCCGCGATCAAGAGCTCCAAGTGTTCCGGTGCCAAGCGATCACTCAATGCGCAGGCGGTTTCTAAGCTTGGTGTCACAACAACTCCACCATTAGCCAAAGCTGCCCTTGCCACCTCCGCCGTCGGCAAGCTGCCGAGTTGTTTCTCGAGCTCGAGACGGACTCGTTGCGCTTGTGACTCGGAGTCCGTCAAGAGGATCGGACGGGCCAAGGTGTCGTGTTCGGCTTGCGCCAACAAATCCGCGGCGATGAGGCTTGCAGATGCGTCTCCGTCGGCAATGATGACCAACTCGGAAGGCCCTGCCAGCATGTCAATGTCTACGGTGCCGTTTACAAGCTGCTTGGCAGCTGTCACCCACTCATTGCCAGGGCCAACGATGATGTCCACAGGATCTATCCCCTTCCCAAAAGCACAAGCGGCAATAGCTTGAGCCCCGCCTGAGATCAGAAGTTGATCCGCCCCGGCTAGGAAGGCCGCTGCACGCATGACTGTCGAAGCTCTAGGTGTGACAGCGACAACCTCCGGTACTCCGGCCGCCTTGGCCGTAGCCACGGTCATCAGAATCGAAGAGGGCAAGGGATACCGCCCACCAGGACCGTAGCAAGCTGCACGCTCCAAGGGAGTGAAACGGTGCCCTGCACGGCCTCCGGGAACCTTCGTTGTTAGGTCCTTGAAGCAGGCCCTTTGTGCCCGGGCAAAGGAGTCTATGCGAGCCACCGTTCGAATCAGCGTTTCGCGTAGTTCAGTGCTTAGCTCCAGCAAAGAGGGCTCTAGCTCCGAACGGCCGAGAACGAGAGGGTCACTTGCCTCGATCCCATCAAAGCGCTGCCTCAATTCCAACAGGGCCCCTACTCCTTCTTCGCGAACCCTCTCCACAAGAACTCTAGCCTGGCGAAGGGTCGCCTCGGAAACGGGGGCTGCGTTTTGCTTTAAAAGCTCGGCCTCTGTTCTACGCCGCCACATCAAGCTCCTCCCGACCGACGCGTCAACTGCAAAGCCCGGCGATCCAGGATGCTCTCAACCTCCGCAATCGAAACACCGGATCGTGCCATCGCAACGAGGCCGAAGTAAAATAGATCGGCCGCCTCCCAAGCAACATCTCCAGGCGATTCTGCCTCAGCAAGTTCTTGCGCCTCTTCAACTAGCTTTGCTCGCAAGAGCGCCTGATCATCGAACAACTTCCTGGAGTACGAGCCGCTCGGTGCCAGGCGCTTGCGCGCGTTCAAGGTCGAAAGTAGCGCGGGCAATCCCCGCTCTTTCCCCCAGCAAGTCGCCGTTCCCTTGTGACAGAAACCGGCCCCACTCTGACGCACCACAAAGCGCAGAGCATCTCGATCGCAATCCATGTCGATGCGCAAGAGCTCTTGGGTCGCGCCCGAACTCTCTCCTTTTTTCCACAGCCCCCGACGACGAGACCAATAGGTACCTGTCCTGGATTCCGTGGCCGCCCGAAGACTCTCCAGATTGGAATAGCAGAGCCCCAAAGCGCGGCCAAGTTCATCCGTCACAACAGTCGGCCACAAGCCGTCTGGACGGTCAGAATGGAGCGGGGCTGCGAAGCCCTCAGCAAAACCCAATCTCCCGGTGTACAAGGCCATACCAACCTGCGCGTCGACCCCCAAGGAATCCAGTTCCTGGATTTCCTCGGGGGTAGTGATCCCGCCGGCCACAGTCAGCCGCGCGTCCCCAGCGTAGTCACGCAATTCCAAGATTCGATCCATTGCGGTGCCTTGCATGCGCCCTTCCAGCTCAACAAAAGTGACTAGAAAACCATCCGCATAGTCCCGCAAGACCTCCATGCGATCTGTAATCGCTGCCCCGGTTCCCTTACGCCAGCCTTCGACAACTACTTCGCCATCCAAAGCATCCAGGGCAACAATCAAGCGGTCCTTAGGCAATCGCCTGAGCAAGGCGGGATCCGCAGCCGTCCCGATCACGAGCTTGTGCGCACCACGATCAAGCCAGCTCACCGCAGTTTCGTAGTCCCGGATGCCACCACCAACTCGACACTCGGCTCGCGAGAGAAGCTCTGTGACGAGCTCCCCGTTGTCACCCTGTCCGATGGCAGCATCGAGATCTACTACGGCGACTTCGCCAACAAGACCAAAGCGCTCAGCAAGCGGACGGGGATCCCCCGCCTTCAATGCCGGTTCTTTGCCACCGATCCACTGGACACATTCGCCAGCACTCAAATCAATCGAAGGAATCAACATACTCGTACCTCCACGCCCTGCTCTTTTAGTTTTCGTTTTAGATCACTCACCACGTACGCCCCGCTGTGCAACATCGAAGCCACCAACACGGCATCCACCCCTACGTCCAGCGCCTGCATTAGGTGCTGCGGATTTTCCGCGCCGCCGGATGCGATGAGAGGAACTGAGGCAATCTGCCGGACGGCAGCAAGCAACTCGAGGTCGTAGCCCGCCCCAGTTCCATCACGATCCCAGCTAGTCAGAAGAATTTCCCCTGCTCCTTTTGAAACCGCAAGCTTGGCCCACTCGACGGCCGAGAAGCTTCGCTCTTTTTGGCCCGACTCAACCGTCACATACCAATCTCCACCATTGCGACGCGCATCGATGGCAATCACCGTGCATTGTGTCCCGAACTGACGAGCGATCTCTGTCAGCAGTTCCGGTCGAACAACAGCAGCCGTATTGATCGCCACCTTGTCAGCCCCTGCCTCCAGCAAGGCTTCCGCATCGGACACGGAGCGGACACCGCCTCCCACCGTCAACGGCACGTCAATGCGCTCACGAACGGCACGCACGGTTTCATGTGCCGTCTGTCGCCCCTCGGGCGTTGCAGCCACGTCCAAGAGGACGATCTCATCGGCTCCCTGTTGCGCGTAGGCTGCCGCCAACTCAGCAGGGTCCCCCGCATCGCGTAATCCCGCGAAGCGAATCCCCTTCACAACTCGCCCGTCGCGTACATCGAGACAGGGAACAATTCGACGTTTCAGCATGTCACACTCCGGCGATTCGCCAACCAACGCTCCAGCAGAGTTCTTCCATAAGCGCCCGACAGTTCTGGATGAAACTGACAGGCCAAGAGCGCTCCCCTTTCAAAGGCGGCGACAAATTCTCCGCCGTGTTCAGAGCGAGCTACGTCGAGTTCACGCGGGCAATCAACGATGCGGTAGGAGTTCGCGAAGTACGCATCCCCCAACACAAGTCGCTCACAGCTTTCTGCGGGAACCACAGTATTCCAGCCCATTTGAGGCACCCTTACGTCGGCCGCATAGCGTTCCGCTCCGCCGGGTAAGATCCCCAAGCCCACTTGCCCGGGCGCTTCCTCGCTCTCTTCGAACAAGAGTTGCATCCCAAGGCAGACGGCGAGAGTGGGACGGTCCGCATCGATTCGATCGCGAAGTGCATCGTCCAAGCCAGCGGCACGTAGCCCCTTGCTGCCCTGCGCGAACGAGCCCACTCCAGGCAGGATCGCATAGTTTGCCTTCGATACCCGTTCAGCGTCCTTGGTCAACACGGGGTTTGCTCCTAAGCGGCGTACCGCGGCTGAGACGGAAGCCGTGTTGGCAATACCGGTCGCAACAATGATGACTTCTTTCATGAGTCGAGGGTTCCTTTCGTACTGGGGACATCAGTCGAGCCCGTGAGGCTGACCGCTTGGCGTAGAGCCAAGGCAAGTGCTTTGAAACAAGCTTCCGCTCGGTGGTGATCGTTCTCACCCCGAAGCAGGTCGACGTGCAAGGTCAAGCGCGCGGTTTGACTGAAGGAGCGCAAGAAGTGCCCGATGTTTTCGCACGCCAGTTCTCCGAGCCGCTCGCGCCGAAGTCCGAGATTGACTTGAGCAAAAGGCCTCCCGGAGAAGTCGAGAACGACGCGAGCCAAGGCTTCGTCCAAAGGCGCATAGGCAGAGCCGAAACGTACGATTCCGCGGCGCTCTCCAAGAGCACTGTCAAAGGCGCTTCCAAGGCAAAGGGCTACATCTTCACAGGTGTGATGATCATCAATGTGCAAATCGCCCTGCGCCCTCACGCGCAATCCAAAGCCGCCATGTCGGGCGAGGTTGTCGAGTAGGTGATCTAGGAAACCGATACCCGTTTGAATCTCCCGAGAGAGGTTTCCTTCCAAACAAAGCTCAACAGAGATCTCGGTTTCATTCGTCTTGCGTTCGATCCTGGCAATGCGGTTCAGCACGAGAGTACCTCCTCGATCTCGGACGCCATATCGAGCACAGTGCCAGCGCCCGCCTTGAGCAAAACCGAACTCGAATTCTCGCGATCTTCACCGGCTGCAATCACACCGATGGGTAAGCACTGCGCCGCGCGCGCCGCCTGCATATCATCGGGTGTATCTCCCAGATACCAAGCGGAGTCGACACCCAATTGTCCTAGCGCCACTTCGATCGGCGCGGGACTTGGCTTCAACTGCGCGGCGTCCTCACGAGCGACACAAATGCGAAAGACATCGCCGAGATCAAACTGCTCGAGAAAGCGTTGCATGTCCTTCCGCGGCCGGCCAGTCACGATCCCTAGAGGGCAAATACTTGCGAGGGCAACAAGGCGTTCTTTTGTGAACAGCAGGCGCTCCCCCTCGTAAAGCCCAGGCTGGCCCGTTTGACCCTGGTAGCGACGTTCGAATTCGCCGATGACTTCTTCACGAGCGATGAGAACTCCGTTATCGGCGAGTAACTCGCGCGTTAGCTCCCAATCATCGTTCGCATTGCCAAGCGCCTTGCGACGAGAGATCGCATTCGCGCTCAATGCGACACCATACTCGGCAGCCGTTTCCACGATCGCTCGACGGTACGAGCGGGAGACATCCGCCAAAACTCCGTCGAGGTCGAAGAGGATAGCTGGAGGGGCAAGTGCACATTCGATGGCTCGGGACAAAAGCTTCATCCCCTGCGGCTCACCCGGGCAAGTGATTCTTAGGCTCGCGCCATTCGGACTCGTGAATAAGCGCGCCGCGATACCGAAGCCAGCCAATGAATCGTGTAGCCACTTCACCCTTGCGCCTTCGAAGAAGACGAAGTTCGCTTCCGAGGGCCACGCGCGGAGTCCGAGTCGCTTGCCTTGTTCAAACAGCTGGTTTCGTTCGACTCGCACCTGTCGCACTTGGGCTTGCAACTCCTCCGACTCCTGCAAACGCTTTCCGGCCAAGGCCATGGAAAGTCCAGCGACCGCAAAAGGGCCACCTGCTCGCTTAAGTACATCGATGATATCCGCCTCTCCCAGTACGAATCCAACTCGCAAACTCGCTAAGCCCCACGCCTTCGAAAAGGTCCGCAGACAAACCACGTTCGCGAACTCTCGTAGCGCCGTAGTTGGATCGCTATCGGCGTATTCCACATAGGCGAGATCGATCACGATCAAGGTCTGGGGCAAGCCCTCCGCCAATCGGACGATCTCTTCCAGTGAGAGCACCGACCCAGTTGGATTGTTTGGAGTTGCGATGATCACCAGACCGGTCTTCTGATCACACGCCTCTAAGATGCTCTTCACGGGTGAGGCACCAAGCGGCCATGCAGGACTGCGCAGTTCTCCACGTGCCAGAGCCACATAGCGCGGCATCATTTCGAAGCAGGGGGCAGGAATCACTGCGTTGCGACCAGGTTCCAAGTAGGCCCGACACAATCGATCGAGTCCCTCATCCGCCCCGGCAGTAACGAGCACCTCACTTGCTTTACGGCCATAGCAAGCTGCAAGTTTTTCTTCCAAGGAAGCCGCGCGTGGGTATTCGCTAAGCGCAACCTGCGCCCCTTCCATGGCCGCCTGGGCCCATTCATCTGAAGGTCCAACCCCTTCATTCCCATCCAGCTTCCAACCCACGGGCGTCGCAGATTTGGCGCGCGAGTAGGACTTCAGGGATTCCCAATCTGTTCGAGGTTGAGGCATCATCACAGCACCAGTTGGGAAATTTCAGTGACGATTAAATCTGATCCACCGCAACTCTTTAAATCCGGGATCAAGAGAGCCACCTGACGGCGAGGCACAGCAGCTTTGACCGCAAAGCCCCGATCCCCTGTCAAAGGACTCACGGTTGCCCCACCCATGCTTGGAAGTCGATCGATCACAGCGTCGAGCTGGCTAGCACTGACGTTGAGTTCGACGATCACGCGACCGCGAGCTTCCAAAACGGAGCGCAAGAGCATCACGAGATCCTCGATTCGGGCTCGCTTGCGCTCATCCTCCAGCGCCTCGCGGCTCGCATACAATCGAGTCGAAGAGACCATCAGCTCGTCGAGAACCTGCAACCCGTTCGCAACCAAGGTTGCCCCCGTGGCCGTATTATCGACGATGCAGTCGGCATCTTCGGGAGGAAAGACCTCCGTGGCACCGTAGGTGCGAACGAAGGTCGCATCCAACTCGCGTGAATCGATCCAAGCCCGTGTGAGCCGCTCGTATTCTGAGGCCACGCGCAAGGGCATGCGCGGCAAGCGGCCGTCCTCGAGAAGGCCCACTGGAACAGCCGCGACAACACGGACAGGATTGAGCCCTGTGTCCAAGAGCTCGACTACATCGGCCGCCTTTTCAGAAACCCAATCCGCTCCGGCAAAGCCCAAGTCACGGGTCCCTGCTTGGAGCATCTCGACGATATTCTGGGGCTTGAGGAGCTTGACCTCCAGTGCAGGCCAGTCAATCGACGGGCGGTAGTTGCGGGCAGAACGTAGGACAGGAACACCTGCGTCGGCGAGGAGCGCCGACACGGCTTTTTCCATGCGCCCCTTAGGAAGGGCAAAGTGTAGTGTGGTCTGGATCACGGGTCAGATTCGGTTAGGACTCTGACCTCCGGACGACGTGCTCTAAAACGCAAAACGCCGACCAGAGGTCGGCGTCAGTGGCAGCTCGCTTAGCGTCTACGCACCATCACCCACCCCGCTGAGCGGAATGATGCTGATGGTGGGACGTTGTGGCGAATGTATTCATTGCGCTTGGATCATGGACTGACCCGGGCAAAGCTTCAAGAGCTCGAATCGAATATATTCCAAAGCTTGGCGGCCTGCTCTTCAAGACACTTGGCTAGCGCAAAACTCAACCGGAACCTTCGGCCGCCATTTCGCCATCCGAGAGATGGCGTAACCCGAATCAGCTCGCCGGCTAACTTTCATCCGTATCGAGTGCATTCAATCCACGGGGCGAACATGAATAGGAATAAGGCATGGCTGACAGTTGGAATTCTAGGCGCCGTCTTTGATGGGCACCCTCTGGCTCAATAGGAGTCGCCCAGGTGCATCGGAATGGACGGCCTTAGCCCGGAACCGGTTTCTCTTCCAAGTCCAGCGCGCCGCATATCCTGACGCGGGGGGGGAGCTCTCCTTGGCTCGAACGATGCACGGGCTCACGTGGCACTCGAAACGGTACAGCCCTCCTTTCCGAAGACTCCACTCCAGCAGTCAATGGATCTCGAGGAGCATTTCATGAAGGAAGCTGCGGACGACCCCTTGGAGCGAGAAAATGCGTTCTCTTTCTGCGAGCAGTTTGCGAAGAGGATAATGAACCGTTGGCAACTCACTTCCAGCTTGAGAGGGAACCAAGCAGGGCATTTCACCTGGGGTGTCCTTACGCCTTGCCTAGCGCGGCGAAATCGCGACGAGTGGCACGCCTGCCATGGCCGCACGAACTCGCTTGGGGTCGAAGAGGCTAGGTAAGTGACTGCCGATTGGGATCAAATTCTTGCGCGCCGTTCCGCCCCGGGCCATGGCTTGAAGTAGTAGCTCTGGCGTTTCAAAATCTCCATCCAGATATCCCGCCGGTGCCTGCAGAACATGCCTCCCATCGGGCAATTCCGTGCGATGCCAGTAGAAGGTCCCTGTATTTGCGTTGAAGCATGTAAGCCCACCGCGAGTCGCAGCGACGGCGATCCCACTGGTAGAGACTTCCGGAACGCGGGCGCTCGCAAGCCGTGTGACTTGACCACTCTCGGTCTCGACTTGATTGAATACGCCACCACCACTGCTCCAGGCGTACCACAAACGTGATCCATCAGGCGAGAATTTGACGCCGGCGGGTTCTCCCATCCGACCTCCGTGAAACCCGCTTGTGAAGAACTGTTTGTCTTCATGAACCGCGTCGAGCATCACGTTGATTGATGTGCAGGAAGAGTAGGCCAGCTGCTCACCATTGGGAGAGAATCGAACGATGGGCACATAGATGTCGTTCATGATCATGTCTCTGGCCTGCAACTGACGAATCACCTTCCCGGTTGTCATTTGGTAGATGAACACCAGTCCATCGTCGTACGTTCCTACAGCTAAGTACTTGCCGTCAGGAGAATAGGCAATCGACCTTGCCTGCGCGTTAAGTTTGATGGTCTCACGACTCTCGCCGGTGCTGCCATCCAGGAGAACAGCGGTAGCCCCATCGATCGTGGCGATTCGCGTTCCGTCAGGACTCCAAGCAGCAGCGATGCCCGTAAAGTTACCGAGCGGCCTCTCTATTCGCCGAATGAGCTCGCCGCCTGTTGACCACAGGCTACCGCCAAGGTCGGATGCAGCTAAAAGCAACCGAACGCCGTCAGGACTAAACTCAAGCAGTGAACCGAAAGTGCGTCGATGGGTGAGCTTCTCCGCAACCTCCGGCTGGACGAACTGAGCCGTGCCACTGGATGTTTCAAATAGCCCCAGGCTGCCGTCATACGAAAGCGCAGCGATCCACTTGTGATCGGGACTGAACGTTACGTTCCAAATGGCGCCAGCCAAGGCCTCGAAGAGCAGAGTCTGTTGACCTGTCCTTGTATCCGATAACTGAATGCGCCCATCTGCCATTCCAATTGCAGCGAGATCTCCAGCCGAATTGATAGCGACCGCACCGACGCGACCCTCCGCCGTCAGTGTCACGCACTTCAAATCTGTGTCGAGTTCACGCTCTCCTCGGTTCTGTTCCATGCGCGCGATCAAGTCAGCGAATTGTGAGTCGTTGCGCAGGCTCGAAAAGTCTTCATCCCACTTAGCCACGGCAGCATCCGCATATCCCCCTTCGACGGCGCGACCCAGAGCGCTGAGAGCCTCTGAGGTATTGCCTGCTCGGGCTTCCACACTAGCCAGCGCGTATATAGAAGCAGGTTCGTCCGGGACGAGTTCTAGGCAGCGTTCAAAGCTCGATCGCGCAGAATCCCATTTCCCATCGAGGAGAGCCGCGTCGCCCGAACGATGTGAAGCGAGATAGGCGGTTTGATCGAGTTGGGGGCCCTGGGGAAGGGAAATGGCAAGCAGGCAGGAGAGTGTCAGCAGATGTTGGAGGAACCATGATCGATTCGAACGTTCTGGTCCAGTCTTGATAACTCCGTAATTTCGGACTTGGAATTCGCACTGATGCCTTCGTCAATGGTTGTGTGAGGGCAACGAATAACGGAAGAGAGAAGCATCGGATCAGCCCTATCCGGGAGAACACACTGAAGCTGCTAAGCTGAGCCAATGAAAAGTTCCGCACTGTGTGTCTCGACTCTTCTGCTGACCTGGTCCTGTGTTTCAGCCGGCGGCACCGAAGAAAAAAAGGGTAAGACCTCCCCGCCCAACGTCTTGCTCATTTGTATCGACGACTTGCGGCCAGAGCTCGGCTGTTATGGGGCGGAGCATGTTCAAAGCCCCGCACTTGACGCATTTGCCAGCACGGCCCTCCGTTTCGATAGGCAGTACGTTGCCTTTCCAACCTGTGGTGCATCGCGCTTTGCTTTCTTGACGGGGCGCCGACCAACGGAGGCGAAGCACTATGGAAATGGGGCCTTTCAAACCCTTCGCGGTACTCAACCAGAGAGCAAGCCTGATTTGCAGTCCTCCATGCCCCGGGCCTTCCGCTCAGCGGGCTATCGAACTGTTTGCCTTGGGAAGATCAGTCATTCCCATGATGGATTGAATCAAGAGGGAGAACAGGAATTGCCGGATGCATGGGACGCGACTCCTACGGACCCCGGCGTTTGGGGAGAGACTCGTCATCTCTTGCATGGGTACTCCGGTGGCCGAGCTCGCATCCCCGGAGAGAGTTCTATCTTCGAGGAAGCGGATGTTGCAGACGATCAGTACCCCGATGCGCAACTCGCAAGTCAGGCCATCTATCAGTTGGAGCTGTTGGCGACAGCCGACCAGCCCTTCTTTTTGGGTGTTGGCTTCTTCAAACCTCACCTGCCTTTTGCAGCACCCAAGAAGTACTGGGACTTGTACAATCGCGATGCGCTACCCCTAGCCGCTGATAACGAACGACCGGAAGAGTTGCCCAAGCAGAACGGCTGGGTGCAAAGTGGCGAGGTGACCGGCAACTACAGCGGGGCTGGTTACGAGGACAAGCATTGGTCGGAGAAGGAACGTCGACACTTGCGGCATGGCTACTTTGCTTGCGTGAGTTTTGTCGACGCTCAAGTTGGGCGCGTGCTTCTGAAACTTCGGGAGCTCAAGCTGGACCAAAACACGATCATCGTGGTATGGGGCGATCATGGATGGCACCTTGGAGATCAAGGCCTGTTCGGCAAACACACGACTTTTGAGGTGGCTCTGCGCAGCGCGCTGATGATCAGAGTTCCACAGATGTCAACAGGCGGTCAGAACACAAAAGCCCTGGTCGAGTCCATCGATATCTATCCCACTCTTGCCGAACTCTGCGGCCTTCCCTTTCCCAAAGAGCTCCCAGGTCGCAGCTTCAATTCCCTCTTCGCTGCCCCGCAGACGGCTCACCGGGAAAGTGCATTATCGTTTTGGCGCCGAGGTAAGTGGCTTGCCGAATCCGTGCGTACGGAATCTACTCGTCGGGTCTCGTGGACACACGGAGAGGACGGGCGATCGGGAGGCGATGAAGTCTACGTATTCGAACCTTAGCGCTACGCTGATCGCGTCACGGCCCATCCATTCGGAGTAGGGCACCGACGCGGGTCACGTGTGGTACCTCGCTGTTGCTCAGAAACAACAAGGTGTCTGACACCGTATAG
>JBLIOI010000038.1:0-35527 GCA_047639675.1 Planctomycetota bacterium | reverse complement strand
GGATTACCTCGATTGCATTGGTGGGGGTTTTGGTTGGTGCTCTGCAGGCGAGCTCGATGAACGGTATTTGGGAGGCACTGCCGGTGCTTTCCATGTTTGGCTTGGCTTCGACTGGAATGATGCTCGCTAGTTGGAACATGGGGAAGCGCACGGCGACCATGAAGCTAGATGGCGAAACCTTGTTCATCACGAGGCGTTCCATCTTTGGCGTAAAAGAATGGAGCTATCGTCGAGCCTTGATCAGCGATGTGCGCTTTGGGCCGAGTGGCGTAGTTGTAAATGGTCGGCCAGTCCGCGAATTGCAGATCTTAGTCGGCGGAAATAAGGTCTTGGGCATGCTGTGCGAATGGAACGAACAAGAGATCAAGCGCGTCATTGAGCGTTTGCTTACAGCCATGAGCAATCCTGCGGCCGAGGCAGCGTAATCCAGGGAATGCGATAGACTGAGGGAATGCGCCTGCGTTCATTCTCTAGCTTTGGTCTTGTGCTCCTTCTGTCTTCCTTTCAAGCGGTTCGCTTGCCGGGACAGGCCGTCTTGAATCCAAGCCCGGTGATTCGCGCTGTTGCGAGTACTACGACTCAGATGCCCGGTCAGAGTTATAACTTCACCGACTTTCACTCGGCGTGTATCGATGGGGGGCGGGTCGCATTCAATGGTGGGAACTTTCTATTCGCGGATGGGATCTATTACCACGCAGGGGTGCAGCTCTCTCGCGTGGTGGACACGACCATGCAGGTTCCGTCGCTGACTTCGCCGGTGCCCTTTGTTGGGTTGTCGACTGCCTCCCTGGCAGGAACACGCGTGGCCTTTCTCGGTGCCAGCAACTCCGGCGCGATCGACTATGAAGGCATCTGGATTTGGCAGAGCGGCAGCATGCAGGTGGTTGTGGAGAAGGGCGACCCCTCTCCCAACGTGAGTGGCGGGATCTTCTTCTTCCTCTTCCCACCCTCACTTGGCCGAACCGAGGTGGTTTGGAACGGCTATGTGGCGGCGCCGGGCCAGGACGTACGCGGAATTCATTCCAGCGCAGGTGGCGTGCACACGTTGGTCGATACTTCGGATTCCATTCCGGGAACCGGCACCTCCTTTGGCGACTTCAGCTTCAACCCAACGGTTGACTCGCGGTTGGCTTTTTTGGGCGGAGTTCAACCGGGCGATTTCGATGGCGTGTTCGTTTTCGACAGCGCCCTTCCAATTGGCCAGCAATTGGCTGTTGTAGCTGACTTGACGAGCACCGTTCCCGGCACGGGATTGACCTTCACGGCGTTCTTCGATGGAGCGACCGCCAGAAATGGCGAGGTTGCCTTTCGCGGCAGGAGTGGCAGTTTGATCGGGGTCTACAGCACATTGAATGGCTTGCATACGGTCGCCGATACGAACACGATCATCCCCGGCCGCTCGCAACCCTTCACCGGCTTCAACCAATTCAGCCAACACGGCCCAGCTCTTGACAGGAACGGTGACGTGGCCTTTGTCGGCGAAGGAGCCGGTGGCCTGCGCGGGATTTACGCGGAGCGCGGCGGGGTTCTACGGGCCGTGGTTGAGACGGGAGACATCGTCAACGGACATGTCGTCAGCACTGTTGACCTGGGCCGTGAAGGTCTTGATGGGGGCAGCGTTGTCTTCGTCTTGCGCTTTGCAGACACGTCGTCAGGGGTCTTCGTTCAGAAGCTTTGAGCTACTGCGCGCGCTGCCCTTGCGCAAAGGCGCCCTTTTCCCCAAGCAAGAACTTGGCGATCTCGTCCGCTGCCGTGCGCTGACCGAGAAGGTTTGGATGCATGTGGGGTAGTTGGGTTTTCTTGCCCTCCTTGAACAGGCGCGAGTAAGCGATTGAAAGATCGAGCACCTCGAAGCCGTTCTTGCGAGCTTCCGCAGCTACCTGCGCATGCAAATCACGTAAGCCGTAAGTGGAGGGATCATTCGTCGGCGATCCTGCTGTGAAGAGCACCACCAAGACTGGTAGCCCCGCTTCCTGCGCAAGTTCGGCTATTCGTACAAAGCCATCTTCCACCATGGCCCAGTTCGACTTGCCTGGAGTGTGCCAGTAGCGAATCAGATTGCCTTGCGCATACTTCTCAATGCGGTACTCGCGCATTGTCCGTTCGATGTAGCGTGTGATGTGAGAGTGACGCCACCACTTCGGCTTCGCGAAGTTGTTGTAGAGCGGCTCACCCGCGTGCTCGCCGTCCGGATCGTTTAGGTTGTAGCCGAGGACGATCGCATCTGGCTTGAACTTCAAAGCCTTGTGCTCCAGCACGATGGCCTCTTCTTTTGTGCTGTAGCCAGCAACGCCGAAGTTCATCGTTTGATACTGGGTAGGTTTGTCGCGGTTGTTGAGCATGGTTTGCAAGATCGACGAGTAAGACTGACCGCTTTGCACGCCGTACCCAAAAGTGGTCGAGTCCCCGAGAATGGCAACACGACGGAATTTCCTCTTTTCGAACTCGAACTCCGGTCCATGCATTCCATAGGAATTGATCTTGACCGGGATCTTTCCACCTTTTTGGTTCCTCGGGCGATACTTGCTTTCGGCGCCCGGCTTTAGTTCGTAGAGCAGGCCAGGAACCTCGGATGCCTGGTGCACATTGTTTCCCCAATCACCCAATTTGCTCTCGATCGGCGCTCCTGGCTGGGGCATCCAGCTGGCCACGACGAGTTCGATGACCCCCAAGCCAAGGGCTGTCGAGGCCAGGGCCAAGGCAAGTTTCTGGGCTAGACGGGCCATTCGGGGGGGGCAGGGGGTGTTGGGTGTCTTGCGCTCAAGCACCGCGCTCGAACTGACCGCCGAATTCTACCCTGGAGGCAAGTCAGAGGGAGAACTCCCAGATCGTTTCCCAACTTCGCGGCGACTCCACGTACAGCTGCGGGCTAGCATGTTGCCCCCTCGCACACGCTTTCTACCTATCCATGCATCGAACCGTCCCGACCACCCGTTCCGCAATATTCGCCCTCAGCCTCACCGCAATTCTATTTGGATGTGCGGCAGAGGAAGCGCCTTTGGCCTCCTCGCCCAACGTGGTGATCATTGTTTTGGACACTGTTCGGGCGGATCATCTCTCGTCATACGGATACGAGCTGGATACGACGCCGAATATTGATGCGCTTTGCGATACCGCGGTGCGTTACACCCGCTGCCGAGCAACTGGGCCCTGGACTCTGCCGAGTCACGCTTCGATCTTCACCGGCCTCTTTGCGTTTCAGCATCACGCGCGAACTGAAGTCGTCGATGGCGGGCGGTTGGGCGAGCTTCCGCTGAGTCAAGATCACGTCACCTTGGCAGAGGTCTTAGGGGAAGTTGGCTATCGCACGGGCGCTTTCGTGGCAAACGCAGCTTACCTCCGCGAGGAGTTTCAATTGGACCAAGGCTTTGAGTCCTACGTGGTCAAGCGCGAGCCTGCTCTGGAGAAGAACCCCACGGCTTTTGAGTGGTTGGGGGAAGGCACAGAACCCTTCTTCATGTTCTTGAACTACATGGATGCGCATCGTCCGTACAACACGCGCCCATTCAATGGCAAGCGCGCCGACCTACCACTGCCGAACGGCATCGTGCCTTCTGCGGCACTCTTGGACGAGTTGTACAACGAGGTCATGGGCAGAGGACTTCCGCCTACGGAGGAGGTCGTGCAGGAATTGCGAATGCGCTACGACATCGGCATCGCCAACGCGGATTTGGCCGTTGGCGAGGTGATAGAATATCTGAAGAAGCTGGGTCAATGGGAGAATACGTTGCTCATCGTCACATCGGACCATGGTGAGTTTTTCGGCGAACACGGCCTGGTGGAGCACTCAAAGGACATTTACGAGGAAGTCTTGCACGTGCCGCTGGTTTGCAAGTATCCGGAGACTGACTTGGGTAGCGTCAATGACAACTTGATCTCATTGGCCGACATCCCGGGAATCGTGCTTGAGGTTTTGCCTGCGGAGTTTGCGGACTCCATGCGCGAGCAATTCCCGCTCGATCTTGGGCGCAATTTTTCCATCGCCGAAGCGAGCTTCTCGCGTGGCAAGGATCTGAGCCTATTCGGCGAGCGTTTCAGGCGCGAGCGCAGGGTAATCTACTTTGGTAAGCACAAATTCATTCGCTCTTCAGACGGGCAGCACGAGCTCTACGACTTGGATCTAGATCCTTCGGAAAAGAGCAATCTGTACGCGATAGAACCCAAAGTCGCGGAGCGGCTTTCGCAGCAAATGCTGACGTTCATGGCGGACAATCCCGGCGTATTAGAGCGTGCCGCTGCGCCCAAGTTGAGTGCTGAAGGGCTTAAGGCACTGCATGACTTGGGCTATCTAGGAAATGACGAAAGTGAGAGCGATGATTGAGCCGATTTTGACTTGTCGGACTACCTTGGCGAGCCATGGCCTGTGGGGCATTTTTTCCCACTTCACTACACCCCCTTCGAGCAATTAGATGCGACTCAGCGCGTTCCCCCTGCGAGTTCTCGGCCTAAGCATGGCCATCGTCACTCTTTCTGCGGTTATTCGCGCACAAGAGGGCGGGCAAGATAAGAAAGACGATGCCAGATTCACACCAGAGCAGGAAGCGGACCGTCTGTTTGACAAGCGCGGGAGCAATCAGACTCGATCCTTGGAGGGCGAAGTTGCACACGTTGATCCGACCCTTGATGGTTGGCGAACCGAAGTATTGCAAGAGCAGGCGAAGGTAACGCTCTACGACTTGCTGGGACACGCGTTCGAGCAAGGCATTTATGAAAGAAGAGAGCTAAGTACGCTTCTTTCAGCGGAGTTCGAGGAGCTCAGCCGCCTGCGCCCAGCGGATATGGAGCCCTCGTTCAAAGCGGGCGGAATTGTTGCTTACCGTCCTGCGGAGATTACGGAGGCAAAGCTAGCCGCAGAGGAATTCGCAACTCAATTCAAGCTTCTGTGTGAGCCCTTTGAGTCTTTCGAGTCGAAGCATGTGGCCGTAAAAATCGTCGAGTGCGTTGATCTTGGCGAAGAGCGTTTTGAAGCCGTGGCCTGGATCCAAGTCGATGCGGTTACGAGCGAACGAGCTGTGCAACAGAACTTCGTTTGGAGCATGCGCTTTGACGAAGGGGAAGAAGATCGCGCTTATTTGCGTTCGATCGAGTTGCGAGAATTCTCCGAAGTGCACACCAAAGGGGCTCTGTTCTCTGAGGTGACTGAATTCGTCGTAGGTGACCTGCCTTACTACGAAAAAGAGATCCGCTTCGGTGTCGATGACTACTATTACCACATCGACCGTTTGACGGGAAACGCGTTCCTTGGCAGCCAGGGCATCAGCGTTGGGGACCTCAACGGAGATGGGCTCGACGATCTCTACGTTCCGCAACAAGGCGGATTGCCGAATCGCACCTTGCTACGTAACGAGGACGGAACGGTACGTGACTTCACCTTGGAGTCAGGCGTCGGTTTGCTAGACAACACGCGCAGCGCTTTGATCCTCGATCTCGATGGTGACGGCGATCAAGATTTAGCCTTGGCGATGGGACCGCGAATTCTGATCGGTCTCAACGACGGTGAAGCCCACTTCGGCGACTTCATCGTGTTGGGAAACGAGGTCCCGTCAGATATCTTCTCGATTAGCGCCGCAGACGCAGACGGTGACGGCGACTTGGACTTTTACGCTTGTCGCTACATTGACAACGGGATCATGGGCGGTAATCCGACGCCTTATCACGATGCCAACAACGGTTCGCCGAACATCTTTTGGCGCAATGATGGGGACGGTGAATTCACCGATGCCACCGAGGAAGCTGGCTTCGGAGTTAACAATGCCAAGTTCAGCCTGGCCTCCATTTGGGAAGATTTCGATGGCGACGGTGACATGGACCTCTATGTGGCCAACGACTTTGGACGCAATACGCTCTACCGCAACGACGGGGAGACCTTCACGGAGGTTGGCGAAGAGGTAGGCGCGGGAGAGACTGCAGCCAGCATGGGCTTAGCCTGCAGCGACATCGATCTCGACGGCGACATGGACATCCTGGTGAGCAATATGTTCTCAGCTGCTGGTCGCAGGGTTGTGCCTCAGTCGGACAAGTTCATGGGCGGCGAGCATGTGGAAATGCACCAGCAGTTCCAACGCCATGCCCGCGGGAATACGCTGCTTATCAATCGTGGTGACGGGACCTTTGAGGACACCACCGAAGCCGCAGGAATCGAGCTTGGGCGATGGGCTTGGGGCGGGCGCTTCATCGACTTCAATGAAGATGGCCTCGACGACATGTACGTCCCTAATGGTTTCGTCACGAACCAGAAGACCGACGACTTGTGAAGCTTCTTTTGGCGACGCGTGACGTCGCAATCACCTTTAGATGAGACAAGGTCAACAGAGTACGAAAACGCTTGGAGCGCGATCCAGGATTTGGTGATGGAGCAAGGAGGTTCGTGGAGTGGCCGCGAACGCAACTGTGCCTACCTCAACTTGGGCGACGGACGATTTGCTAACGTCTCAGCGGTTACCGGGGCTGACTACTTGGACGATTCGCGTGCCGTGGTTCATCTCGATTGGGATGGGGACGGAGATCAAGATCTGGTGGTCAAGGGACGTACAGCGCCGCGCTTGCGCTTCTTGCGCAATGAGGACGCGAGCGGGAACCATCACATTGAGGTGCGGCTAGTTGGCAAAGGAATGAACCGTGATGCGATCGGTGCACTGGTCGCTGTCCAAGCTGGGGGCAAGCTATTCACCAAGCGTCTCTACGCTGGAGATGGTTACCTTTCCCAGTCGTCGAAGACCTTGCACTTTGGTCTTGGGCAGGCGCAGAGCATCGAGAAGTTGAGCGTGACTTGGCCGGATCAAAGCGTCGAAGTCTTTGATGAATTGAAAATCGATGGTCGCGTGCAACTCGTGCAAGGCGAGGGGGCTCTAAAGCTCTTGGAGGTTCCCATAGCACCGGAATACAGCGATGCCAATTCAGGGGTTGTTACACGCGCCGAAGGGTCTGTGCGCCGAATTCCCTTGGTGAATAAGCTACCGATGTCCGCAGTTCATATTCCAGCCTTCGACAATCCGAATCGCCGAGTGGTTGATCTGGCGGGAGGGCCGGTCTTGATCAACTTGTGGGCAAGCTGGTGTCAGAATTGCATTGTGGAGCTGCGTGAGTTTCAGAAGCACGAAGATGAGCTACTTGCTACAGGGCTACAAATCATCACGATGACCACGGACGCGGAGGATCAATACCCCGCAGCCAAGAAGCTCCTCGAACGCTACGGCTTCACCGCGGGATCCGGATATGTGGACCCTGCCCTTCAGGTCACTCTCGAAATCTTGATCGTCGAGATACTCGGCCGTCCCGACAATGTGTCTGTTCCTGCGAGCCTTTTGATCGACGCGAACGGTCAAGCCGTTGTGCTCTACAACGGACCGGTCGAGGTCAAAACTCTATTGGCCGACATCGAGACCCTTAGCCACATGGATCCACTGATTCCGAGCAGCGCAGAGCTATTCGGTGGCATCTGGGGCAAGAGTCGACAACGTGCGTTCCGCAAGCTGGCGCGGGCTTTCAAACGTGGCGGGCACGAAGAACTACGGACCTACTACTTGGATCTGGCGTTGACTCGCCGAGCGCTGCAAGACGAGGCTAAGGATGAGACCGAGGACGAGACCGAGGACGAGACTAAGGACGATCGCTAGCAGCGTCGCTCGCGCGGCGCACGCGGGCGATGACCATTGACGCTAGCGTTCCTAGTAACACGCCCTCCGCAAGAGCCAAGCATCCGACCGACGGGAAGAAGTAGCGATCCCAGTCGAGCGGAAGCCAAGCCGTTGTGCCGATAAGAACCACCACCGATGCAAGTGCCAGCAGGCGGGCTTCGGAACGATTGCCAAGATCTTTGTCCGCGGTCAATGCGCCGACTGCCAGAGCGCTGAGGAGTAGCCATAGCATTCCTCCAGGCAAGCCGATGCTGGCGCCGACGGGCTCATAGTTCTGAGTGAGACGTTCCAGTACAAGGTCCCAGCGTTCGGTCATCGTACGTGTCGCGATACCCCCCGCAGCCTCCCAGTTGTTTTGCTGCAAGGCCATGTGCTTCTTCCAGAAGGCTAGAACATCCGAAAGGTGATCTAGTGGTTGGGACCATAGGTAGGGGAAGCAGGCCCAAAAGGTGAGAGCTATCACCGACCCACAAAATGCCCAAGTTAAGAGCACGGACTTCCAGCGCCCAGGGGCCTGCCGACCGATGAAAACTATGGGGATGGCGAATGCGACGAAGATACCAGCGAGGGCGCCATTCAGTTTTGTACCAACCGCGAGACCGGCAAGTAGGCCGATGCCCAGCATCGCAAGCCAGCGCCGCAGCGGGCCGCATTCGCCGCGCATAGCAGCGGCTCCGTGCATCGTGGCCAGAACTGTCGCGAATAACAGGAAGGCCATCGTGAAGTCGGGACGCGCCTGATGCGACCATTGACGAATTAACGGATGTCCGAGCCAGAGTGCATAGGCAATGAACCCGGCAGTCGAGCCGCTGACGCGTTTCGCAATTAAGAAAAGCAGCACCGCGCAGCCAGCGCTGGCCAAGGCTACGAGTCTGCGATTACGCTCAATCGCACGATCGAAGCCAACGACCGCCGCATTCGCTTGGCCTAGATTGCCTCGGTGATAGCGAAAGAACAGAGCCGGGTCGATTTCAAGAGGAACTACAGAATCGCTTGCCATCCCCCAAAGCCACTTATTCAGTCCGGGATTGGGCCAGCCGAAGGTTGTTCCTTGGACTCCTTGACGCCAATTGTCCTCGTGTAGTTTGTCTCGTTCTTCGTCAATCGATATGCCGGGGGGCGGGGTGCCGAGCAGTTGGCGGTAATGCACCGCTGAAATGGCCGTCCACTCCGCCTCATCAGATTTGTCGCCAGAAGGCAGAGCTAGTTTGTCCGTCGTGAACCAGCTGATTGCGAAAAGCAGTGCGATGAGCAGAAGCCAGCGGACTCTTGAGGATTGCGTTGCGCTCATCAGCGGGGACCCAATAGGCCTATTCCAAAGCGCGTAGTTGGTTGAAGCGGCGGGTCGCCGATTAGCCAATCAGGCTTGTAGTTGCGCTGGGCCCAGCCCATTAGCTTCATCCCGTAGTGCGTGCCAAATAGAGGGAAGCCGTATTCAGTGGTGTCCTTGTGGATCAGGATGACGGCTGCTGGTGACTCCGCTTGGCGAAGTTCCTTCACCAGATTCTCCTCACCGAAGAGTGCGATTTCCGGCGGCATGAAATTGATCTGTCGCGCGGGAGTCTTTCTGCGAGTCAAGTAATTGACCATCACACCCTCGGGGAAGACTAGCAGGCTTTGATCCTTGCCGATCCGATCATCCACTTGGACGAGAAGCTCATTCAAGAACTGGCCATGGGGGGTGATGGCGTTGAACTGGTCCGCTCCTTCTGAAACGACCACGTTCTTGCTGGCGAAGACGGACTCGCTCATCATCCAATAGGCGCTGATGGTTACGAGGATCAGTGTTATTCCAGCCAAGCGCAGAGTCAATCCGCGTGAGTTTTCTCCGCGGCAAAGAGCTGGTAGCCATTCCAAAATCACGATGGCGAAAATTGCGACCGCGCAGACTGCCAGGGCGAAACCGTAGTGAGCTAGAATCGCGAGCAGGATCATCTTCAGCATCATCAGCAGTGCAAAGAGTGCAAAACCAGCGCGCTCGCCCCAGAGTGCGCGTTGTTCTTTTTCGCCTCTCAAAGCGCACAGCGACGCGGCTCCCAAGGCTAGCAACACAAATAGCGGCAAAAAGCGCGCGATGAGCAGCCAATCAAATGGGAGAAGGTCCGCTTGCTTGAAGAGAACGATGATGGCGCCCGAATACACGAGGCCAGCAGTGAGTCGTAGTGCGAGCGGCCGGTTCCCCTGAAACCGGTCAAAGAGTGCAGCAGGCGTTAGAATCGCGATTAGCACTGCACAGCTACTGAAGATGGCTGCAAGGTTCTCGCCAGCGCGATCGAAGCCCGTGTAGATCTTGTAGAAGAGCAGGTCGGACGCTGTGCTACCGAATATGCCGGTCCACGATCCCATGGTTGCATAGAGCGCATCGCCAAGCGGCATTGCCAGCGCCAGCAAGGCGAAAGCGATCAAGGGGCAGAGGGCGGCACTTCCCGCGATGATTGCTGCCCGGCGCAGGATGCCCGCTTCTCTTGATCTCCATGCGAGGGCGAGGATCCAAGAAATCGAACCCGCCGCTGCGACGAAGACTTCGGCCTTAGTCAGGAAGCACAGGCCTAGCAATAGTCCTGCCGCCCAGGCCCAACGCGTCGTGCCCTCGGCGCGCGCACGTAGAGCACAAGAGAAGGCTAGCAGCGCCAAGAGCAACCCGTGAGTCAGTTCATGCGAGTAGGGAGAGAGAAAATTGTAGTTACCTGTTCCTGGGTAGTGGCCGCAGGCAAAGATGAATTCGAAAGCCAAGAGCGTTATGCCCGCGGCGATCGGACCACCTGAGCTCTTTGTCCTGCGGTAGAGAACGACACCGAAGACCAGTGCGATAATTGCGTTTGCGATCGTCAGCGTGCGCAAGCCAACTCCGCCCACGAAGAACCACAGTGCGTTGATGTAGGGAGAGAGCGGGCCATTGAAGTACGCGATGTCACGGTAGAGGACGTCCCCCTCATTGATTCGCCAGGGAACGTAGAGTTCGCGGCCGTAGTCGACGATGGCATCATTCCAGCAACCCCAACCACGCCATAACAGGAGCGGATAGAAGAGGATGGCAATCAGTGCCAAGGCCAATCCCACTCGCCGTTCGTTCAAGCTCCCGCTCACTTGTGCTCCCCGATGTATCCGAGATCTTTTAGCTGCTGGAGCATCTCTGGCGAGACCTCAAGGGCCCCGGGTGGCCGCATGTTGAGGGCCTCGCGCATCTTATTCGTACGCTGCACTGCGCTCCGGAGTTCGGCTTCACCCTGTTGTCGCAAGCTCTGCGAGTGGCCAGTATTGGGGGTAATAAAGCCCTCGAAGGCTTCCGTTGGGTTCTTAGTCAGGTCCACGTAGACGGCTTGCGCCTCGTCGTCGGGGCGAATCACTTTGCGTTTATTGGAACGCAGAGCCCGAAGGCTTTGGCCATCGATGAACAATCCGCTAAGGGCTTCGCGGGCCCCCATTGATTCGCCTGCCAAGAGCGGTGACAAGTCGCTGCCTTGAACGGCTAGCTTTTTGGAAATGCCCGCGAAGCTTGCCATCGTCGGCATCAAGTCGACGATCTGAACTTGATCCTCCAGTACTCGAGCACTCTTGATCTCTTCGGGCCAAACTACGATTAGCGGGACGCGCAAGACTTCATCGAACAGGCTCTTATTGTGACCCTTAGCTCCGTGGTCAAAGAACTCCTCGCCGTGATCCGCCGTAAGGACAATGGCTGTGTTCTCCAGCATGCCGCGCTCTTGGAGGTCACTGAGGATCTCTTCGATGATGCTATCGGTGAAGCGAATCTCTGCGTCATAGAGGGCTTTCACGTGGGCCAGATCGGCCGGGGACATTTTATTGTTGATGGCGTCATTGGTCATCAATCGGCCGTCCGCTTCGCCTTCGTAGTTAGGGTCAACGAACATCGCTTCGTATTCTTTGGGCGCGGAGTAGTCGTAGTGCACATCCCAGAAGTGGATGAACAGGAAGTAAGGAGACTCCTGTGTGCGCGCTTCAGCCCACCCGCGAATCTCATCCCGTGTGCGCGGACCGGTGATGTCGTGGTGTGACGGTCCGTCCGGATGACTGGCACCTCCGCGAATCAGATCATCGTCTGCGGCATCGGGAGTTGTGGTCATGCAGCTGCGGTAGATATCAAAGCCTTGACCAAGCCCAAAGGTCGGGTGCAGGTAGGGACCGCCATAAAACCCTGCTGTTTCGTACCCGGCGCGCCCCAAAAGCTCGGCTAAGGTCAGGTTGTCCGGCGAGAGGGACATTCCGTTGTCCACCAATCCGTGAGTCGGACCGAGTAGTCCCGTCAGCATTGACGCGTGAGATGGAAGGGTCCAAGACGTGGTGCTGAGGGCATTCCGAAAACGCACGCCACGGCTCGCCAGAGAGTCGATGTAGGGAGACGTGTCCTTCTCGTAGCCGTAGCAGCCGAGGTGATCGGGGCGCAGGCTATCGATCGAGATGAAAATGATGTTCGGCGCGATAGTCGCATCGTCTGCACTTTCGCAGGAGCTGAGTAGCGCAAGCCCAGTGAGTAGGAGGGCGCCGGATGCTTGGTTTTTGAGAGTATGCATCTTTCAGTTTCCAGGCTTCGGAATCATGCGGAATACGCGCATTCGTCCCTGGGCGAATAGGTCAGGGGAGGTGAAGATCAGTTGGAACCCAGGGATGTTTCCCGCGACTCGCAGGTCCGGATTGCAGAAGTTGAACCAGGGGCTATTCAAGTCGGGCATCTTCCCTGGCGTCGGTTTGATACCAGCGATGTAAGCATTTCCGCGCCAGTAGTCCTGGTTCGTCAAGAGAACCCGGCAGCCGTTCTCTTTCATCAAAGCGCGATAGCCATCGACGGTCCCGTTCATGAACTCATTCACGAAGGTCTCAATGCGTCTACGGCTTTCCATCGTCTCATACTTTGGTTGTACGAGGATTGGGTTGCCAGCGTGAGCGAGAACGGCGGTCCCTGTCAGGAAGTCGGTGGAGATGGCTTCGTTCTTCGGAACGTTCTGATCGATCCAACGGACCACCTCAGCAAGCTCTTGGCCGTGCTCGGGCGGGAAGTACCACGGGCTACGGTAGCCAATGATCCAGTTCGAAAACCCGGGAAGTTGGTAAGCGAAGAAGAGAAGAATCAGGACTAGGCGCCCAGGAATATTGCGGACGTATTGGATGCCGATGACTGCCACGACAGGGAGCAAGAAGGCCGGAAGCACAATCGTTCTCCGAACGAGTAAGGCGGAGACGGTTCCACCCACTACCAAGCCGACCAGTGAAAGGATGCGTGCGTCGCCCTTTTGTCGAATCCAACCGCCAATGGCCCAAAGCGTAGAAAGGGCGAGGACGGCCACCATTCCGCCCAATGCGCCGTGGAAGTACCTCCAATCGGGAGTTGCGAAGGGGCCTTGCCACAGCATGCGCGTGTCGAAACTTAGTTCCGCCGGGTCTTGTGGCAATTGTCCCATGTGCGTGACCTTGGCCGTTAGCAGCTCAAAGACATGGGAATAGTCCGAGGTTGCAATGCCCATGAGGCCCGCGATGAACGGAATGCCCAGGGCAAATACGAGTACGGCGATCGGCGCGGATAACCTGCGCAAGCGAGCTGGGCCGATTTCCTTGCGCTCGCAGAGGGCTGATATCCAAAGGCTGGCCATGATCAGCATGGGTAGGCTGAAGAGGAAGCCCTTAGACCACAGGACCGGTACGATGATGCAGCCAAGACAGGCGATCGCCGGCATCACCCAGGCATTCTTGTGCGCCATCGGGTTCTGTCCCGAGCGTAAGTACCAACCCAAAACGACGGCCGCTTCGATCGTGAGCATGAAGCCCATCGCGTGCCAGGTGCTCACTGCTAGCACAAAGAAGAGTGCAGCCCAAGCGATCGATGCCTTAGAACCCAGGCGCAGGCATCGAGCAAAAAAGTACAGGTGCAATGCGAGCCACGGGATGCTGAAGTCCTCGCGGATCAAGACGAAGCCGAGTGTGCGAAAGTTGCCTTGTAGAGTTAGGTAGGCGCAAGCCGCAAGTACACCCCAACCAGCCTTCTGTCCTGTCAGCTCGTAGGCCAATCCGAAGACGCCCAAGACGGTCAAGCTAGCAAAGAAGGCCATTATCCAAAGCGCGACCATGTGCAAGGGAGTGTCGTCAGCGACCAGCAGCGCTCCCCAAGCTATGACGAATTCTTGGCCGACCGAGAACATCGCGGGGATATCGCTCTTCCCCGGATACTCGATGCGGGGGTCCGCACGAAAATCCGCAGGCGGAAGGCCGCCCGCATCGACGATTCGCTCGGTGATGTAGTAGATCAGGCCAGGATCACTCTTGAGCAAAGCGTGTGCATCCTGACGATCAAAGCTTGGATCGTTGAGGGTCGTGTTTATTCGTATGGCAGAACCAACGCCTACAGCCAGGATCAAAAACAGCGCAATAGCGATGCGTTGAGGCCAATTGGCTCGATTCGGTCCACTCTGGGGGACCTGTTGCGGGTCACTTAAATTTGCGTTGGCTTCGTTCACGACGAGATCATAGTCAATTCGTGGGCCGGGCGATCTGCTCGAAGCGGCGGGACTGGGGCTATACTTTGGGGGATGTTCAAGAATTGGAAACAGACAGTGCGCGACGTTGCCCTGGTGATTGGGATTACTGTGGCAGGCGGCTGCGATTCAGCGCAGGACAAATCCAAGCCCACGAACCTGCTCTTCGTCGTGATGGATACTACGCGGGCGGATCACCTTGGTTGTTATGGCTACGACGTGAGGGATACAACTCCAACCGTGGATGCTCTGGCGCTTGAGGGTTTGGTGCTTGCCAACACCTACTCCCATTCAAGTCTAACCCCGGTTTCCGCCGGCTCTTTCTTGAGTGGCACGCTTCCCTATCGTCACGGAGTTCGCAGCTTATTTATGGTTGGAAAGGAGAGTTTGTCAGGGGAGATCCCTTCGCTCTTTGGACTCTTGGGAAGTGACGGGCGGGCCACAGCCGGCTTTGTGAGTGCCAAGCCGATGGGCAAGCAGTACGGGCTCAATCGCGGCTTTGACCTTTACCAAGATGATCTCAGCGCGACGAAGGAACGGTTCGAGATCAAGCGCTTCGGCGATGCTCCCCAGCGGCCCGGTGATGAAACGACCGACCTTGCACTGGCGTGGCTTGCGCAGAACAGCGCCAGACCCTTCGCGTTGATGGTTCATCTCTTTGATGCGCATGACTCCTCCTTCTTGCCACCAGAGAAGTTCCTAGAAGAGCATCTCAGCTTTCCCTTTACGCGTGGCTTGGGGCGTAATCCTGACCACTTTCCATTAGATAGTGTGGAGCAGATGCTTGAGCTCTACGACGCGGAGATTCGTTTCACGGACATGCAGCTTGAGCGCCTTATTGCCAAGTTGGAAGAGCTTGGCGTGCGTCATGAAACCTTGATTGTTGTACTTGCGGACCACGGTGAGTCTTTTGGTGAGCACGGCTACTTCACTCACGGTTGGCTTTCCGATGAGCAGCTTCGTGTTCCGCTCGTACTGCAAGGTCCCGGGATCGCGCCCGGTTCTCGAATTGAATCGCGCGTTCGTACGGTGGACTTGTTGCCGACCTTGGCTGAGTTATTTGGTGTCGCCACTCCAGACGGAATCGATGGGGTTAGCGTCATGAGCCTGGTCGGTCAGGATGACGATCCGTTGGAGCGCGAGGTCTATGCCGAGGTGCATCACGCGCCTGGCGATCCGCGTGGCCGTGAACCGCAACTTTACACTTTGATCAGTGGGCCATGGAAGTACATCCATCACCCTGAATCGCAGGGACACGAACTCTACGATTTGGTCGTTGATCCATTGGAGTCACGCAACTTGTTTGGGGAAAAAAGCGACCTGGCGATGCGCCTCTTGGGTCAATTGGTAAAGCGTGGCGCGCTCGGTGGTGGGGGCGTCAGCCTGGAAGGCCTCAGCGAGGAATATATCCGCAACTTACAAAGCTTGGGATACCTCGGTGATGTGAAGAGGGAGTAGAGCGAATATCTTCGATCTACGGTAGGATTGGGGCCTGTTCTCTGTTCCGCGCGAGCCCTCAGCCCCCCCCCCAGCGATTGCCTGTGTCTACTCTCCTAATTCGAAGCCTAGTCTTCGCCAGTGCTTGCCTATTCGCCGCACCTGTCTCTGCGCATGATGACGATCCCAAGCTACTGGATCGCCAAGCGCCTTACGCTGGCCCTGGGTTCCGGCCCGGTTCTTTCTTGGCAGGCGGTAGTGGGGCTGGATACGCCAATGCGCAACTGCAGGGTTTTGGCAGCCAAGCTGTTCTTACGAATCTGAGCGACGATCACATCCAGTACGATTCGAGCGGAGTTGAGCTCCTCTCCTGGTTACCGTTGCATGAGCTTCAAGGTCCCAGCGAAGCGGCTTTCACAGGCAACGATTGTTGGGGGTACGTTTCTCCTTCGGGGCGCGAGTACGCAATCATTGGCCTTTCAACGGGGACAACCTTTGTAGAAATTAGCACCCCCTCGGATCCGGTCGTCATCCAGCACATCGACGGGAACAACAGCCTTTGGCGTGACGTCAAGATCTTTGAGGACTATGCATACGTCGTTAGCGAGGGGGGCGGAGGCGTTCAGATCATCAATCTGAGTCAAATCGACAATGGCACCGTCACATTGCAAAGCACCATCTTCTCCGGTGGAAACGAAGATTCGCACAATGTGGCGATCGATGAAGACTCGGGCTATCTGTACCGCTGCGGTGGCGCTCAAGGGCAAGGCTTGCGTGTCTATAACTTGAACAACAATCCGGCGTCGCCCCAATACCTCGGGTCATGGAATCAACGCTATGTGCATGACGTACAAGTGGTGACCTACGACAGCGGTCCCTACGCTGGGCGTCAGATCGCATTTGCTTGCGGCGGCTTTGGCAACGGTGGAACGAACACCGGCTTGACCATTATCGACGTTACAAATAAGGGCAACATGTTTGTTCGTGCGCAGCACTTCTACCCGAGTGGCGTGTACTCTCACCAAGCCTGGCTCTCTGGTGACCGAACCACCCTTTTCCTCAACGATGAGTTAGATGAGGGGAATGGACAGCCGACAAGAACAATCGCGATCGACGTAACCGACTTGGATGCGCCGTTCGACTTGGGATCCTTCACGAACGGCAACAAGGCGATTGGCCACAACCTCTACGCGAAGGGTGACCGAGTCTTTGAGGCGAACTACCGGAGTGGACTGCGAATCTTTGATTCGCCCAATCCTCCCAGTGCAACTGAAGTCGCATACTTCGACACATGGCCCGGTGATGACGCGCCTCATTTCAACGGGCTTTGGAGTTGCTATCCCTTCTTTCCGAGCGGTGTCGTGATCGGCAGCGACATGGAGCGCGGACTGTTCGTCTGGTGGGTAGGCGATCCCAAATTGACCTTCGACCTACCGAACGGTGAGCCGCTTTTGATCGATCCTGCGGGAGATAGCTTCCTCGTTCAGCTGAATGAAGACACTGCGGGCGACCTGCAAGCGGGCTCGGCCAAGCTCTTCTACGATATCGGTGCTGGTATTGTTGAGTCTCCCCTGGTTAGCCAAGGTGGTGGTAGCTACCTGGCTTCCTTCCCGGCCTTCGAGTGCGGGACTCAAGTGAACTGGTTTGTTGGTGCAAATTCGACCGACGGTATTCAATGGACCTTCCCGAGCGAAGCTCCCTACAACAGCTTCGACTCCACAGCTGTCGAGGCGGAGTTGGTGCTCTACGAGGACGACATGGAAGTCGATGCCGGTTGGACTGCCGGTGAGCCGGACGATACGGCTACAGCTGGTCTCTGGATCTTGGAGGATCCCAAGGCCACCGACGGTTCGACTGGAGATGATCATTCGGTGAACGGAACCAAGTGTTGGCAAACGGGTGTCACTAGCGATGTGAGCAACGGATTCACTACGCTCACCTCGCCCGTATATGACCTTTCGGGTCAAGGCGATCCAGTTCTGAGCTTCTGGCTCTGGTTCCGTCGTGTGGGACTCACGCAGGGAACAGACTCCATTCGCATTCGCGTCAGCGATAATGGTGGCGTTGACTGGGTGCAGATGGAGGTGATCAAGGACATCTCCGAACACCTAGCAGGTGCCTGGATGCACCAGATCTACCGACTTTCAGATTGGATTACTCCGAGTGATACGGTTCAACTGCGTTTGATCGTGCAGGATGACAACTTGAATACCACGGTGGAGGCGCTGATCGATGATCTTCGCATTGTTCAATATTCATGCGGTTGCAGCATTGAGACTTACTGCAGTTCAAGTCTGAACTCGAATGGAACTGCCGCGCAGATCTCCTACAGTGGTACGGCGGAGATTGGGCAAGCGAACTTCACGCTCAACGTGAGTGGTGCGGTGCCTGGCAACCTCGGGTTGTTCTTCTACGGCCCCGGCCAAACTCAGTTGCCCTTAGGTGAAGGAACTCTCTGTGTTGCAAGCGGCTCCGCTGGGATCCAGCGCTTGCAGTTTCCGCTGCAGCTCGATGGGACTGGCGCTGCGAGTCGCTACGTGGACTACAATGCATCACCTGCGGACATGGGGCCGGGCGCGATCTCGGCAGGTTCAAATTGGAACTTCCAGTTCTGGTACCGTGACCCGGCAGGCGGCCCCGGCGGCTCGAATCTTTCCGACGCCCTCGAAGTGACTTTCTGTCCGTAATTCGTACCCCGTCAACTAGATACCTGTTTGCTTGATTAATGATACGCCCCGCTCGGGGCGTATCATGCATAGATGAGCGCAATGAATCCCGCCTTTCGTGAGCTGAAGATCCCCGCAAGCCTTTCCGGCAAGCGGCTTGATTTTATTTTGGCTGAGCTGTGTCCTGACCATTCCAAAGCGGCGTTGCAGAAACTTGTGAGGCGGGGGGGGGTTGATCTCGACGGAAAACGGGTTCTGCGATCTAACATTCGCCCTGGCCGCTGCGCGCGGTTAGCTCTTTCCTTTGAGGGGCGTGAGCAAGCGACAGAGAGCTTCGGACTCATCGTGCTGCACGAAGACGACTCAATCATCGTTGTGGACAAACCTGCTGGGCTCCTCTCCCACGGGTTTCCAGGCAGTAGCGAGCAAGACGTGGCAATGCTCGCCACCGAGCGCTTTGGTCGATTACCGATGTTGATGGGGGAGGAACGTCCCGGGGTCGTTCACCGACTCGACCGCGAAACCAGCGGGGTGATGGTCCTAGCTCGAACTGCAGAGGCGATGGAATACCTACGTGAACAGTTTCGTGCACGTCAGGTCCGGAAGGAATACTTCGCCCTCGTGCGCGGAGTTCCCGTTGACGAGCGCATGGTCTTGGACGCCGACCTTGGGCCTTGCGAAGGGCACAGTGACCGTCAGCAGCAATTCCCACCAGGGCGTGGGAAGAACGCCCATACTTCGGTTGAGTTGATGGAGAGCTTTGGAGATTGCTCTCTTTTGTCATGCGTGCCAAGGACAGGCCGAAGGCACCAAATTCGAGTTCACCTGCATGCCGCCGGCCATGCCGTACTGGGCGATAAAATGTACGGAGCGAAGAGTGCGCCTGGCCTGTCGCCGGGCATGCCGCATTCGCGTTTTCATTGTCTGCACGCGGGACGACTCTCGTTCGATCACCCGGAGGGACAGGCACCTGTTCATTTCGAGTCACCCATGCGGCCCGAAATGGCCCAGGTCGTCGACTGGCTCCGTCGTCGGTAAGAACATTCTTACGAACTGTTCGTGACCGCGGATTACTCCTCTCCGCTACCTTCTCTGTCAGCTAGGTTAGCTTCCCCGGCTTGAGCCTTTCATGCTTAGGGTGGGCGGGGTTATAGTCCGGCAGTCGTCGCCTCGCACTCCCTGCCGTGGAGAATTCCGATGTCATCTGAACTCTCCGGACCTAATAGATTTATGCAATCAAGATTGTTCCTCGCCGCCGGTTTCGTGCTTTGTGCCTGCTCAACAACTTCGCAGATGGAATCTGCGCGACTCGAGGCCCAAACAGCGCGAACTAAACTTCACCGAGTCGCGTGGCTAGAGGGAACATGGCGTATGAAACGTACGGACGGATACACCCAGGAAACTTGGCTCGCACCTTCAGCCGGGGTGATGCTGGGAATCGGCTATACCGTCGATGATGACAAGATGAGCGCGTACGAGTATCTACGGATTGAAACACGTAGCGATTCATTGGTGTACGTAGCTCAACCGCAAGGCCAGTCGCCCGGGATTGAGTTCTACCTCTCGGATTTGAATATCGATACGGCACTCTTCGAGAACCCCAAGAACGACTTTCCCAAGTGGATTCGCTACGACAGGATTCACGAGGAATCCTGTCTAGCGACCATAGGTGGAGATAGCGGTACTATCGATTTTGCTTATAAAAGAGAGTAGTGGATCGGTTTCTATAACGTAATTTTTCTACATACCAAACGTGATTAGTGGTTGGGAATCTGGCTATATTGTGGTTTATTGTCGTCTGAGGAGATTCCAGCGACTTCGAACAGATGCTGGGGTCTTTTTTCCCCCCACATAGAACGAGGTAAAGATGGCACAGAACTCGATTGATAGAAAAATTCAGGAGCGCATTGAAGTGTTCGCGTCAGAGCTCGGAGCTCTAATAAAAGGCGCAGCATTAGCTTCCGTTACAGAAGCTCTCGGCGGCTACACCACCGCGAAGACTTCTACCAAGACTCCTGCGGCCGTAGCCGCATCCGGTACGAAAGAACGCAAGAAGGCAGGTCGCAAGGCTAAGGCTGGAAAGCGCTTCCGCCGTACAGCAGCAAACCTCGAAGAGGACAAGGCGGCTTTTGAGGCATACGTTTTGAACAATCCGGGCCAGCGTTTGGAAGAGATCTCAGCAGGAATGAAGACCAGCTCAAAGGACCTCAAACGTCCGGTTACATTGCTTCTAGAGGCGGGGACCATTCACAAGGAAGGTCAACGTCGTGGAACAATGTACTACCCCGGCGGCGGGTCGAAGAAACGCAAGACTGCCAAGGGGTAGTTTCTAGACGCGACAAGTAGACTCTATCCAGTCTAAGAATTGATTCATTTGGCGCTGGCTTCTATGGAGGCCAGCGCCGAATTGTATATCTGGGGGACCACCCGTAAATCTCAGTTCAGCCCAAAAGTTGGCGCTGGACTGTTTGGGGTGTTGTTCGAGGACTTTTCGCTCATTCCAGCTCTGGTGAATGCTTGGAGCTGCAGTCTGAGCTTGATGTCGTCCGACTCGAAGCGTTGTTGCCGCCCAAGGACCGCTTCGTAGGTCTCTCAGCAGTTTCGAAGGAATAGAAGCCACGAAATTCAAGTGAGCGACGTGCGAAGTCGTTGAGTCCCCCCAGAAACTGGCCGCGAGGCCACAATTCCGCTATTCGATAGTCAAATCTCAGATGCCAGGTTATGAATGGTGATTCAGGTTCTCTCGCAAACCTCCAATTCACAGCGCATGTAATGAAAGTACATTCCACACGCCAGGCCCTCGCCGGCCTCCTCGTAACAGCCCTCTTTACCACAGTTGCCGCACAGACCACAGAGTTGGTGACCCATGGCGTCGACGGTCAGGCCAACGCTGGCTCCCTGTATCCGGAGATCAGCGCCGATGGTGTGTTCATCACCTTCCAAAGTGGCGCGTCGAACTTGGTTGAGGACGACACGAACGAGGGGCCGGATTGCTTCCTCTATAACCGCACCACAGACGAGACAACTCGTATCAGCGTTTCTTCCTCCGGAGCCCAGGCGATTGATGGTGGGTTGGAGCCGGTCATCTCCCTTGATAACCGTTATATCACCTACTACTCCTTCGCGAATGAGTTAGTGCCTGGCGATAAGAATGGAGCGGCTGACATCTTCCTTTATCACATACCCTCGGAGGTGACTTCGCGGGTGACGCAGACGCCGGAGGGCGGCGACCCGAACGGCGGTAGTCGCTATCCCGTGCTGGACTACTTCGGTGAGCACATCGCTTACGAGTCTTCCGCCACAAACTTGGTCGCAGGCGACTTGAACGGCGCGCGCGATGTTTTTGTTCTTGACCGAGGGACCGGCGTGACGATGCGAGTCAGTACTTCGGCTTCGGGGGTAGAGGGAAATGGCGATTCAACCGATGCCTTTATCTCCCCCGACGGGCGCTACGTAGCTTTTGAAAGCTTGGCGGACAACTTGGTTGTGGGCGACAGCAACGGTGTCTGTGATGTCTTCGTCAAGGACATTCAAACCGGTGCGATCTACTTGGCGAGCGTGAGCTCTACTGGCGAGCAGGGGAATGACGGCAGTCAAAACGGTTCGATTTCCGATCAAGGGCTGCGCGTTGCCTTCTCAAGTAACGCGAGCAACCTTGTCGCAGCGGATGCCAATGGCTACGAAGATCTCTTTGTATACGACGTCACCACCGGACTCACTGAGCGCGTCAATGTTTCAACAGAGGACGTTCAAGGCCATATAGGCGCCTATGAGGTGATCCTCTCACCTGACGGTGGCTTCGCCGTATTCTTCAGCGCCGCTTCCAATCATGTTCTCGGCGACACTAATTCGCAGCTTGACATCTTTGTCCGCGACATCGATGCAGGCACTACTGAACGGGTCAGCGTTGGATCACTTGGTGAGCAAGGATTCGGTGAGTGTTTGTATCCAGCCATCTCCGATGGCGGACGCTTCATCACCTTTGACAGCGCTTCCGATAACTTGATCCTCGGCGACGAGAACATGGAGCGCGATATTTTTGTTATCGACCGCTACAGCCCCTTCCGCCCGTTTTGTTCCGGCGATGGATCGCTCCTAACCGCATGCCCATGTGGAAATTCCGGTGTTGAAGGTCGCGGCTGTGATAACTCCTCGGCAACCGGTGGTGCGACTCTGGTCGCGACCGGGCAAACGGACAATGACACGGTCCAGTTCGATTCAACCGGCCTGCCGACGAGTACCGTTACCGTTTTGCTCCAAGCACAAAATGATTCCTCCAGCCCGGGTATCGCGTTTGGCGACGGTCTCTTGTGCAGCACGGGATCTATCAAGCGTCTCTATGTGAAAGTCGGCAGCGCCGGTAACGTTACGGCTCCCGGTTCCGGCGACCTATCTGTTAAGGATCGCTCAGCAGCAGTGGGTGATCCGCTGACAGCAGGTGATACGCGCTACTACCAGTTCTACTATCGAGACGCCAACCCGAGCTTCTGCACGAGCGGCACTTTTAATACCTCGAATGGTATTGAAGTACAGTGGTAAGCGTTTAGCTCGGCTTACCGAAGCTTCCGAAGACGAAGGGGAACCCCGCGACGATCATGCCCGTACCGAGCATGGCAAGGGGTTCGCCTCAGCAGGAGGCGAGGCGTAAACCGAAGCCACCCGCGAAGAGTAGGCTGCCGACGACTGTCCATTTGTTGAAATTCATGACAATGGCAGTCTACGAGGGGACTTTCAAAATCGGACCGAGATGCGCCAAGAAAAGCGCAATTACCCCCTAGAGAGCTCTCAGTGGGCAAATATGTCTTCCGGATCGGTGAAGCCTTTGAATTCGAGGGCGTTGCCGCTCGGGTCGCGCAGGAACATCGTCCCCTGCTCGCCGACTTCGCCCTCAAAGCGCGTGTAGGGCTCGATGATGAATTCGACCTGCGCCGCACGCAATCTGTCAGCGAGCGCGTCCCAGCGCTGCATGTCGAGCACCACCCCGAAATGCGGCAGGGGTACTTGCTTGTTGTCGACGGGCGTCGTTCCTAGGTCTTGGGACCTTTCAGCGCGCAGATGCAGCGCAATTTGATGCCCGAAGAAGTTGAAATCGATCCAGGTGTCGGCGCTACGCCCTTCACTGCACTCGAGTAGACCGCCGTAGAAATTGCGAGCCTCTTCAATGCTGGTGACGGGGAATGCGTGGTGAAACGGTGGGCGAGGGGAGTTCATTCGTTGCTCGTAGTTGTTGCGTTGGCACGGATCCAGGTGCTCATCTCGTGGACGAGCCTAGCGTGCACTTCAGACTGAGCAATGCCTAGTCGTTTGAGGACCTTGAATGAGTGATCGCCGCCTTCTATGACGACGAGGTCTATGGCGGCGCCGTAAGAGGGTAGAGCTTTACGTAAGAGCTCCAAGTTGCAGAGGCCATCGCGGGTTCCCTGGAGGAAAAGCGATGGGGTGTGAATCTCTGGGAAGTGCGCCGTTCGTAGTTTCTCGGGCTTTCCTTGGGGATGTAAGGGGTACCCAAGGAAGATCAACCCATCACACTCCAAGCCCCCGGCAACGAGCAAGCTCGACATGCGTCCGCCCATCGACTTGCCCGCCAGAACAATGCTCTTTGCGCTCGTCCTCAAGCGCAAGCTGTCGAGCGCGCTTTGATGAACGCTCTCTAGCTTTGGTTGGCGATCCGGCGGAAAACGCCTCCCTTCAATTCGTGACCGTTCTGCGTAGGCATATTGGAAGCGCAAGACATCGAAGCCCTCGTTAGCGAGACTCGCGGCTATGACTTCCATGAACTCACTGTCCATTGGCGCCCCAGCTCCGTGAGCGAGGAGGATAGCTGCGGTTGGGTCCGCATGGGCAGCGGGGGAGAAGATCGCCCCAACGGAGTCGACAGCCATGCCCTCGACCGGGATCTGAAAGCTCTCTTGCAGCATTAGATGACGATTGTGCCAAGGTGGCGCGCGCTTGCATCTAAGATACTGGGCGTCATGACTACTTCTGCGCAGAATAAGATCGAGCGACTAATAGCGGCGGGCCAAAGCCTGCTAGTCGACGGCGGCTTGGCATCCGAGTTGGAGGCGCAAGGGCACAATCTTGATACGCCACTGTGGAGCGCAAAGCTGATCGAAGAAGAGCCGCAGGCGATTGTCGCTGCACACCGCGCGTACCTCGATGCAGGGGCGGATGTGTTGATCACCGCTAGCTACCAGTTGTCGGCCCTTGGGGTTGGTGAGCGCTTAGAAGAACAATTGCTTCAGTCGGTCGCGCTGGCAGAAAGGGCGCGTGCTGAGTTTCAGGATACTGCGAGTACGGAGCGCTTCTCGCCTCTTATCGCAGCAAGCGTTGGGCCTTACGGAGCAGCACTCGCCGACGGTTCCGAGTACCGCGGGGACTACGCTGTCTCGAACTCGGTGTTGCATAGTTTTCATGCGGATCGGCTCGCGATTCTTGATGCCAGCGCTGCCGACATCCTGGCGTGCGAGACGATTCCAAGCTTGCAAGAGGCAGAGGTCCTATGCGAGTTACTAAGCGCCGTAACCACGCCCGCATGGATCAGCTTTTCATGCAAAGATGGCCATCACATCTGCGATGGAACCCCAATCGTGGAGTGCGCCGCGCTCTTCGCGAGCCATCCCCGGGTCTTTGCGGTGGGAGTGAATTGCACCGCACCCCAATTCCTTCCCTCTTTGATAGCCGATCTGCGCAGTGCGGCTCCGACCAAAGTTACTTTGGTCTATCCGAACTCCGGCGAAGAGTTCGAACTACCCACGCGTACCTGGAAGGGCACAGCCGATCCGTTGGATTGCGGGCTTGCCGCAGAAAATTGGCGCAAACTCGGCGCGACATGGATCGGCGGCTGTTGCCGCGTTAGTCCGGCTCACATTCGTGCCATACGTGCCACGCTCGATCGGATCGCGACGAGTTCCTAATTAGCGATCCACGCTTCGGCTGGGCGAATGCAACTATCTATGCCTACTGATCGTTGGACGATGTCCTTACTTCTTCTTGTAGGTGCGCAGCACCCACTTGCTCCAAGCCTTATCGAACTCCTCTGGAGTCATCTTGTATGCTGCCGCCAAGGCTCTCTCTTGTCGGACTAAGAACTCAGTTTCCTTAGTGACGCCCGTTTGTTTCGAAACCTTCAGTGGTGCTGAAGCGAGCTTCAGAAAGGTCTTCGGTTCACCTTCTGCCACGTTCAGCAAGAACTCAGTCCGGGACCAAGCCGTCATGTGGTCGCGCGCGTGAAGCTCGTCGTAGGCCTTTTGGGCAAACAGATCCTTGGCGCTGGTGAAGAAGTCGTTCTTGACCAAATTGCGCACGCGCGGTTGCCAACTCCACTCGTCGCTATCCGTTTTGTAGATGACCTTGCGGCCATCAAAATAGGTGTAGCGTTCATCGATGCGCTTGGTGGTGAAGTGTCCGTAACCGAACACGAGCCAGGCGGGAGCGTTGAATAGGAGTTGGTCGTAACCGTCGACGAAATTGTTCGCAAGGACATGCGCGAGCAAGCAGTGGAACATCGTGTCTACTGGCGCTTCCGGTTCGTCAACAAGGTGCTCCCTAATGGACTCCACATTGGCGAGTGCGACCATGCCGTCTTGATACCAACCCGTGCGGAAAGCGTAGTTGATGTCACTCTGGTGGTAAGTGCGCACGTAACGACCGAACTCACTCTTGCGTTGGCAAAGTATGAGCAGGAATTTATTCTTGTGGCCGAGGTTGGGTCCGGTCTTCAGATAGTCCTCGGGCTCGACGCTAAAGTCGCGGATGAAGGCGTCGTACTGATCCTCTGCCCGTTGCGCGTAGATGTGCAGGAGCAAGTAAGGGTCAATCTTCTTCTTGGGCGCCTTAAGCTTCCCGAGCTTTTTCTTCAGACGCGTGATGTCGTCTTTGAAACGTCCACGCTCCTCACGGTCGTTGGGCAGCTTGTATGTGCCCAAGCTTGATCCGATTCGAAAGTGCTCCGTCTCTACCCACAGCATGGGGATGCCGCCCATGTTCTCCTGGACACTCTTGGAGTCTTCGGCGTTGCGCCACGGCACAAACCCGAACTGGGCATAGCCGAGCTTCTTCTCAAGTTGACGGTCGCCTTTCGTGTACGGGTCGACCTCGTCGAACTCCTCCATCTCGCCATCCTTCTGGGAGTAGGCGAGGGAGCCGCTTGCGAACAGTATCAGGAATAGCGTGATTAGATGGCGCATAGAATTGGGGCGGCAAGGACTCGAAGTCCCAGCCGCCCCATGATTGGCTTGAAAGCTCAAACGTTCAAGAAGCTCAGTGCTTCAAAGACGTTTCTTTCTTCACAGCTTCCTTGGCTTCCATTTTCTGACGTCGCAGCTCGAGGCGGTAAGCCACGGTGACTTCGCCCTGAAGCTTGGCCAAGGTGTCTTCTTCGTTGACAATTTTCTTGTCCAGCTTGGGAAGCTTCTTCGACTTGGGTCCGTCCTCTTCGAGGATTTCGTCGCGTCGACTAGTGATTTCACGCAAGCGAGCATCTTGGGCGTCCAACTTGTCGAGGAGCGTTTGCAGCTTCTTCAGCGAGGTCTTCGGCTTCTTCGTGTACTCCGTTTCGAGGATCGAAATCATCGACTTCCAAAGCTCGGTACGTGAAGTTTGTGACTCGAGCGGGTCATGGCGGCTGCCATCGGAAGACGCCACGAACAGGTGTTCGGGGTTCTTCTCGGTGAACATGGCGTGGAAGGGATGGTCCTTTTCCATTACATCAATCGGCAGCTTCACGCAGTGAAACCACGCGGAGAGCAAGAAGGTCTTCTCGTTGTCGCTACCGCTTTTTAGCAATGCGTCATCAGTTCCATTGCAGACCTTGCACTCACGTAGCACGAGTAACGGTCGCGGGTCATCTCCAGCGATGAAGGCCACAGCTTCTTCTGCGGTCAATGCCTTGCGCACTGCCCGTGAAACGGTTCCTTCGGTTTTTTCGCCGGCTCCCGGTGCATACACCGGGTAGTCCCACTTGATCTGGAGGTAGTTCTTAGAGCTAGGACCGCGATAAACCTTCGGGATTGAAGGAGCTGCGGGAGCTCCGGTTGCACCAGGGCCGGACGCACCGGGCCTTCCTGTACTACCGGGTGCCGACTGTCCGCCACCGGACGGTCCTGAAGCGGGAGGGGACGAACTGCCCCCTGAGGCTGCAGGAGCTCATCAGGTAGGTGCTGCTTCGACGGTTACGCCGAGCATTGCGATGACCGCTGCGCTGAGGCCTGTGGCCCAGAGTTTCTTGGAGAGCATGGCTTTAATCTTCTATAGGAGAACAGATTCGGTCGGGTGCTGTGAGAGTGTAAGCCCACGGCGGCACCCACTACTAAAGTACTGCTATCGAAACCGTTGTGGGCTTCATACGCCGTAAAGAACGCAGGTTCCCGCCGGATACCAAGTCCATGCCTCTTCGGGAGTGTAAGTCCCTTTTTGGTAACTGGTTACGAATGGAGCCTGTGTTGCAAAAGCTCCCGCTTGTGCGACAGACCTCCCGGAATAGCAAGGGGCTCCTATTTTCAGGGGTCAGGTTGCGCCCCGGAGGTTGGGAGTGAATCCTCAACTCAGAGTGAACCACGCGGCCAGGCTCGCGTTTTCGAGATGCGACCCGTCCCCGACTTGGTCGTCGCCCCACCTCGTCCGCACCGCGCTCGTCCGACAATGGCCTCAGACCGCTCCATCGGTATATCTACCGTTGTTCAGATCCTCGGAACTTCTATTGGCTTAGCCCTCCCGGCTCTTGCGCAGGAAGCAATTGTTCCTGTGGCGCCGGAAGGCGGCCATTTTGATCACCTTACAGGAGTAGTCGGAGACTTGGGGGTAACTGTAATCACGGCGACAATGTCGCCGCGAGCCGTATTGGATATTCCCTATTCAATGGATGTGATTTCTGCAGAACGGATCTTGGAGCGCGGCTATCGCACCACGCCGCAAGCTCTGCGGGACACTCCCGGGGTGATGATCCAGGAGACCGCGGCGGGCCACGGATCGCCATACATCCGAGGCTTCACTAGCTATCGCAACCTGTTCTTGATCGATGGGATTCGATTGAACAACTCCGTCTTCCGCGACGGACCGAATCAGTACTGGAACACAGTTGACCCCTATTCCATTTCGTCGATGGAGGTCATCAAAGGACCAGCCTCTGTGCTCTACGGCTCGGATGCCATCGGCGGATTGGTGAACGTGCGCACGAAGAACCCTGACCTCGGAGGAGATGTAACGGGCGAACTCTTATATCGCTACTCAAGTGCCGAGGACTCGAATATTCTGCGTGCCGAAGTCGGGGTGTCGCCCACCGAAGATTGGGGTGTCCTGGTCGGCATGACTGGCAAGAGCTTCGGGGACATGCGCGGGGGCTCGGACACGGGGAATCAGCCGTATACTGGCTACGATGAGTTCGATGCGGATCTCAAGCTTCTGCACAACCTCGGCGCTGACGCGCGCCTCACTCTTGGGTTCCAGCACGTAAACCAGAACAACGTACCTCGTACGCACCGGACGATCTACGCGGTGCCGTTCGAGGGAACAGGTGTCGGCAGCGACTTGCGCCGGGACTTCGATCAGGATCGAACCCTGGCCTACGCGCAAGTTGATGGATATGTGGTTGGCTCGTTCTTCGATGAGTACCACGCAAGTCTCTCGTGGCACAACCAATCTGAAATCCGCCACCGCACACGTAGCAACGGGAACGAGGAGAGCCAAGGCTTCGACGTGGATACAGTCGGCATTCTAGCCAGCATGGGCTCTGAGACTGAGATCGGCCGATTGACCTACGGCTTCGACTACTACACGGATTCGGTGGACTCCTTCAAGGAGGGTGATCCGATTCAGGGGCCGGTGGGTGATGACGCTACCTACGACTTGCTCGGCGTGTATCTCCAGAATGAAATTGAAGTCAATCAGGAACTGAACTTGATCTTCGGTGGCCGCTTCAATTATGCGGCGGCAGATGCAAAGAGTGTGAAGGACCCTCTCACCTCGAATAAGATCCAAGTTAAGGACGACTGGACTGCCTTCGTCGGCAGTGCGCGTCTCATATACGAGCTCGTTCCGGAAGAAACGAACCTATTCGGTGGCATTTCCCAAGGCTTCCGAGCGCCGAACCTCTCGGACCTGACTCGCTTTGACAGCGCACGAACGAACGAGTTTGAGATTGCTACGCCGGATCTGGATGCGGAAAGATCAATCAGCTACGAGGTCGGCCTAAAAACTGAGCGTAAGCAAGTGAGCGGAGAAGTTGCAGTCTTCTACACCGAGATCGAAGAGCAAATCGTTCGCTTTCCAACTGGAAATACAAATGGTTCCGGCGAGTTCGAGATCACCAAGGACAATGTGGGGGACGGATACGTCTTCGGCGTCGAACTTGGCGGTGCTTGGGATCTGGGAGACGAGGTGACGGTCTTTGGCAACGGCACATACCAGTACGGAAAGGTGGACACCTATGCGAGCTCTGCGCAGCTGGAGACGGAAGAGTACATCAGCCGCTTGATGCCTTTCATGGCACAGCTCGGCGTGCGTTGGGAATTTTCTGGCCCAGGTAAATGGATCGAAGCAGATGGAGTCTATGCGGCGAAGGCTGACAAGCTATCGACCCGAGACGCAGGCGATACCTCACGCATCCCCCCCGGAGGGACTCCGTCCTACCTCGTGCTCGGACTGCGCGGAGCATGGCGGTTCAACCAGGACGTGACACTTTTCGCTGGACTAGAGAATTTGACGAACGAGGACTATCGGGTGCATGGATCGGGGAGCAATAGTCCCGGCTTTGGTGTTCGGATCGGAATACGCCTCTCCCTGTAGTTCAGCGAGCCTTCGCTAAACAGAGATTCGGGCCGCGACCAGCAAGTGGTCGCGGCCCGAATCTCTGTTTAGATGCGCTACTAGTCTATGGCAAAACTCATTTCACCCCCACGCGGAAGCTGTTTCACCACGGACTGCCAGGCGCCCTATTCCACGTCGACTCGGACGAAGTTGGCAAAAGATCCGCCGTTGGTTCCTGCGTAGCGTTGCCACCCTTGATAAAAGCCCAAGGTCGTTCCTGCCAGGGCGGGATCGTTGGGAACCATCGCGTTGAAGGTTGCTTCTCCTGATGCAGAGAGCACGCCGGACTTTACGCGTGACCAGGGGGATGCAAGGAAGAGCTGGCCAAAGGGCGAGAGCCATCTGTCGCTCGCGAGTTGATCACCGAAGATCAACGCATAAACCGCGTTCGCGGGACCGCGACTCGTGACTGTGTACTGGCCACCGGGGACCAAGTTTCCGTTGAGTTCGATGCGCGGCAGGTTGAGGCTATCGATCGCAGCGTGCACATCCGGTCGCGGGCCGATGTTTCCACCGGAGCCTTGAGGGGTGCCCGATTGGGTCAACAGATCGCGCAGTACAAAGGGGTCAAGCGGGGCGCCGTTTATGGATTTGTTGATGTTGCTGATGATCAGGCCCGCACCCGTCACGATCGGCGAGGCGCTGGAAGTACCGCTAAATGCTTGGGTGTACTCTTGGGTCACCGGACCGCCCTGGAGATCGCCGTATCCAGTCGAGGCGACATCGAAGCCCCAACCGTGAACGTCGAGGCGTGCGCCGTAGTTAGAGAAGCTGGCTTTGTTGAGGCTGGCTCCATCGGATGCCCCGATCATGACGGCGCCGGAGTCGCGCAGGTTGCGGTCGAAGGCGCCACCGTATGCGGCTTGGTCTAAGTTGTTGTTTCCGTTTCCACTAGCGGCGAAAACGTGAATCCCGTTTGCCGTCGCAGTTTCGATGGCGGAGAAAGAGGATGCAACGTACTCGCAGGGAAAGGGGCCGGGAGGCGTTCCGTAGCATTGGGCTTCAATCAAGACAGCGTCGCCCACACCGACGGCAGCGATCGCACTCATGATGGCGCCGGGAATGTTCGCGGGGTCGCCTTGGTGAGTAGACATTCGAACATCAGCGTCGTAAACAATTCCGCGAACACCTGTGCCGTTGTCTTCTCCAACTAACTCGCCCAGGACCGCTGTGCCATGGTCCCAGGGATAATGCATAGGAGCTAAGCCTACATGGTTGCCTAGCGCCACGTGCGCCAAGTCTTCGTGGTCATCCGTCCAACCAGTTTCCATGTCAGCGACGGTTGTGCCTAAGCCGCTGCCGCCGCTGAAAGTGTTGCCATAGTCGGCGTCGACACCCGTGGGCGCGGGGTCGCGGTAGCCTTGTTCTACTTCGAAGTCGGGAGTTGCTCCCAAAGCTGATGAAGGAGCCACCGGATCCTCAACGCGCGGCAAGGGGTATGCGATCTCAACAATGCCATAGGCATTCAAAGCATCGCAGACTGCGCCGACCGATCCTTGTTGTACTAGCTCGATCCCGTAGAAGAGAGTTAGGTCATGCAGGACCTTGTGATTGCGTGCCTCACCCTTTGAGCGGAATTCGTTCAGCCACTCGTCCGACTGGGGGAAGACGCGGTGTCGAACAGCGCCGATCTCGTTCAGGTACTTGTCGATCGCAAAGACCTCTGCGGACATCGCTTGCAGGCTGCCGCCAATCAAGCGCACGCCTGCGCCGTCAATGAATTTGACTTCGAGTCGTAGCGGATGGTGATCGGCAACGACTGTCGTGACTACAGGTTTGGACCCGAGGTCGGCCAAGTTGGCCAATCGGTTGCTTTGGTCCGCTGGGGTCAGACCTTGGAGAAGCATTGGGGTTGAGATGCAGAGAGCTGTGAAGAACAAGGGGAGCGTCCTCGGCTGTGGGGAATAGGGGGGGGCGATTAGCGCCAACGGGCACTCAACTGTATGCCCAGAAAAGGGTTGGCGTAACCGAAGATCTGACCTCTTTCATGTAACTCGTCACGGCGTCATGGTCAGCGCGAGGCCGTTGGTGAGGTTCATCCCTACGCTGCAGGGTCCGCTACTATCCCGATAGATCAGTTGAAAATACCCTGTTTCGCCTGCTAAAAAGCCGTTTGCAGCGCCGAGATAGCCGGTCGGGTAGTCGACCTGGCCGGAGGCTCCGGTACTACGTACGCCGCCGATTAGGAGGGGGGCCGTATTTGATGGGCTACCTTGTGAGATGCACAGCATTCCGTCGCCCAGGTGGGTGAGGCCAGTCGAAGATCCCATCAGCAGAAGAGCGTTCACATCAGGCGGCATCTCGGCCGCCCAAACGTGCAAGTCGTTCTGGGTAAGGCTGAGAGTCCCGCTGGCAGAAAGCTGCGCACCGCCGCCCGTGGAATTTGAGCAGCCACCAGCAGGAGAGCTGTTGCCACAGGGGCAATCGAGGTTGCTGCAGAAGGTCCCGAAGAGGGGCATGTCGTTCCGCTTCCAAACCAGAGCGGAGCCCATGGCGGTACTCACCGAGGAATCTAATGGTGAACCGATAGCAATGTAGTCCGATGCGATACTGATCGACATACCCAAGGCCGCATGGGGTTCCGGGCTGGGGCGCGAAAGCTGACCCCACTCGACATAAGAGGCTCCCGAACGTGCATAGAGCCAGGTGACTCCAGCGTCGTTTACTTGCGTTTCGCTCCACGGTGCGCCGACCGCAATCAAGCCTCCATCTATGGCGACCGCATAGCCGAAGCGATCGTAGGTTGCGGACGACTCTGGGATGAGTTCGATCACAGCTGACCACGAATAGGACGTACGTTCAAAGACCTCGGCCTTGCCAGAAAAGGGTCCAACCACATCTGCGCCGGGAGTTCCAACGACGAGCGTATTGCCCTCAAGTGCGATCGCTTGCCCAAAGTGTTGGTGTTGTGCTGGGGAGGAGGACTCGATCTCCACGGTGGCCTGCCAGTTGACCTCTGAGCGCTCAAAGATGTTGACTGCCCCGCTTCTCGGCAGACCCAAAGACTGGCCAAGCTCACCGCTGTGCCAGGGAGATCCGATAGCGATGATCCCGCCATCGCTGGCTACGACGGAGCCAAATTTATCGTCCCAGTAAGGTGTAGGAGATCCGAGGATCTGAGCCTCAGACCAGCTACTTCCGACGTAATCGAAGACGTAGGCTGCGCCCGCTCCTGGAGCAGCCGCGTCGTCGCCTGGTGCACCGACAACCAAAGTGTTGGAGGTCAAACTGATGGATGTTCCGAAGCGATCATGTTCCATGCAGCGGCTACCTACGAGTCGTTGAATCTCAACCCAACCCGATGCAATTCGCAGGAATACGAAAACAACTCCCGTGGCGACTCCTTGGTCTTCTGCGAAGGGCGCCGAGACAACAGCGATGTCACCGTTGAGCGCAACTGCTGATCCGAAACCGACTTCATGGGTTACACCTGAAGGGCGCAGTAAGGCTACTTCGGCCCACCCCATCGCGTCTTTTTCATAGACGTAGACGCCGCCCGCATCGGTGTTCAACAGACCATCATCCAAGCTTGGAGCAGAAACCAGGAGCCTGTCGCCATCTGCTGCTAGTTCGCAACCGAAGCGATCGTAGGAGTGTCCTTGCGCTGCTACCAGTATCTCATCAAAGCTCTGCGCCTGGCTTGGCGATCCAAATCCCAGGCAAAGAAAAATTACAATCACCCGCCACACAAACTTACATCCAGCCATCACTCTCCCTCCTAGCCATTGCAACATCGCATTCGGCACTAGATAGACGGTCGGCAGGAAATTGAGTCACTGTTCCTATCGCAGCTATCCGCCCCGGTTGTCCAAGGTGTGCTAAATTTGAGAGGGAGTCCCAGCCAGGACGATTCATGTCCACTCCTGCGAATCGCTTGACGAGGCGCTTCCCCCAAAAACGAAAGAGATCCCCGATGACTCGATTGCGTACGACAACCGTCCTGTTCGGTTCCGCTGTTCTATTGGCTGCTTCCGTTCAATTTGCAGAATCACAATCTGTGGAGTCTCTCCGCAGTTTGCCGCGCAGCGCACCGCCTGTTGCTGATGGGCTGACCTTGCACTGGGGAGATTTTGATCTCGACGGGCTCGAAGACGTTTTTGCCGTTGCTGGCTTGCGCGTCTCGCTACTTCACAACGACGGTAACGGCGCCTTTAGCGATGTTACCGTTGCTAAGTGCCTCGATCCTGAAGTGCGCGTTCGCCAAGCGAGTTGGGGCGATAGCGATGGCGACGGTTGGATCGATCTCTTGCTCGTGATGGCGGACGGCAGTCTTGAGCTTCTGTGTTCCGACAACGGCGGGTGTTTTATTTCAGCAACTGACGCCAGCGGACTTGGCGAATTGGCTATGGTCAACAGCGCCTCCTGGCTCGACTATGATCGCGATGGCATTCTGGATATGCACTTGAAGGGAGCGACAGGTCACGTCCTTTTGCACGGGAGCAGCGGTGGAGCGTACTCCTCCGCGGCCGCTGGACCCGAGCTTAGCGCGGGCCTGCTCGTTACAACTTCCGGGGAAGGAGCACTCGCAAGAGAAGGACAAGTTCAAACGGCGCCCCCCTTAGGAAGCGGAAGCTCTGCCGCCGCATCAGTTTCCAATCCGGTATTGACCGGAGCTGTCGGAACAAGCGCTGGTTCTTTCGGTGATCCGCAGCCAGTTGTTGGTTGCAGTACCGGTGTGATCGACACGGTGACTCAAAACTGTATTGCAGCGGCGAGCGTTGGAACCCTGGGTCTCCTCTACCCGCTATCTACTGATTTCAACGTTGATGCGAGTGGCGACATTCACTTTGGCGACGGAAGTGATCGCACGACAGTTATCCAAGAAGGTGTTTCAGCTTCGCTGGTCACCGCGGATGGCGCGGGCAATATGTATATCCAAACCGGAACCGACTTGTCGGGCGGTTCGACGGCGCGCCTGCTCTTCACGGGGATGGGCGGCGGGCCGGTGAATATGGCGATTGCGGCTGACGGAAACGTGGGTGTCGGCGTAGCGAATCCGGCAGCTCAATTGCACATCAAAGCTAGCGCTAGCGAGACGTTGATTCGCGGCGAGGTGGCCGACATAACCGTCTTTGAAGTTACGGACACGGGTAGAGTCGTTACAACGGCTTTGGAGATCACCGGCGGGGGCGACCTTGTCGAAGGGTTTGAAACAACGGGCGGTCAGGCACCTGCGGGAACCGTGATGATCATCGATGCGAGCAATTCTGGTCGCTTGATTCCCTCGAAAAGCGCATACGACACGAAGGTCGCCGGCGTTGTCTCTGGGGCTGGCGGTGTGAAACATGGCATTCGCATGGGGCAAGACGACGTCTTGGATGGTGAAACGCTCTTGGCTATGACTGGACGTGTCTACGTTCAGTGTTCAACGGAAAACGGAGCTATTCAACCTGGCGACCGATTGACGACTTCCAGTCTCGCGGGTTTCGCGATGAAGGCTACGGATACAACGCGCTCAGTAGGCTCGGTCATCGGCAAGGCGATGAGTGCTCTCGCTGGG
>JBLIOI010000037.1:0-36319 GCA_047639675.1 Planctomycetota bacterium | reverse complement strand
GAAGAGTCGGGGCAAAGCGTCGGATGAGTGCAACGGCAGCCGGCACAGGCCAGGTCCAGCAGGCTGCACTGCGCGCCGTGCCCATGACCTTTGGACATCGCCTGGTTCAGCGCACCCTCGGGTTCTTTTGCTATTTCTTCTTCGTCCTGCCCTACGCTCGCCGAATTCGCGGCTTGAGCGCCATCACGCGCGAACACCGCCTATTCGTGTGCAACCACGTCAGCTTGATGGACACGATTATGATCGGCGAAATTCTTTGGCCGCACGGTCGATTGCCCATCTTGGTGCTTGGGACGCCGAAGTTTGGCAGCGGTCCCGCTTACGCCACATGCTCAGTGCGAAGATTGGTTTCCTGATCGAGCGTGGCAGTTCAAACCGCGACCTCCCCCAACAGCTGAAGACTTTCGGGCGATCACACGGTCGATTCAATCTCATCGTGTTCCCGGAGGGTACGCGGGGTGACGGACGCAACGTCGCGGAGTGTCAACCAGGCATCTACACCATCGCGCAAGCTGCAGGTATCCCGATTGTTCCAGTCTTCATCTCTGGCATGCAGAAGGTCTCATCCAAGACCACCCGGGTTCATCCGATCGCCGATCTACGTTCTATTAGCGTGCAGTTCGGTTCGGAGATATCCCCGCAAGAACTGCGGGGCTTAGATCGTGCCGAGTTCAGCTTACGCATCCAAGGCGAGCTGCAAGCACTAGCGCCCGGCGAGTAGGGCCAGCAATCCCTCGCTCTCTTCTTCCAATAGAATCAGAGCGGTCGGAGCCAGCTCTGCGAGTAGTTCCTGCAGCATATCGACGCTTGTCCCGCGACCGACCATTACCACATCAAACCCTAAGAGCGCTGGACGCTCGGTGACAAAACGCAGTTGCTCATTGCCCGCTGCGCTTCGCTCGATGTTTGCAAGGTGCCCCGTACCCGGCAGCCAGCCGACACAGGTCGCCCGCAAGTTAGGAAGGGAGAGCAGGTGACTGAGCACGCCGGAGCTGTGGTCCACGACAAGCAGTTGCTCGCAGGAATGAAGCTCCATGTTCCAGCACGAGGGGTCTCCGATACTCTCCAGGTGCTTGCGTACGAGACGCTTCAAACCGGGGTTTTGGAAGCGATAGAGGCCATCTAGCTGCTTTCGCAGATACTCCCAATTGGAGTAGATCCGTCGATTCTCGTTCACGACTTCGTCACGCACGATGCCCTGAACGTGCTTCATGAGTGCATTGGATCCCAATTCGTAATCGAAGTTCTCCGGTGTGACACGCGGCAGCGCCTTGACGCTCATCCAAAAGTCCCCCACCCAAAAGGCGTCGCGAGGAACACAAGAGCGCGTATTGCAAAGGACTAAGGGCAAGACATCAGCCCGTAGTTCATGCGCGATCTCGAAAGCGCCGCGGCGAAAGCGACGCGGGAAAGAACCTTGCGAACGGGTTCCTTCTGGAAAACCATGAAGGCTCGCACCAAGGCTCAGCTTCTCTTGTGATCGTTCAATAGTCGTGGCGGTGTCATCAGGCTCGACCGGAACGTGCGCAAGAAAGCGCGCACCGATTCCGAGCACAGGCGTACGCCAAACGCGGCGGCCAACCAACATGCGAATGTCACTCTCCAAACTCAGGACCAAAAGAATGTCCACCGAGGACTGATGATTGCTGACTATCACCGCAGGCTTCGCGAAGGTCAGTGCTTCGAGGTAGATACGGTCAATTCGGCCATAGGGAAACGAGCTGAACATGAAGCGCATACCGTTCGAGCATTGGCGCCGAATCAATCCGCCTCTATCGCGCGAGAAGAAGAGAGCAATCGGTGCGACCAATCCGAACAAGGCCGTTTGTGCACCAGTGATGTAGATGAAAATCCACAACCCACCGAGCAGGTACTTGAGGTTGGGAAGGCTGCGCCGGTTGCCTTTGAACAGCAAGATGTCAGCCCCCAGTGGAGCGAAAATCGCGGCAGCCGCGAGCTGCAGAGAGACAGCAATGGGTTGGGCGGACGGCGGGAGGAGAAGCACGAGGATCGCCGCCAGCCCCCAAAGCGCGGTCAACTTGCCCGCCACCGAAACTCGCCCACTACGGAAAGCAAAAAGACGCGCAAGCAGAATGGAGCACGCCGCTAGCGCACCGATCAGACCGATTCCGTCCAGGGCCTCAACCTGGCCGGGGAGCCACTTGGCCCAGCCAGCAGCCCAGAATGTACCAATCACGCCACAGGTCGCTGAGACTAGGACGAACTCTAAAGGCAGATAGGCGATCCACAAAATCGCGCTTCCCAGCCCCAAGAGAGTCCATTCTCCTATGTCGAGCTCGGTCCGCGCCCCCACCAGACAGGCCACCGTGACCCCCGCGCTGGCGATTGTCAAGACGAACCGATTTGGCCGGAAAAAGCCGACTCAAGGGGGCAGGAAACGTGCTCATGGCGAAATTGGGCCCTACCCGCGGTCACAGATCAACCGCAATCCAAAAGGGTCCACCGATCTGGCTCGGCTTGCCCCGTTTGGCCCAAGTTCCGCCCCAATTTCCCGCTCCCGGCCCAGGGAGCACTTTATGGAAGGGTGGGGCAATCGCCCTATTTAGGGCCCTCGGCAGCTAGGTCGAAAGAAGTTCCTAGCCACGACCCCGCCCCGGGAAGCCGTGCATTCCCCCCACAAATATGACCTCCACCAACTCCCCCTCGCGCACCCTCATTCTCGTCTCCGACGCCCCCGAGCGTCACTTGAGCGCGCTTCAATCAGCAACGGTTCACTCAGGAATCAAACTCCTGAAGACTCGCTCAAGTGAGGCCCAGGACGCAATTCGAGAGCATGCACCGGACATGATCTTGATCGACAGCTCCGCCGGATCCGAAGCCGCTGTCGATCTTTGCCGCGACCTGCGCGAAATATGTGCAGACCGCGCAACACCGATCGTGATGCTGCACTCTGACGATTCGAGTGAGATGTTCGCAGAAGCCTGCGATGCGGGCGCGACCGAGTTTCTCGTAGACCCGATCAACCCAACTCTCCTCGAGCGTCGCTTGGACAGCGCGATGGCGTACGTCGAACATCTGCTCAGCGATACGCTGCTCGGGGGCCAACCCCTGACGAAGGAACTCGCCGGCCGCTCCATTGCACCTCCGGCTGTTTTCCCGCGCCTGGTCTCCGTCGCGATCGATCAATGCCAACTCAATCAGCTGAACGTTTGCGTACTGGCTGTCAATCCAACAGCGATCGGTGGAGCCAAGACATCCTTTGGCGACGAGTTCGCAACCAGTCTAAATCGTGCTGTTCGCGAGTTTGAACAAATTGGTCCCATCAGTCATCCGAAGGGGCAGATCGTGATTTCACACCTGAACGATAACTGCTTCGCGTTGATGATTCCCGACTTGGGCCGCATTCAAGATGCAGCTCGCCTCGGCTACAAGATCCATGAGTGCGTCAGCAGCGAAGTAAATGGCAAAGGACTCGCGATCAACATTGGCATCGCCACCAGCCCCGGCGACGGCAACAACGGATTCCAACTGCTTAAGCAAGCCGAAGAAGCGGTCGCCATCGCACGACAGAACGAAACCAACAGCCTTTGCTTTCGCTCTGAATCCACGAATCGATGGGTTTTCGAGCGTCTAACGCTAGAACGCAGCCTGCGTAGTGCGATCGAATTAGACCAACTGATCGTTTACTACCAGCCCAAAGTCAACGCGCAGACGCGCGAGACAGTCGGTTTTGAGGCCCTTGTTCGCTGGCAACATCCGGAGCTAGGCATGGTTTCGCCGGCACAGTTCATCCCGCTTGCGGAAGAGACCGGCCTGATCATTCCGATTGGAGAATGGGTACTCGAAACTGCGTGCAAGCAACGTCAAGCTTGGGTTGCCGAAGGCCTCGAGCCTACTCGCATGGCCGTGAATCTTTCACCGGTCCAATTCCGTCTACCCGAACTTTGCGAAATTGTCGGGGAGGTGCTGGAACGCACTGGAATGCCCGCTTCAGCCCTCGAGCTTGAAGTCACCGAGAGCATGTTGATGCATGACCTTAAGGCCACGATCAACACTCTGCAGCGCTTGAAAGCGAGTGGCATTTATCTCTCAATCGATGACTTCGGCACGGGCTACTCATCGCTGAGCTACCTGAAAGGCTTCCCTATCGACGCCTTGAAGATCGACCGCTCCTTCGTTCAGTACATCACCGCCAACGCCGACGATGCGGCCATCGCCACCTCGATCATCCTGATGGGACGCAGTCTCAACCTCAAGGTCATCGCCGAGGGTGTTGAAACGGAAAGCCAGATGTCCTTCCTCAAGGTCCTGCAGTGCGACGAAATCCAGGGCTATCTAATCAGCCCGCCGGTCGCTGCTGACAAAGCTGCCGCCTACTTGAATCCCGCCAAGTAACTGGCTGCTACGCCACCGACTCCTGGGAGACGGGGCTGTACTCAAGGCTTAGCGAGAAGGCACTTCCTTGGCCTTCTTCGCTGCGAGCCGTTAGCTCGCCTCCAATTAGCGCCGCAAGACGCCGAGCGAGAGAGAGCCCGAAACCATAGCCACATCGCGAACTGCCGTCCTCGGCACGCGGATGCGGCTCAAATAGCGAACCAACCTCGACCTGCGATATTCCGCTGCCAGTATCTCTCACTTCGAATTGGAGACGCGGACGCTGCCAATCCTCGGTTCGTCCCGTGCCGAGGGCCACGGTAACAGTGCCACCATCTGTGAAGCTCACTGCGTTCTCAACCAAACTACGAATGACCTGTCGCACGCGAATCGGTTCACTCTTGATCAACTCGGGAACTCCCCCCTCGACTTGCAGGTTCAATTCGACGCCCTTGCGCTGGGCAATTTCGAGGAACTCTTGGACCACGCCGGAAACAATTTCCCTCGGAGAGCAGGTTTTCAACTCTACAGAGCTGTTCCCGCGCTCAAGCGATGTCACGTCGAGCAGTTCGTCCAGGGTTCCGAGCAGATGATGACTTGTACCTAATACAGATTCGAGCTCCCCTGTCATTTCCACCTGCTTGGCCGCCTCAGAGAATGACTCAACTCGCCCCAGCAATTCGCTGAGCCGCACGTTCACTTCTTTACTGACTTGTACCAAGAGATCCGTGCGCAGATCGAGGGCCATATCAGACGCTGCCTGCGAGGTCACGAGTGCGCGGTTGACGGTTTCCAAAGAGGAAGCATAGGCGCGCGCCTCCTGCTCGGAAGCTCTGGTCTCCTCCAACAGTCTTCGCTCGCGCACGGTCAGATTCCACTTCTCTGTGAGAGCTGCTGCCAGCTGTGAAATCTCCACGGCGTCAAAAGGCTTCTTCAAGATAAGCAGGCGATCGCTTTGGCCCAATCGCTCAACCGTCTCGTCCCAAGTGTAGTCAGAGAAAGCCGTACAGATCACCACGTGTAAGTCGGGATCGCGCTCCCACAGCTTGGCGATGGTTTCGACGCCATCCCAACCCGGAGGCATGCGCATGTCGACGAAAGCCATGGCATAAGGATTGCCCTCATCACAAGCGGTACAAACAGCCTTGTAGCCATCCTCACCCTGGAATGCAGAGAATAACTCGTAAGTCGGGCCTTCGGGCGACGGTGTGCTTTCTGCAGGCTCGGGAGTACCGAGAAATGCACTACGCATGTCGTCGAGCGCCGCGCTACCAGTATCAGCAGGGAGCAGGATCTTCTTGAAGTCTTCGTGGATCGCTTCGTTGTCGTCGATCAACAAGATGCGGCGATTGTCTTGATTGCTCATAGTTATATACCCCTACTTTCTTGTGCAACTCGAGTCGGTAGCTCGAGTACGAATGTCGCGCCTTTTCCGACACCATCGCTGGCAGCCGTAAGGGAGCCACTCATTTCGGTCGCGGCGTTTGCAGCGGAATGCAATCCGAAGCCGTGTCCGTTAACTTTGGTTGTGAAGCCATGGTCGAAGACCTTGGCAAGATTCTGCGCTTCGATCCCGAGGCCTGTGTCTGCGATCTCAATTCGCACGCGCTCATCATTCGGCGCAAGCAAACGAACCGTGAGGCGACGTACATCGCCGCCATGCTCTTCGATCGATTGACGGGCGTTCTGGATCAGGTTGACCAAGACTTCAAGTGTCTTGTAACGGTCGATCGGAAGATTGGGCAGGTCTGCATACTCCCTCTCAACTTCGAATCCGCGATGAAAGGCATCGACGTTTTCGCTGACGGACAAAGCCTTATCAAGCACCACAGAGAGGTCAACACTCTCGATGACTTCCGCTCGACTGACGTACTCCTGCTGCGAGTTGACCAGGTCGCGGATTCGATCAATGCCCTGCGAAAGGGAGTTGATCTCCTCCTGAATACCAATCTTGCCCGCAGAGAATTGCTCGGTGAGGGCATTGAGGAATGGCGGAAAGTGCTTGCCGCGCGGATCTTCCTCGATGAACTTGCCCAAGTCTTCCGCGTGCTCTGAAATGATCCCGTTCAAGGTCTCAAGATCGCCAACGGCCAGTGCCTCGGCTTTCTTCGTCAGCATTGAGGACGAGACATTGACGCTGTTCAGTACGTTGCCGACGTTGTGCAGAATGCCGGAAGCAATTTCGGCTTTGCCCGCTTGGCGAGCGGTATCGACGAGCGCGCCGCGCGCAGCGGCGACCTTCTCCATCATGTTGTCGAACTCACGTGCCAAGATGCCGATTTCATCTTCGCGATCAAGATCGAATTTGACGTTGGCCAGATCGTCTTCGCCGATCCGCACTGCGTTCTTCATCAGCTTGCTGATAGGAGAGAGAACAGCTTTCTGCAGCAAACCGAGCAGGACTAAAATCATCACCAAGCCGGCGATGACGGTCGAGTTCAAAGCAAAACTAAGGGCCATCTCGCCGGCGCTCGCGATCTTACGCGCAACATCGGCACGCAACATCAACATGCCGTCTTCGACACGCGCTGGAAGCAAGTGGTTAACCTCAAGCCAATCGTCATCGCGCACGCGAATGAGGGGTTCGCCGTCGAAGCTCCCGACGTATTGACGCTCGGTCTGACTGGCCTGGGCCTCATCAAAGAACTGCGCTTGCAGTCCCACAGTCTTGGTTTGCATCTCAAGGCTGCTGATCATCCCGTCTGAGAGGAAGCGCCCCATAACCACGATGCCGCTCGATCCACGACCGCCAGAACTTTTTGCCACGATTCGCGTGGAGACCAAGAGCGGTCCAAATTCAGAATCGAGGAAGCCTTTTTGCTCGCGGACAATTCCGCGTGCCACGTCTTCGATGCGCCATCCCGTGAGCAGTCGATCGGCGATCTTCTCACCCGCTCCCGGAAGCTCCGTGAATGTGGAAGATTCGGAGGACTGCCCCGAGTCCGGATGCAAGTAGCGCCCCCAAAGAACTGTCCCCTTCATGTCGCAGAGGTACAAGACGTCCAGGCCTTGGCGATCAAGGACTCCTGATGAGAGCCGTTTTTCAACGAAGTTGGAGTTCTCGCCTTCCATGAACTCTGCAATTCCATCCGCGTGTACCCAATCGATCGCGCGTCCATCGAGCGCTTGCAGTTCTTGCTCAATCTCTTCCTTGACGCGCACGGTATCCGCCTGCGCGAAGTCCCGTTCGATACCGTAGAACACTTCCAATACCGTCAGGCGCTGAATTACGTGATCAGCTGCTGCATACCCCCCGACTACGAAAGACAAGATCAACAAGATCTTCTTACGCATCGGTAGCTTTCTAAGCATTGAGGTGAGGGGGAATTTCATGGGGAGCGAAGGTTTCAGACGGTCAGCTTCAAGCAGCTTGATCTAACTTGGAGTCGTGGCTTGTCTCGTATTCCGTAGAGGTTTGATCAACCAAGTGCGCTACCGTCGCACTCACTTCCGCCGCCAGGGCAACTAGTTTGTCTCCGTCACGCAGCTTGCAAGGACCTTGGTAGCCATCTTCGCGAATTGAGCGTAGATACATTTTCAAGCGGTAGACCGGTCCAGCGATTCGGAACGTAGTCAACACACCAACGAGATAGGTCAGAGGCATGATCACCAATAAGGTCACGCCAAAGATCCCTGGTAGAATCGCACTCTGAGCGTCCATCACCAGCGATGAATCGTTTGGCAAGCTCACGGCAAACTTAGTTAACGCGGTTTGAAACAGAATGAATTGCATCATCAAAGCGAGGCCTGAAAGCCCAACGAATACCATCGTCAGCTGGACTTGCAGCTTGGGCTCGATGAGCTTGATTCTTCGTTTTTGCTTAGCCATGGGGACTTTATGGTCTTCGGGGAGGGGGTACCAGACCTCTCACTCGACCTGTCCTCAGCTCATTCCTGAGCCTGGCTTAGAAATGTCCATCCGATAAACTCAAGATCGGGCGGATTGCCGATGGAAAAATCTTCTGACCCTTCAACTCGGTATCCTTGCTGCCGTCCTCACAATCCTAAACTAGCACCCATGACACCCCCCACCGAGAATTCCGCCAGTCTGCCCCAGACCACGCCATCAATCCGACGCTCGATGATGCCGCGCGACACCAATGCCATGGGCACAATCTTCGGGGGCGTAATCTTGGCGGAGATTGACCTCGCTGCGGGTATTGAGGCCCGCAGTCATTGCGACCTGCCCTTTGTCACAGTTGCCTTGGATAACGTCGAGTTCAAAGAGCCCGTGTGCGTTGGAGACTTGGTCTCCTTTTATACGGAGACTGAACGCATCGGGCGAACATCGATCCGGGTCAAGGTCGATGTCTGGGCCACGAAGTACACAGGAGAGAGTCCCCAAGTCCAAGTGACGGTCGCGCATGTCACAATGGTCGCAGTCAATAGCGAATTGAGCCCGACCTCGATTCCACGTCCTACTCGCCGGGAAATCGAAAAGGAATGAGCACCTGGAAAGCGAAATTCGCAAGTATTCTCTTCGCATGCGGACTGTGGCATTCCTGTTCCTCTAAGCAGGAATTCGATGCTCCGGATGTTCTCTTGATCTCAATGGAGAGTGCCAGCGTGAACGACTGGGGCTTCGCGGATAAAGCGCATCTCCTTGGTGAATTGGCGGGGCGAGGAACGGTCTTCTCTCAAGCGATTGCTGGCGCTAATTGGAGCCTGCCCTCCCATTTCCAGATGTTTACGGGACTACCTCCTATCTTGCATGGAATCCAAGAAGCCGACATGCGACTCGATCCCGCGCGTTCCACAATCGCTGAGCTACTCCTCGCTGGCCAATACGACACGGTTGGTTTCCATAGCGCGCCAGAGCTAAGCAAAGGACATGGATTGGAAGACGGCTTCGCGTCCTATGCCAGCTCTGTTCAAGTGAGCGATTTCCTCAAAAAGGAAGGGAGTTCAGACAAGCCCCTATTCCTGTTTGTACAGGTCAAAGATCAACAGCCAGGCCTGGCGATTGCCAAATTGCTTCAACATGTGGAGTCCCGCGGCAAGCTCGACAACACCCTACTCATCCTCACCGCTGGCTGCGGTGCTGCCGGTACTGAGCGTACAAAAACAAGATCATTCGACGACCAAAGGCTACGCGTTCCGCTTCTGATAGTGCCTCCCAAGAACGCCTCGATATCGATTGACAGGCATCGGCATGAACAGGTCAGCTTGTCTGATATCCTGCCGACCATTCTCGACTACACGCGAGTGGGTGACGCTACCGAATGCTTTGGTCGCTCTCTTCGCGGTCCTATGGAAGGCGGCAAGGCTCGCAGTAAGCCGCTCATCTCAAGCCGAGTGAACGTCGTCGAAGATGAGGAACTCGGCCGCGGACGACAATTGATCGACTGCATGCGCCTACCTGGCGAAAAGCTGATTCGCCGCTGGGTACGTCACGAGGGCGAAGACGGAGCTCAACTGCAGAACATTGAGTACTACAACTTGAAAAAAGACCCGGCTGAGGAGCGCCCGTTAGCTAATTTCGGGAACAAGCGCGTGCGTGAAGCTTGGGGTCGCTTCGAGAGGGAAATGGATCTGGTACGGTTCACTCACCGCACCATGAAACACTCGCCGCCGGAGAACCCTCTTTTTGCCAAACGCCTAGGTTACGCGCCCATCGCGCCGGCGACTCTCAGTGGGAAGAAGGGCTCAAAGTAAACTCGGGCAGGTCCTTCAACTCACCGCCAGCCAAGGCGGACTCGTGCGCCAAGATTCCAACACAGGTCCAATTGGCGGATTGACGCGCGTTTGGAAAAGCTGCACGACCTTCCCGAAGCGCGCTGACAAATTCATAGACCAAGTGGGGATGGGATCCGCCGTGCCCGCTCCCTTGAGTGAATGACGGGTGCATGTTCTCGTCCATGTCGTACATTCCTTGGGTCGTGAAGGCCCGTATTTCTTCGGGGAGTAGTTCCGCAAAGTCCGGGCAGGTCATGCGCTCGGGAATTTCATGCTCCTCTTTCTTGGCCGTGTGAATTACAAGATCTTCGCCCTCGACCAGCGGCCACTCGACGGATTTCTTACTGCCGTAAACGTCAAAGCTCTCACGGTATTGACGCGCTGTATCGAATAGCGAGCGATAGACGCGCGCTGACAAAGCTCCACCGACCATTCGAATCTGCGCAGACTCAACTGCAAAGGGCGAACCGTAACACTCTGCGAGTTCCGATCGAATCCGACCTGACCCAAGGCAACCTACGCTCTCCGCATCAAGTCCAGCCAAAGCTAAACACGGACCGACACAATGGGTCGCATAATGCATCGGCGGCAACCCCGGCCAATACTCGGGCCAACCATCCATATCCTGCTGGTGCGACGCTTGCAGGTATTGCAAATCACCTAACTCACCACTCTCCAACATTCTTTTCATGAATAGGAACTCGCGGCTGTAGACCACAGTTTCCATCATCATGTAGGTCAAGCCGGTCTTCTCGCACATCTCAACGATGCGCCGGCAATCTTCCACTGAAGTGGCCATAGGAACGGTGCAGGCGACGTGCTTGCCAGCTTCCAAAGCGGCCAAGGCTTGAGCCGCGTGGTCGAGAATTGGCGTATTGATATGGACAGCGTCTATATCCGGATTCTTCAGCAATTCAGCGTAGTCCGTGTAACGCCCCTTAATCCCAAAGGCGTCGCCGACGGCATCAAGCTTTGCTTGAGTACGCTGGCAAACCGCCACAACCTCTACACCCGGCAAGGCTTGATAGATAGGAAGGAACTCACTGCCGAAGCCGAGGCCAACGATAGCCACTCGGACGTCTCTGTCATACGTCATGAAAATCTGCCGGGGGGTATTGGGTTCACATCCTTGAGAACCCCCGCAGTTTCCGCTGCAGCACTCGCTTGCGCAAGCGCTAGTTTGGCTAGAGCGAGACGCGCAAGCCCACAGAATAGGACCCGACCGTGTCGTTCGAATTGTTATCCATCGGCCAATGACCGCCCACGTAGAGGCCAACATTATCGAAGGTACGCCACATCATTTCGAAGTGGATGTTCCCTTCGTCCACGGAACTTCCAACCTCGGGGGTCAACCAACGATGGGTGTAGCGCAATTCACCCTCTACGGCTTCTTCCGGCGAAACACCACGAACGCCGAACCCAGCCTGAGGCCCATCGGAGTCTAGTCCGCTACCAGCGCTCGTGAATTCCTGCGTGCTGTAACCGAGGTCGAGAATGTAATCCAAACTCTCGTTCAAGCTGCCATGGACACCAAAGCTAACTCCAATGTCAGTCGCCGTGGTATTGGCTGCTGTATTGTCCCAATCAGCGAAGTCGCCGCGCAGGTAGTAGTTATCGCCAATCGCTATGGATATCTTGGCGTCGATGAAGTCAGCTTCTTCCGATCCCGTGACATCTCCATAGCCATAGCCCGCCTGTAAGTATGTGTAGCTAAAGGTGCCAAGGTCCTCGCTCCAGAAACCGCCGTCTTCCTCTTCCCCGGCAGATGCCTGCAGGGAAACCGAGAGCAAGAGAATGGAAGCGAAGTTGAGGGCGAGCGTTCTAGTAGTCGGTTTCATGAGTAACTGTAAGCTTGGTTGGCCACCGGTCCGAATTCTTTCGCGCCCGAGACACGAGCGCCCCGGGAAAGGTCAGACCACCATCTTCTCGTCTATTCAACAGCTAGAGGTTGAGCGCAGTGCCAATGCAATCTGACAGCTCATCCCAAGACTGGATATATTTTCCACATGCGTGATCTCCTCGTGATTGGTGGTGGCATCTTGGGCTTGGCCTGTGCGTTGCGCTATTTGGACCGTTATCCCGGAAGATCCGTCCTCATCCTAGAGAAGGAGCCCGACCTCGCTGGGCATCAAACGGGCCACAACTCAGGTGTGCTTCATTCGGGGATCTACTACCCCCCCGGCAGTCAGAAAGCCAAGAACTGCTTGCTCGGGAAGGCTCTGCTAGAGAGATTCTGTAGCGAATTCGGTGTGCCCTATCGCTCCTGTGGCAAGCTTATCGTCGCGACTGACGAATCCGAATTACAGCGTCTTCAGGACCTGCGTACGCGCGGCCTGGCAAGCGGCGTCGGGCTAGAGGAGCTTGACCAGACGGGCATTCGCCGATTGGAGGAACATGTAGGTGGCATCTCCGCTCTGCATATTCCCGGCACAGGTATCGTTGACTATGGCCTCGTCGCGCGCGCCTTCGCCGAGCAGATCGTACTCGCTGGTGGTGGAATCGAAATCGATGCTGAGGCGACCCAACTCGTGGCCACGGACAAGTCAGTGCGTGTCGTTACTCAAAACGGAAAAGAATGGAGTGCTCGCAATGGAATCGTCTGCTGTGGGCTTCAAGCCGATCGATTGGCAAATATGGCAGAGATCAAACTCCCGGTGCGCATCGTTCCCTTTCTTGGCGAATACCGCCGATTGAAGCCAAAATACGCGGCACGCGTTCAACGCTTGATTTATCCCGTTCCGGATCCCCGCTTCCCGTTTCTTGGTGTGCATCTAACTCCGCGGATCGGCGGCGCGGTCGACTGCGGTCCTAATGCGCTGCCCACGATGGCTCGCGAGGGCTATGGCAAATTCAGTATGAATCGGCGGGACGCCTGGTCCAATCTCAGCTGGCCTGGATTCTGGCGACTTGGCCTTCGGCACTTTCCGACAGCTGGTGGAGAGCTGCGACGCTCTATTTCGAGCCGAGCCTTCGCTCAGGATCTCCAAAAGTTGCTCCCGGGCGCAGAGTGGGACTGGTTTGAAGACGCCCCTAGCGGAGTGCGAGCCCAGGCTCTCGACCGTCAGGGTCGACTGGTCGACGACTATCTAATAAGGCGCCAAGGACCTCTTCTTCACCTGATAAACGCCCCTTCTCCCGCTGCCACCTCGTGTCTTGCCATCGCCGAGCACCTGCTGGATGAGCTCGCCAAAGCCAGCAAAGCGAGCTAAAGAAACGGAGGGAATCGTATTCCTCCCTACTTAGCGTTATTCGAATTCAGACGGAACGGCTGAATTGACGAAGGGTGCGGCAATCGGGTTCTCATTCCGATCCCCCCTCTATGACCAACGGCACACCCCGACAGCCCTCTACGCCCGAGGGAACTCCCAGGACATTCACTAGGGAAGAAACTCTAAGCTCAGTTCGAGCTTTGGAGGTCTATTACGGCGATCCGCGAGTTTCATGTCAACTGATCGAGTTGGCTCGTAACCCGGATTCAGGGCTCAGCGACTACGCTCACTTGATCGACAAGGATGTGAGCCTAACAGCCCGCGTGCTGGGCCTAGTCAACTCCGCAATCTATACGCCTACGCACCACCTACTAACCGTGCGCAGAGCTCTAGGGGCGCTCGGTATGAAGTCGCTCCGCGTGGTCGTTTTTAGCCACTGCATCGCGAGCTTGCACCACAGCAAATTGTTCCGTCCGGAGCCAGCGCTGCGTCTTTGGCGCGCGACGCTTCGCAAAGCCATCGCAGCTCGTAAAGTCGCAGAATGCCTCGGATCGCAGGATTGCGATGCAACATACTCAGCGGCACTGATGCAAGACGTAGGCCTCGTGTTGATGAACGCACTAGATCAAACGGCAATGGCCGCACTCATAGAACAAGATGACAAGAGTCGCTTCCAGTCTCTCGAACTGGAAGCAGATAAATTCGGCATAGATCACGAAGAGGTTGCATCGTTCGTTTCCGAGCGAATTGATATTCCAGCCTACTATGCCCGTGCAATCCATAACCATCACAGCAAGCCTCTTAGCAAGAGCGAAGAAGCCGAATTTGCAATAGGAGTCTCCGCACTTTTGCCGCACGATTCGATGCACTGGTCTACCTTCGACAAGGAGGAACTAGACGCCGTAATTCAGGCGCACTTACCACAATGGAGCTGCTCGGACGATTTCTATGAAGAAGTCTGCGTTGAGGTCGCCAGGATAGAAATAGAGCTGGGCGAAGAGGCACCGGAAGAGTCACGAGTGCTGGCCGCGTTGACCTACGCCAGCCAGGAGACCGCCAAAGAGACCTTGTCCTTCGTGCACCAAACGAGTTGGCTGCGTGAAGACACAAACAGTCTCAACGATGCCCTCGACCATGCTGAACGTGCTCACGAAGAAGCAGAGCAGCGCGCCGATCGCGACCCCTTGACTCAGCTATTCAACCGTGGCGGATGGGACCGTCGCGCGCGTATCACCATGAACCAGCCGAATGCTAACGACCTGACGGTGGGCGTTGCGTTCTTTGACCTCGACTTCTTCAAGGAGTTGAACGACAACCATGGCCACGCAGCGGGAGACTTCTTCTTAAAAGAAATCAGCCGGCGAATGACCGAAGCGATGCGCAGCGATGATCTCCTGTGCCGCTGGGGTGGCGACGAATTCGTAGTGCTCTTCAGCGGCTCCTCGCCAAGTGAGTGCTTGGAAGCGGCGCGACGCATCAAAGAGAACATGCAAATGGGGCCGGTCAAGTTCGGAGATGAACAGCTAATCGTTTCCGTAACAGTCGGATTCGTATCGGTGAGTTCGGATCAGGCAGAAATGAATCTGGGCGATCTGCTACAAATCGCGGACGAGCAGCTCTACAAGGCGAAGTCCGTACGACGTGGAACATTGAGCTTCACGAGTGTTCGCGCGGGGTAGTGAAATTGACGTAGGCTGGTTCCATGTTGAATTTGCTAACCATCGTCTGTCTCATGCAAGCCTCCCAACCCACAGAGTTCCCAAGCGCTTCAGATCTTGAAATTGCTGGGCGAGTCATCGGCATCCAGTTCGAGGAGAATGAACTCGAGCAGATGCGCAACGAATTGCGCAAACAGCTTGATCAACTCGAGATGGTACGCGCGTACCCGCTTAGTTGGGACGAGCCCTTTTCACTTGGATTTAATCCGCTCTTACCAGGGGTTCAGTTGCATGCTGGTGAATTCGAAGCGGTGCCCATTGAATTGCCCGCCGCCGAGCGTCCCGCGAATCTTAACGCCCTGGCCTTTGCGGACATCTCAACTTTGGCGGCGCTCATCAAGTCTCGCGAAGTCAGCTGTGTCGAGCTGACGCAGTTCTTCCTCGATAGGCTGTCGGTACACAACGACAAACTAAATTGTGTCGTCCACCTCACCGCCGAGCGGGCACTTGCCCAAGCGCGGCAACTGGACAAGGAACTTCTGGACGGACATTGGCGCGGACCCTTGCACGGCATTCCCTATGGAGCGAAAGACCTGCTGGCCGTCGCAGGATACCCAACGACTTGGGGCGCAAAGCCATTTGAGTCGCAACGGATAGAAATCGACGCCAGCGTCGTTCAGCGATTAGATAGCGCAGGCGCCGTACTCATAGCCAAGCTCTCCTTGGGTGCGCTCGCCATGGGCGACCTGTGGTTTGGCGGTCGCACGAACAATCCTTGGGACTTGCAACGCGGATCGAGCGGATCCTCTGCGGGTTCCGCTGCTGCTAGCGCAGCGGGCCTAGTGCCCTTCGCGATCGGATCGGAAACATTGGGCTCGATCATTTCTCCGTCAGTGCGCTGTGCGAACTCTTCTCTACGCCCAACCTTCGGACGAGTTCCGAGGGGCGGCGCGATGCCCTTATCCTGGACCATGGACAAGCTTGGAGTGCTCGGAACATCCGCTACCGACTGCGCAATTGTTTTTGATGTCTTGCATGGCACTGACGACATCGACCCTGACGCTGTGGATCTCCCCTTCACTCTCTCCGGCCCTGTTGACATCACGGGCTGGAAGGTCGGAATTTTCACTTCGGCGATCAACGCGGGTTCCGACTACGCTCGAACTGTTGGCGAACTTAAAGACCTAGGGGTCACACTGGTAGAGATCGATCTTCCGGACTATCCGATCTGGGAGATGATGTTGATTCTCATGGCAGAAGGCGCCTGCGCATTCGATGAACTGACGCGCGATGGTCGCGACGATCAACTCACTCAGCAAGGCGACAATGCCTGGCCCAATCTCTTCCGAGCAGCCCGCTTAATCCCAGCCGTTGAATACATCCGTGCCAACCGATTGCGCACGTCTCTCTGTAGAGCAATGGAAGGAGTCATGAGCAGTGTGGACATGTACGTCCATCCGCCTTCCATGGGCGACAGCCTCGCAATTACGAATTTGACGGGACACCCTTGCGTTGTTGTCCCCGCAAGTCTGCCAGTGAAAGACCGTCAACCGGGAAGTGTTTGCTTTACCGGCCAGCTCTACGGGGAGGCCAAACTGCTTGCCCTCGTACAGCGCTGGCAAGCTACCACGATCTATGAGGACACCCACCCGGCAGGGTACTAGCGTATTTTGGGCAGGAAATGTACGCTGGGAAAAAATCGTCTCACCATCATCAAGATACCAGGCAAGGTCACAAATCCGATGAAGGCACTGCTAAACTCGCTAACGCTCCTTTCATTTACTGCCCTGTTCACGGGCGTAACCTATGCAGACACGATCATCGTTGACGACGATGGCGGTTCCGGAGTCGACTTCACCAACGTGCAAGCCGCTATAGATTCCGCGAGCCACGATGATGTCATTATCATTCGCCAGGGATCTTATTCAGGATTCGTCCTCGACTTAGGTCTAACCCTGCTCGGTTCGGAAGCAGATCATTCGAGTGTGATCACAGGAGATGTGTTGATCACAGGAATTCCGAACCCTAAAAAGGCAGTGCTCACCGGCCTGCGAATGCAGAGGGTGGCCTTGAACCTGAACAACGGTCACGTGATTCTCGACTCGCTAATAATAGAGCCGCAGTTCACGACGACAGCTGCGCTATCCGTCAACGATAGTGTCGATGTGCGCATGTATCAGACCACGGTGACTATCCCCAACACAACGTCCCCTCCCGCGGGCAACGGAGTCCAGGTCGTCAACTCACGCTTTGAAGCCATCGACTCCAACATCACCGGCAGCGCAGGCTTCTCCTCTTCCTGCTCGAACGCTGGAGATGGCGCCGCCGGCCTTTGGGCATCGGGCGGATCAATACTCTCCGCATTCCAAACAGAATGCGCGGGCGGCCGCGGTGGCGACACCAGTGACTTCTGCGAGTGGCAAGACCCATATGGCGGCGACGGCGGCGATGGAATGTACATTCGCGGTGGTTCCTCGGTAGTGGTTGCAGGCCCAGATACAAACAACATCGCAGGTGGAGATGCAGGTTATGGACCATGCACCTTCGGCTGCACCAATGATGGTTCCACCGGATTTGGAGTCTATCTGCTGGGCGATAGCAGTCTCCGCCACTCCGGAGTAGCCCTATCCTCAGCAGTCGCAGCCGATGGTTCAACGATCGATCAGGCCAGCCCCGCCGATCCGTACCTAGAACGCTTGGGCATCTTGCAGCATGGCAGCCAACAAACCTTTTGGGTCTACGGAACACCTGGAGACACCGTCACGTTCTATCTCGGACGCGCACCGACCATCACGGTTGACCCAACTCAAGTGATGGACGATCTCGTCAGCCATGAGCGCGCTTACAACCTCGGCACGATTCCATTCTCGGGCAAAAAGAAGTTCACCTTCAACATTCCAATTTGGTTCCCGGAAGCCTTCACCTTCTTCGTGCAAGCGGCGACCACTGATTCGGGCGGCAACCGGCTCCTGACCAACTCGATGCCGATCGTCTTGCGAAAACTGCCTTAGCAGTTTTGCCACGGGCTGCTAACGCAGTTCGAGCGTCTCGCCCTTCACCACCATTGCCTCGGTGATGGCGAGGGCCGCTCGCTTGCTACCGATCCAATAGCTTGCGCCGGGAAGGACTCGGCCATCTCCGTTGCTATTCAATGTGCTGTATGGAACACGCAGAGTCCCCTGACCCTGCGCGTCTAGCCTGACCTGATCCTCGAATAGGATTCTCGTCCTGGCCTTCGGGTAGTTGATTTCGAATTGCACTCGAAACTCTGCTCCGGGTTCACCGCTAGCTGCGAGGTGGACTCCATCCACGCGTTCCCAAATCCAACCGCGAGCCGAACGACTCACGATTCCACGCAAGCCGGGCAAAGGATCGTTCTCGCGTGCAATGTGCACCAGCCGCAAGAAACCGAAGGGGCGCCGAGCGCTGGCAGGAAGCTCTTTCGAAACCGTCGATGCGCTGAGCAAGAGACGCGCCATCGCCGTTTGGAACCAGCGCGGTTGAAGTCCTCCCCGCCAACTCTCCAAGGGCCCGCCGAGATATTCGCGGGCCAACTCGGGCTTCGCTCGGGCGATCATATCCGGCAACATCAGAGTGATACGCGAGGTGAGTAGCAGATGACCGACCTGCCGCTCTTCAAGTTGACGCTCCAGTTCATCGTCATCCTCTGAGAGAAAGACTAGGGCCGGCGCCGTGTAACTGTCGAGGCCTAGGTAGCTACCGAAGTTCGTGGCAACCGTTGGCCTCTGTGTCACCCACTCAATCATGTGGCCATAGCCCCAAGTTGATAGAACAGCTTCGCGACCGATGTGTACCTCCCGTTCCCTAAGCCAATCGCACATGCGACGGGCGGACCCCGTCGATGCTTGAATCTCGGTAGTCTCGAAGCCAGTACTTGCGGCTCTTCTGTAGGTCAATCCTTCTGCAATCCCTGGGCCTTGCAGTCCTACGCCCAAGATGACAGCTGCGCTGGTTGCCAGGACTCGACGCGCACCTCCGGAATGAACGAATCTGCCAAGTAGATTCGCAAGCGACCAGCCAACAACCACGGCGAGTGGAACGACTAAGGCTTCAGCGAAACGCAGCTGAGAGAGTGCCTGCAACAAGAGCAGCGGAACAGCCACGATCCAAGGCAAGAGCTCGCGCTTTCCCCGCACGCAAGCGACGACGGCGGCCACCCAGGCGAAAGGTAGTAGCAGCACGCCGTATCCGAGTGAAATCAAGAGTTGCTCAGTCCCCTCTCCCAGCGCGCTAAAGAACGAACGTGACTCTTGGATAGAAGCCATGAACTTGTCTTCGCCGGAAGCCCAAAGGAAGGCTTCACGCACGCCGCGCGCCGGGCCAAGATTCAACATGGCGATCGTCCCAGCTAGCAGCACGAGTCCAGTGAACACAATCAAGGGATAGCGTGGACGCAAGCGCTCCTCCCACTTGGAGAATATCAACGGTGCAAAAACGACCGCTCCAACACCGAGAAAGAACAGATGGAAGTAGGAGAGGTTAATCACCATCCACGGTTGCGTAGCCAGCCATGGACTGGTCAAGGCTGCGTAGGCCAAGACGGCTAGCGCACTCAAGTGAAACGCCAAGCCAAAGACCGCAAGCCCAGCGTAGGAGCGCCGAGTGTGGAGCATTAAAAGTATCGCAAGGACTAAGTCCACTTCGACGATATAAGGCAGGAACGCAACCCAGCTACCAAGACCAAGGCCCGCAAGCCCGCCGATAATCACGCCTGCGCACAAGGATCGCCGGCGCGAATCGAGAGTGCTCCCTCCAATCACGAAGGTCAATAGAGTCAAGATGGCTGCATGCAAGAAGGCAACGAAGGCATGGTGATCTCCGTTTCCGATGCTGCTATAAACAACTGCGCAAAGCGCTAAAGCCGCACACGGGCCGGCAAAGGCCGCGCCTCTAATTCCACTGAGGCGGTAGGCCGCAAGAGCCGCGAACAATGCGCACAAGACTCCAAATAGAACGGTGATCGAAGCCACGAAGTGCTCGATGTGCAATCGACGCTCCGTCTCGTCTTCAGAGAACGGCATCGTGAGCATACCGAGCAGCCCTGTGTAGTACGGCGGCCAGGGGATCTCCGCGCCATCGGGGAAGTCCAACATCGGATCCTCACCGGCAATGGGCCAGCCCTCCTGCGCCAAGCGATCGAGACGCCGCATGTGGTAGAAGCTATCCGCTTCGATGCTCACCCACTCGCCAGTTGCGGGATCAAGCGTTCGATTGATGTCGTAGCCGAGGCGAGCCACAAGCGCTAGCACGACCGTCACCAGGACGATTGCCAATCGCGACCCTATCGACGAGAACTCGCCCATTACTTATCAGATGATTGGTTATCCGAGCCTTCGACTTGCACCTCGGAGCCCACATACCCGAGCGTTCTTAAGCGATCGAGTATCTCCTTAGGCGTATGACCAATTTCTAGCTGCTCGAAGGGCATGAAAGGAACCGCGCGCAATTCCTCAGCAGCGCGTCGCATCAATTCAGGCTTCTCGCTGGCCAAGTTATGCAACTCCTTTGGATCATTGTTTAGGTCGTAGAGTTCGCTCTTTTCAGTATTCTGCAAGTGGCGAATGTACTTCCAGCGACCATCCAAGACCAAGGCAAAGAGCCTGTCGTTCTTCTTGTCGACGATCTCCAGAGAGAAGTTGTACGTCATCTGATTGACCGAGTCGCTGTAGGCCGAGAGATGCAAGTCGTCGCTCGTGCCGTCGAGCAATGGGCGCAGACTCACTCCATCTTGCTTCGGCAGATCCTCTTCTTGCAAACCCAAGAGAGCTGCAACCGTGGGCAGAATGTCGATCGAGCGAACCACCGAGTCCACACGCCGGCTCTCGGGCATTCCAGGAGCACGAACAATCAGCGGCACACGAATTTGCTCCTGGTAGAGAACGCCGTGGGTCCACCAATTGTGGTCGCCGAGCCCTTCACCATGGTCCGCTGTAACCACGACGATGCAATTATCCCAGAGTCCCATCGCCTTCAACTGATCGAAGACGCGGCCCAGTTGTGCGTCCATGTAGCTGATTTCAATGTCGTAGATTTCCTTGAGCCGCTCTCGATGATCGCTACTCAGCACCTTGCCCGCCATCACATCCGCGGGCGGAAGCAACTTGTCGTCGTGGGGATCGAAGTAGTGCAGCCAGAGGAAAAATGGATCCTCGCGCTTCTCCATCCAAGCCAAGGCAAGATCAGTTGTTGAGCCGGCGTGCCGCTGAACATCCCCGGTGTTCACCATCCCCCCCGAAGTGAGCAACTGAGAGGCTGCCCCCTTTGGACTGAAGTCGTCGTCATAGTGCTCGAAGCCTTGATCGAAACCAAAATACCTCGTCACAGGAAAAGCGCTAACGAAAGCTCCCGTGTCGTAGCCGACATCGCGCAACACTTCGGCCAAGGTTACTTGCTCTTCTACAAGCCGATTCTGCGCAACTCCATGCATCACCCGCAAGCCATGATTGTAGGGATAGAGCCCGGTAAAAATCGATGCATGGGAAACCGGTGTCACCGCCGCTTGGCTGATCGACGAAGTGAACAAGACTCCGCTTGCAGCCAGCTCGTCAATTCGTGGGCTGATCCCGGCAACCTTCGATCCATAGCAACCGAGATGATCCGCGCGAGTCGTATCGAGCGTAACCAGAACAACCACAGGTCGCGCAGGATCATTGACACCTGAGTTTTGAGAGCAACCAAAGCACGGCACTAGGAAGCATGCGGCGGCGATAGCCAGCCTATGCAATGAACGGTTAGGCACGTCTTTGGCAGAACTCACTTGAAGCGTGCACACCAACTGCACGAACAGTCAGGGTCGGGAGCGAGGCTAGTTGCCTTAGCGCTAGGCTCATCGTCATCACCACCCCCCGTATAACCGAGGTCTTTGAGGGCACTCATGGTCGCCAAGTCACCGGAATCGCTTCCAATTAGGTCGTGAACGCTTTTAGCTTCGAGCCATAAGAACAACTCGCTTCGCATAGCCTTGGCTCGCGTGAACTCCTTATCCAGCAGATCATTGCTGCAATCAGGATCATCCTTCAGGTTGTACAGTTCCGCGCTGTGCATGATGCGCGTAACGGACTCATCCGCTAGCGAATTTGCCCCGAGGCGTAACTGGAAGTGCCAGCCATTGATCGTCATCGAAGCTTCACGGGCGTGTGCACTCAAGCTGTAGCGCGCCTCGCCGGTTCCTTCATCGCCATCCAAGAGGGTCGCCAAATTCATACCGGGAAACTCAGTGCCCGCGTTGCCTGATAAATCTAGCAAGGTTCGTCCGACCTCCAGATTAGTCACAGGCGCCGAATGCCTCAAACCAGCCGGCCCACCAGGCCAGCACAGGATTAGCGGCACATGCAATGACTCTCGGTACAACTCTTCATGAGCGAAGTAGATTCCATGATTGCCAAGAGACTCTCCATGGTCGCCGGTAAATGCGATCACCGCGCCATCAAAGATGGGCTGGTCGATAAACTCACCCAACTCTTTGTCAAGGGCAGTAATCTCCGCTTTGTACATAGCCCGTGGGAATTCTAAGTCCCGCAGGCCCTTCAACCCCAGGTGCTTAATAGCCTTGTCAACTGGCGCACCAAGCACTGGCAGGTCCTCATCAAAGGCGCCGCCCTTACTACCGTAGTAGCGATCCAACCCGGAGATGTTCTTGTCGTAGGGCATGTGCGCATCGAACACGTGCAACCAAACAAAGATCGGAAGTCCCTCGCTCTCCTCAAGCCAGTCATCAAGGATTTTGATCGTCTCAGAACCATCTCGCGCAAAGGCAAGCATCGGGAAGGAAGCACGATCAAATCCTTGCCCCAAACCGCTCGTCGGATCACTGAGGTGCTTGGTACTGACCGCGGCGTAGGTGATGTAGCCCGCATCCCTGAAAGCCTCTGCCAGAGTCGGGGCAGAGCGCGCAACTTGCGTGTAGTTGTTTACGACACCGGTATCACGCGGGTGAATCCCGGTCATGATAGAGATATGGGACGGGTTCGTAATGTTCGTGGTGCTGAAGCAATCTTCAAACAATACGCCGCGCTGTGCCAGGGCGTCCAACATCGGCGTATCCACGTCGACACCTTCGTCAGCTGCGCCCATGTGATCTCCTCTGTGGGTGTCAGAAGTAATGAAGAGCACGACGCGGTTCTTAGTTCCGGGCTCTACTAAGCTAACTTCTCCGAGCGCACAAACCGAGTCACTCCCCGCTAGTACGCTCCACTCCAACTGAAGTGCTTGACCGGAATACTCCGTGAGCGGAATCATCGCTTGACGCCATTGTGCCTTGCGAAAGTTTGAATCTAGATCAAAGATTTGAACCTTCGGCTCTCCGTTTTCGGGTCGGATGGTTAGCTCCAAACGCGCGCTCACTTCATCCCGCGTGAGTTCGCCGGGTGTACCATAAGAAAAGCGTAGCAACTCGCCTTCTTTGGGTTGCACATCCGTGACCAAAGTAATCTGCGACGAGACGCCCTGCGCGCTGCGCATTTCTCGGCCAATCATGACCGGTTGCGGACCCGCGTCAGTGTCTGGGAGAAAGCGATGGTCCGGTTGCCATAGAAGGTCCAACCCAGCGATTGCGATGCCATGCTTGCTGCCTTCGACGTTGATCACGATTTCATCGATCTCACCATCTATGCGGCGAAGGTGTGGCGCGTCGACCATCACCGTTCGCAATCCTGACTCCGGCGTAACCACCTTCGGCGGCGTCATCGAAACGCGCCGACCATCTACCATGAAGTCGTAGGAAAGCTCCCATTTGGAACCAGTACGAAAGTTCAGCGCCAGCAAGTTGAAGGACTGTGGGTCGAAAGGACCCGCGATAGTCACCGAACACTTCACCTCGGGCTCGCTCAACTGAAGAGCTATAAGCCCCCCATCATTACGCCCCTTCTTGGCGGAGGTCACGTTCTGTATTGCGCCCTTCACCACCCAAGCACTTGGCTTGGTCGTCACCATCTTTTGTACTACTTGGATGCTCTCCGTTTCTTTTTCAAGAACTCGGTTCTCCCTCAAACTCAGAAACTCCGCTGACGGTTGACCTTCCGACACGCTCGATACTGAATCGCCGCACCCAGTGCCCATGAAGGTCATGGCCATAACCAAGAGGTAGTGTCCAAGACACCTATTCGACTGATTGCTCTTCATTGCAGGAACTCTGACTTGTTGGCTATTCGGCAAATTTCTGACACCACTCGCATGCACAGGAATCGTCGAACCACTCGTCCGACGCCGAACGTTCCACAGTCACGTAACCAAGATCTGCAAGCTCCTGTGCAATGTCGCGACCATCGGTTTCGGCCTCTGTCTCCCAATCGTTTTGCTGTCCGCGTGCTAACCAACGGATAACCGAGCGGCGTAGGACAGTCGCCTTCGCCTTGTTCTCTTCCCAAACATTGAAGCGACAAAACTTGTCCGCCACGATGTCGTAGAGCTCCACGGAGTGAACAAAATCTTCTCGTTCTGCCGCTGTCCCTTTGAAGCTGCCTGGCAAGCGCAGGTTCAGTGCGAACATCCACTTGTCTGTAAGAACAGATGCACTAATCGCGTTCGCCTGCATGGCAAAGCGCGGCTCGCCTGGCTCAAGTGTCGTTTCCAGGACGTCGCGTCCGGGGAAAGGCGAATCGTTGAGCCCAGACAGATTGAGCAGAGTTCGCCCCACGTCAATTTGCAAGACAGGATCGTTGCGCTGCACTCCAGCCTCTAGACCCGGAGCCCGAAATATCATCGGCACCGCTAATGTATTGAGCGAAAGCCCCCGGTGATCAAAGGAGTCACGCGGTCCATAGCGCAGGACTTCACCGTGGTCCGATGTGAAAGCGACGATGCCCTCTTCAACGCGCGGCAAGTCAAACAGTTCGCTCAGACGACGGTCGAGAAAAGTAATCTCACTCTTGTACAGAGCTTCCGTGTAGTCGGGATCCGCGATGTTCTTGTTCCAGTACGGCGCCATGCTGGGCTCCGCTCCTGGTGCTTCATGGTCAAAGGGATCTTTGTCTCCCTCATAGTACATTAGCTTCAGGTGGTCCGGAGGATCATAAGGGCCGTGCGCATCGTAGATGTGCACCCACATAAAAACTGGAGCGCCATCGTACTCCTCAACCCAATCCATCAGCATCTCAATCGTCTGCTCGGAACGTCGAACGCCCTTGCCGAGCGGGATGGAGTAGCGATCGAAGCCTTGGCCCAAACCACAAAGCTTGTAGTCCACAGGTGTGGCACTAACAGCAGCAAGAGTGACGTAGCCCGCGTCACGGTAGGCCTCAGCCAAGGTGGGTGCTGAATCAGCCAGCCGAGTTGCGTTGGCCACGATGCCCGTGTCGCGCGGAGACAAGCCAGTGAACAGCGAAACGTGCGATGGCGTTGTGTTGTTTACGCTCGACACAGCGTCAAGAAAAGCAACACCGTCACTTGCGAGCTTATCAATGCCGTCGGTAACGAGCTCACCATCCTCCATCAGGAAACCCAAGTAATCCGAGCGGTGTGTATCCGATGTCACGAGAAGCACCGTTTCGGCGGGAGCTCCGCGCTTGCTGACTCTCGGTCGTCCGAGAACGCTCATGGCCAAGCCCTCTGAACTCTTGAGGTGCCAGGTCGCTTCTACATCTTTACCAACCCAATCGTCGAGAAAGATCTCTGCTTGACCCCAAACAGATTCGCGCTTTTTTCCCTCGCCAACCTCTTCAAATTCAAAGATCTTCTCTAATGATTGCTTACCGGACCTCAAGCTAAGAACCAACGCGACGCGCTGATCCTTCATGTGCAAGACTTCGCTCTGCGCAAAGGAGAACTGCAGGCGTTCCGACTTGTCCTCCACGATAAAGCTTGCTCGAAGCTTATGGTCGCTGGGAAGTACCGTTGAACGGCGGGCTTCGCCGCGCAACTCGACCAATCCATAGCCCCCGAAGAGCTTTGAATCGAGTTCCATTCCAAGCGCTCCCTGCTTCAGGCTAACTGAACGCAAGAGGATCGGATTCTCCCCCCCAGGCAGATGGAAGGCAACACGTGTAACTTTCTGGGGCTCTCTTTCGGCAAACCGCATTTCGAACGATGCGACCTGCAAGTTGGGAGAGGGTGCAACGACAACCTCTTCCGTTGCGATCCGTTCTTTGCCCTTGAACAGTGAAACGGTGAATGGAGTCTTGGCGCCCCGCACGAGAACCATCAACTCCAAGACGCAGCGCTCACGAATCACAAGATCAACGGGGATGCTAATCACCGTCTCTTCATTGCGCACAACCCGCAAGATCTCCTGGTCCTGAAATCGAAAGAGGCTCAACTCGCCACCGCGAATGGTCCAGTCACTATGCTGGCCCCCTTCCCTGAACTCATCCCAACGCCCAAGTGGCATAAGGTCGGGGTACTCAATGCTCTTCGGGGTGGCAGTAAGCTCAAGGCGCCTGACAGACACGTCGCCCTCGCCGCTCCATGTTGGCCCCTCTCCGCCGCAGCCGGCGAGGATGAACGAAAACAGGAGAGCAATAAGAGACAACCCGCAGGTTGATGGACTAAGCAAGTGGAAACGCATTCGAATCGTGGGGTGGTCGCTGGCGGCACTGGGCGCGCGCGGCTTATCGTGGCAGCATCCTATCAAGGCTGAGGCCTGGCGCGGGTAGCGACGATCGCGAACCCGCCCATTATTCATTGTGAGTTCCCGCACTCGCAGAGTTGGGTTGTGGCTCCCGCACCAATGCTGCGGACTGCTCGCTCCAAAAGACCCCAAGTTCAGCCAACAAGCGCTCCCGGGCGGGTGCAACCGTCGGCTCTCCGCTGAGATCCTCAAGTTCCCAGGGATCATTTAGGATGTCGTAGAATTCCATCGCTGGGGTACGTGAGTTCCGCGTGTGGAGTGAGAGCTTCCAGCGCCAATCTCGGGCGACCAACAGAAGATAGGGCTCCCTGCGTACATCGAGCGCAAAGACTCGCCGGGCAGAGGCTCCCTCATCGCCTGCGATTAACGGCAAAACGCTGTGCCCACGCGCAAGCTCTGGCTGCTTCTCCCCCAAAGCATCAAAGATGGTCGGTAATACATCGATCAAAGATACGGGGCTGTCAACCACCTTGCCTCCGTCAAAACCTGCGGGCCAACGCACGATGAATGGCACAGCGAGCGACCCTTCACGCTCATCGCCTTTGCCCATGAGGCCAAACTCGCCCATCATGTCTCCGTGGTCCGAGACCATGATCACCAAGGTGTCATCCGCCAAGCCACGCTCCTCCAAACCGTCCAGTAGTTCGCCGATGTAGTGATCTACCTGTGAGACATAGGAGTAGTAGTGATGCATCACTGATTTCCATTCGTCCTCCGACATCCCGAGACGATTAGAGTGCGGCGTCGAGTACCACGACTCTGGAAGTTTCATCTCCGAGTCTTCGTAGAGGTCATAATACTCTTGAAGAGGTCCGTAGGGATGGTGCGGAGCAAGGTAGGAAGCTTGGACGAAAAAAGGCTTTTCGAGCTCGATGGCGTGATCTATTAGCCCCAATGCCACTTCTGTTGTCCAATGTTCTGGCGACAAGTCAGCTGGGTGCGGGTTGATCGTGCAGCGCCCATCTTCAGGATCCAGACGTGACATCCAGCCTTTTCTTCCAGTCCAAAAGTAAGGTGACCCTTCGATCTCACGCTCAGTAAATTGCGACTCAAACCATGGCGTGTACTCAGACTCACCGCGCAAGTTGTAGAAGGGGTGCGGATGCAGTTCCTCGAAACCGCCCGTCTCAGCCTTACTTCCGAAGTGGTTCTTGCCAGAGGATCCAGTGAAGTAGCCAAACTCTGTCAGGTACTCCGCCAAGTACTTGACGCCCGTAACCGGTGAGTCGCCGTTACACAAGGTCCCAATCTCGCTTGGGTAGCGACCGGTCAACATCGAGTAGCGTGAGGGGCCGCAAATCGGATCGTTGCAATAGCCAGCGGAGAACCAGGCGCCCTCAGCTGCAAGCTGGTCGAGGCGTGGTGTCTGTACGATTGGATTGCCGGCGACGCCTAGGACGCGGGCCGAATGCTGATCATCGATGATCAGCAGTACATTCGGATAGTTTGACGTCTCTAGCCCCTGTATCGCGAGCCCCAGAGGCGAGCCCACGATCGCTTTCCACGGGCGACGCAGGGCGGGAACTCCGGCAACGGCCAGCGCCAGGAAAGTGATCAAAAGTAGGTAGCGCTTGGGTCTCATCGATGGAGTTCGCGCCACACTCAATAGGTGCGAGGACGCGAATCCTTAAATCGACGAAAGCCGCCCGGCGCCGAAGGAGTCCTCCAGCCGGCAGGTCAGATTAGGGAACTTTAGCGGGCGTTTCCGCTGCGTCCGCGCCCACGACCCCTGGAACCAGTCGCGCTACCCCTTCCTCGGCCACGCGAACTGCCGCGCCGAGAGCCTCCGCGGCCTCCGGATCCTCGTCGACCTCCAGCACCAGATCGGCCAGCGCTTGATCCGACGCCTTCGCCGAAGCTTGACGTGTTCGACACGCTGCGCTCAGGGGTGGACGAAGCAGAGCTCGAGCCGGCGGAACTGGTGCCAGCGGCGGAACTTTTACTGCGCGAAGAGGAACCTCCGCGGCTTGAACGAGAGGCTCGAGAGCGAGAGCTCCCGCGTCGCCCGCCGCCGCCGCCGCCGCCGCCGCCAGAACGTTTCTGACGCGGGGCCCGCTCCTCCACAGCCTCATCCACTTCAGCTAGATCGAAGCCGTCGATCTTGCGCCTTGGGATCATCATTCCAAGGTGTCGTTCGATCGCAGCCACGTCGGAACGATCGTCGCGGGTGACGAAGGTTAACGCCTCACCGCTCCGCTCCGCGCGGCCGGTGCGGCCGATGCGGTGTGTGTAGGTGTCGGGCTTGTTCGGTAAATCAAAGTTGATCACGAGCGATACGCGCTGCACATCGATGCCGCGCGCTGCGATGTCTGTCGCCACCAGTACTTTGTACTTCCCGTCACGGAATCCGTCCATCGCGCGCACGCGCTGGGGCTGACTCATGTTGCCCTGCAGCGCGATCGCATGCAGACCGGCACGATCTAGAATCTGCGCTAAACGGCGTGTACGGTGCTTCGTGCGCAAGAATACGATCGCAGACTCAAACTCAGTTCCCTTTAGAATGTGCGTCAGAAGTTTCGTCTTGTCATTCTGCGCGACGGGATACAAGTAGTGATCGATGGTCTCAGCGGGAGCCGAGTGCCCCAACTCGACAACGTGCGGTTTGATAAGGATCTTGTCCGCGAGCTTCCGAATTTCCTTAGGCATAGTCGCCGAGAAAAACAGATTCTGGCGGTCCAAGGGAAGCGCCGCCAGAATGCGGCGAATATCCGGCAGGAAACCCATGTCGAACATGTGGTCCACCTCGTCAAGCACCAAGGTATCGATGTTGTCGAAGTTCACTTCCCCAGACCGATACAGATCGAGCAAGCGTCCCGGACAAGCCACAACAATATCCGGCGCCTTGCGCAAGCCACGAATCTGTTCCCGCGCGCCAACTCCACCAAAGACCGTCATCGCGCGTAGCTTGGTGTACTTACCAAGCATCTCGATCTCCTTGTGAATCTGCAGCACGAGTTCGCGCGTCGGAGCCACAATCAAAGTCGTCGGCCCGTCGAATCGCTCCTCGAGCATGCGCTGAAGAATCGGTAGCACGAAGGCTGCGGTCTTACCCGTGCCCGTCTGCGCCAGTCCAAGCACATCCTTATCGAGCAGCACCGCCGGAATGGTCCTAGCTTGGATCGGGCGCGGCTCCGTAAAGCCCGCGTCCTCGACTGCGCGCAGGAGGTGCTTGTGAAGACCGAAAGTCTGGAAGCTCTCCTTGGAGACCTTCGATTGGGATGAGTCGCTGATGTTTTCGTACCGTCGCTAGGTTGTGGGCGGAGAAGGCTAGCCGATTTGGGGAGAATAGCGATTCCTCGCTTCAATTCGTTATCCTCTCGGGCGCTCAGTTTCCACAACCGCACCCTCAGTTTCCACGGATGAAAGTTCTACTGACCGGCGCCACGGGCTTCTTTGGCCAGCACCTCTCTCGGCGCCTGAAGGCCGATGGGCATGAAGTTTTGCCCGTCAGCCGCCAACCCGGAATTGGCTTCGATTGGAGCGCTAGCTCCCTCGAAAGCGGCGTCAACGCCTCTGATGCCGTAATTCACCTCGCGGGCGAGAACATCTTCGGCAAGCGTTGGAGCCGGGCGCAAAAGGCCGAACTGCTCGAAAGTCGGACCTTGCCCACGCGCCAATTGGCGGAGCTCTTGGCCAAGAAGGGCAGCGGCACTCTGATTAGCGCTTCTGCCGTTGGCTATTACGGGCCGCGGGGAAATGAGGAGTTGGATGAGAACGCACCCTCTGGCGACGATTTCCTGGCCAAAGTCTGCCGCGAGTGGGAAATGGCGGCACAGGAACCCCTAGAGGGCACACAGGTCCGACTGGCTACGGTCCGAATCGGCGTGATCCTGGGTCTGGACGGCGGAGCTCTGAAACGCATGCGCCTGCCCTTCTCCCTTGGTCTAGGCGGCCCGGTCGGCAATGGTCGCCAAGTCTTCCCTTGGATTCATGTCGATGATTTGGCCCGTTTATTCCTCTTCCTGCTCGAGGACGCGGACGCCTGCGGCCCCTTCAACGGCACTTCGCCCCAGGCCGTCTCCTCCGCAGAATTCGGTCGCGCCTTCGGTCGAGCTTTGCGGCGCCCCGCGTTCATGCCCTTACCTGGCTTCATGCTTCGCCTCCTATTAGGCGAATCCGCAAACGTCCTGCTCTCTGGCCAACGGGCAGTCCCCAAGCGCGCCCAGGAGGCTGGCTTTGCCTTCGAGCACCCGAATCTTGACGAAGCCCTCAAACACCTCGTTTCTGCCATCTAGGCCCCACATAGTCCACCCTAGGCCGTAGGCTCCATTAGTAAGTCGCATTTACCCTTGGCCGCTCCATCAATGAAGACCCCCCTCCTGATCATCGCCAGCCTGCTCCTCCTTCCCCTCAGCTCCTGCAGTGATGCCCCGGAAAGCGAGCCCCAGGCCGATTCAACAGCGGCAAAGGGGGCCCAACAGAAGCTTCCCGCCAATCAAGGCACCCCCGCGGATCCTTTTCAGAACCCTGTTACGGCGGACGCTCATAGGGTTACGACCCTGCCCGAGGGGGCCTACTTCAAGGAGTATCAGTATCCCGGATCTAAGGTCATCGACGCCAAAGAGGTCTTCGGATCCACTACCGTCTGGCTTCTCAGCAAGGACGAGTACAAGGTCGTCGACGCCTTCTATGCCAAGAAGTTCACGGATGAGGACGGCGAACTCGAAGGAAACCCGGGCCGCTACTACCGATTTACAGAAGACGGCGGACGCGAGAGGACTTCGATTTCTGAACGGACAGGCGGCGGCACCGAAATCATCATTTCCAAGTAGGTCGGGCCAAGGCCCGGCCTAAAAGGCTGAAATTGCCCTAAAAGTACTGGGTAGAGCGAGCCTAGCCCCTCCTGGCCCCGTCCTTGGAGTCGCGAACCGACTCGGCGCTCGTAACCCAGGTTGTCCCCGGCTCCCGGGCCCTGAAAGCGCCGGCCGAAGCCTTCACCCCCCAACACGAGTTCATCCTCTCTCTGGAGATCCCACAGCCCCATGAAGACCCACGTCAAGAAAGCCGCCCTAGCCACGATGGCCCTCGCAGCCTCAGTCGTCCTTGGCACCGCTCAGATCGAGCGGCTAAACCTCGATCAAATGATCGAGCGCACAGACAACGCCGTCATTGGCAAAATTGTCAAGCAAGAGGTCATCCGCATCGATCACCCGACGGACGGTCCCGAGCTCTACTACACACACCTGACGGTCGAAGGCCGCTCCTTGGTAAACGGCAAGAGCACGACCCAGGTCGTGACCTTCCCCGGTGGCTTCATCAACGATAAAGAGGGCGTCTGGAACTCGGAAGCCCCCTCGATGGACGACATCAAAATCGGTAACAGCGTCGTCGTCTTCCACAAATGGAGCGACAACATGGGTGGCGACTTGGCAGCTCACTCCTTGTTCGCAGCTCACGGCGGTCTCTACCGCACCGTTGAAAACAAGAGTGATACCGTCGTCTTAGGGCGCGGTGAAGGCTACGCCATCAACCAGAACATCAAACTCTCCGGACTCGACGCGCAGATCACTGCGATCGACAAGGTTCAAAAGAAAGCCCAGGAGAGCGGCAAGTAAGCCAGCGGAGACATACCCATGAAACTCAATCAACTGATCCTCCCAACCCTCGCCATTGGCGTTGGTGCGGCATTCTTCCTCAGTGCTGCGCAGGAAGCTCAAGGCTGGAACCTGCTCGGTTCAGTCCTCGGGCAAAACCAGCGCGACTTCCGCATCTACAACAATTTCTCGGATTCGTCGGACAACAACAACACGACGCCCCATCCGAACTTCCCTGGTGCTCTGGGTGCGCCGATGGCGATCTGGAAAGGTGTCATCGAGTGGGGCTCCTTGCCCCACGGTGACGGCACAGGCGACTCCACCCAAACGGTATTGGGCTCGGGTGAGGCGAACTTCGACTCCAGCTACCAAGGTGCAGCGACAGAAGTCGGTCTCGGCAACCAGAACATCCACTCTCAGATCAGCGGTTCTTCGGGCGGCACGCTCGCCTTTGCCGAGGGCAACGGCGGCGCAGGTTGGCGTATCCGCTACTACGAAGGCATCCCGTGGGCTGACGGCCCGGGAACGATCCAAAACGGCCAATACGACCTTCAGGGCGTCGCTTGCCATGAATATGGCCACGCGCTCGGGATGGGTCACAGCGCCTCTTTCGGATCGACCATGTTTGCCTCAGTCGGCCCCGGCGTCGAGTCCAAACGTTCGATCAGCAACGATGACCGCGGTGGCATTGCAGCCGCCTACGGCTTAGCGAGCGCGACGAAGCCAATCATCAGCGGCGTAGGGATCGCAGGCAACCAAATCACGATCACCGGCAGCGGATTTGATCTCAGCGGCAACGAGATATGGTTCACCAAAGCTGGTAACACTAGCAATGGTGTACCGATCAAAGTCTCCAATCTCAGCAGCTCCGCTGGCGGGACAATGATTTTGGCAACGATTCCCGTCACAGCCGCTGAAGGTGACGTGCTTGTGCGCCGCAACAGCACCTCCCACTCTGGCCTCTCCAACGCATGGCCCACCGACCTCGTGAGCACCGGTACAGGCGGCTGCGCGATCTCGACCTACTGCCTTCCCTCTCCGAACTCGATCGGCCCCGGCGCGACCATAGGAAGTACAGGGACCGGTAGCCTCGGTGCCAACAGTCTGACACTCAACGTGCTAGGCCTGCCCCCTACTGTCCCGATGATCCTATTCTACGCAGACAATCAGATTGCCAACCTCTTCGGAGAAGGCCTCCTCTGCGCCCAGGGCAACCTGAAGCGGCTCAACGTCCAATTCGCTGACGCCTTGGGTTCAGCAGTGACCCCGCTCGACTTGAGCTCTTCTCCTTTCGATAGTGGCAACGGCGAGGCAATCGCTGGCGAGACGAAGAATTTCCAGTACTGGTATCGCGATGTCTCGGGCGGCCCCAACGGCTTCAACACCAGCGACGGCCTGAGCGTGACTTTCTGCGACTGAGTCGTAGTTCAGAAAGCAATTAAGCGCCGCCCCCTCACTGAGGGGGCGGCGCTTTTTCGTTGGGTTTGCCAAGGCCCAGGTCGCGTAAAGCGCCCATGCGCGCGATGAATTGCGGCCTCAGCCAACCTCGAGTATGATTCATTTGCCTCTTCGGCTCGCATATCCCCCACCCCTGACAACATGAATAAGCTCATCACCATTTCCCTGGTGCAAGCGCTTCTGTACACAGCGACTCTCGCATCCCCCTCCCCCCAATGCTCCGAGTTGAGTCCAGGATTCCACGCTTCGGGCGTCAATCGCACAGTGAACTGCATGCTGCGCGTGCCCACCCAGGACGGAGATCTCTTATACGTCGGAGGATCCTTCACTACGGCTGGCAAGCTACCCGTGAAGCACCTCGCCCTCTGGAATGGCTCCGACTGGAGCCCGGTAGGATCCGGCCCATCGAACGTCCCCTTGTCACTCGCCCTCTACGACGATGGTAGCGGGGAAGCGCTCTACGTCGGAGGCCTCAATTTCATCGATCGATTCGATGGCAGCAACTGGTCTTCGCTTGCAGTCACCGGCAGCGTTGAAGCATTGCACGTCTACGACGACGGAAACGGCCGTGCCCTGTTCGTTGGAGGAGAATTCACACAAATTGGCGAGCAACAAGCCGAGGACCTCGCTCGCTTTGACGGAAGTTGGAGCAGCCTCCCACTGGACTTCCCGGGGAATGGAGCCGTACTAGCCTTCGAGACTTACGGCGCGGGATCCGCGGCGCGGCTAATCGTTGGCGGGCGGTTCGGGATAGCGAACGGAACCACTTTCAATAACATCGCCTCCTGGGACGGTGTCGCTTTCTCACCACTAGGGCTTGGAGTTGAAAGCATCCCAGGCGCCATCGGAATCGGCGTTCTGGCCCTGAAGTCCTACGAAGGCGGTGGACCTGGTCCACCGGGGCTCTACGTCGGAGGTCGCTTCCTCACTGCCGGCGGCTTGGAATCAGCCAATTGGGCTCGCTGGTCGGGTGGAACGTGGCATGGACTGCCGGCCGGTGCGCACTACGAAACGCAGTGCTTCGCAGTTGTCTCGCAGCCTGGAGGCTCATCCCTCTACGTGGGCGGATCCGGTTCCCTATTCGAATGGGACGGCGCAAGCCTTGCCAGTCTGGCCGACGACCTAACGATCCGACCACTCGCCTTGGAGCCGTTCGATGATGGTAGTGGCGAGCAAGCCATCCTCGGAAGCGAGTCCACTGGAATCAACGGCACCCTGCACGGCATAGACCCAGCCTATCTCACGAGTTGGGATGGCCCGGATTGGACGGCCATTGATCCCGGCAACGGAATCTGCGACGGCGTCAACGTGATTGCAACGTACGACTTTGGGGTAGGGCCGGAACTCGTAGCCGCAGGTAAATTTGCGGCACCTGGAACCGTAGCAGCCCCTATGATCAGCCGCTTCGATGGGCAGACCTGGGCGCCGCTAGGAAACAACTTCTCCGGCTATCTCGTCGGAGCACTCTGTGAATATGACGACGGTACGGGCACCCAACTCTACGCGACGGGCCTTATCACGGTTGACTCGCAGGAAGTAAGCCTAGCTCGCTTTAACGGTGACCAGTGGCAAGGGATCGGAACAGGCTTCGGTGGCTCCAGTAATCGCGGACTCTCAATGATTAGCTACGACGATGGCTCTGGTCAGCAACTCTTCCTGGGCGGGCAGTTTGCCCAACTGGATGGAGCAGACTTGAAAGCCTTAGCGCGCTGGGACGGGACAACCTGGACCCAAGTCGGCGGAGGACTCGACGGGGCCTCTCCCTACCTCAGCGTAGTCGACATGGTGACGTTTGATGATGGCAACGGTGAGGCACTCTACGTCGCCGGAAACTTCGACTCTGCCGACTCTATCCCTGCCAACAACATTGCCGGTTGGGACGGAACCACCTGGAGTCCACTTGGTGCTGGTCTCGAATACGCAGACTCCTTCACGCCGGTATATATATTCGACTTGGAAGTCTATCAATCGCCCACAGGTCCGGTTCTCGTTGCAGCTGGCCGGTTTGACGTCGCAGGCGGAGCTCCAATCGAGGGCGTCGCGATGTGGGATGGCTCCTCCTGGTCGGCCCTCGGCTCGGGGCTGGACGGAGACTTTCTCTACGGGAGAAGTCTGAAGGCCTTTGACCCCAATGATCAAGGTGAGCTGCTCTATGTCACGGGTAGATTCGAAAGCGCGGGCGGTCTGCTAAGCGGTGGCGCCGCCGTTTGGGACGGTACCGACTGGACGTCTACTTTTGAGATCGGCAACGATGGTGACTATGTCGCTGAAATGCTGGTCTTCGATGATGGAGAAGGTCGCGCGCTCTACCTGGCCGGGGGTTTTGACAAGGTGGCAGGCATACCTTCAATGGGAATCGCCCGCCTCTCTGATCCTTGTGGACCCGACTTGGGGATCCCCTACTGCACTTCGCTGGTCAACTCGGTTGGCCTGCGCGGATTGATGCGAGCCGACGGTTCCGCCAGCGTCGCGGCGGCAAACCTGACCCTGGTCGTGTCGCAGCTTCCACCCAATAAACCCGTGCTCATATTCCACGGCCCGCAGGCTGCGAACTTCCCCTTTGGGGATGGCTTGCGTTGCATCGCCGGAGGCATACAGCGCATCCAACCCGTCGGAATCAGCGATGCGCAAGGCACCCACTCCATCACGGTGAATTACGGAGCCTCCTACGCGACGGACTTTGTTGCGGGCAACGCGATCAGGTTCCAAGGCTGGTACCGCGATCCAACGGGAGGCCCGGGAGGTTTCAATACGACCGACGGACTTGAGATCGCCCTTAAGCCCTGAGGCAGCCGCGTCAATTCAATGTTGACGTGTCAAGCAAACGGGCGGCAGGTAGATCGTGAAGTCGATGACAGGTTGCAT
>JBLIOI010000036.1:0-36442 GCA_047639675.1 Planctomycetota bacterium | reverse complement strand
GTGTGTTGGGCAACCTTCACGCCACGCTCATCCAGTTCTGGAAAGCCATAGAAGACTTCGGCCTCGCCCGTTTCAATCGCGAAGGGCACAAAGCCTTGCTTGCTGGAGAAACGATTGTCCGATGCGCGAAACCACAATTGCATTTTCCGAACTACGTCTAGTTGAACGCCCTGCTCTCGAAGGAAGTCCGTGGCCCACGCACCCTGAGTGAGGATCAAGCGCTTGGTTCGCCAACTCTCCTTATCAGAGTGCACAAGGAACTCGCAGGAGTCATAGGTCCAATGCGTGACAACAGTATCCAGTGCAAGCTCTGCACCTCGGCTTTGGCCCTCACTCGCCATGTGCCGTATGCAATCTTCAACATGTAGATAACCAGCAATGGGTTCAAAGACGGCGCGCATGCCGGGTTGTAAGCGAAAGGCTCCGAATCGAGCTTTCATTGCTGCCGAATCCAAGCAATCAATCGCAAGGGAGTGCAAATCAGCAGCCTTCAACACGCCAGGAATAAGCTCGCCTTCTTCCGGACCTGCTTCCAATATGCCGGTCTCAACATACAGAGGTGCTGAGGCACGATCGTTCAACCCACGCCACAATTCAAAGGCGCGCCTGAGCAAGGGGACATAGTCCGGGTGCTCAAAATACGCCAAGCGAATGGCGCGCGTCCGGCCGTGTGAACTACCCCGATTGTGACCAGGTCGAAAACGATCAATACCCAGGACTCGAGCTCCCCGGGCCGCCAATTGCGAGAGGGTTGCGGACCCAACTGCGCCAACGCCGACGACAATGCAGTCGTAGCTACGCATTAGGGGCAGAAGACAACCTCGAGTCCATCAGAGAGATTGAAGCCACCCGGACCACCCGCTGGATCTCGATACCAGAACTGGAAATTCCAAATAGACCCTGATGTCAGCCCACCTTCCGCAGATCTGGACGGTAGTGTATTGAAGTCGACAGATCGCGCAGCGAATCCACTTCCGTCAACTAGGACTGGAGGGTTCAGGCGATGAATCCCAGAGGCTCCGGCAGCCACGCACAGAGTGCCTTCGGCTAAGGGAGTCGCACTTTGCTGAGCCCCATAAAAGAACAGGCCAAAATTTCTGGGAACAGCGCCTGTCACAGACAAGCCGAAGTTGTTCTGGCCAACTTCCAATGATCCCGTCGATCCAATCACGGCCGCATTACCAGTGGAGTTGGTTTGCGCCTGACAGTAGGAACTCGTCGTACATGCACAAAGCCCTTCACGTATCTTGAAGTCGTCGAGGCCGGCTTCAACGGAAGTATCAAAATCAGAGTCACGCACGCGGAAACGAACCTGCACATTCGCCGTGGGTACGATCCACTGGTTCAAGTGATAGAGCTTGTGCCACCAGCTTCCTCGAATAAGGTCCCCAGACCCTTCGATGCGTTCGATCAGATTCCAAGTGCCGTTGCCTGTATTGATCTCGACACGAACCGCGTCTGTCACGCTTGTGATTCCGTTGCGCTGAAACCAAAGCCAGAAGTCCATTTGAGGGTCACTCCAACCTTCGATATCAAAGACTGGGGAGGTCAAGGTGGTGAACCCACCATCGACATCGGTTGTGGCACCTGTCAACCAACACGTATCTCCGAGGACAGTGTGATCTTCATCTGGAACGCCCAGCGCAGGCAACGGTACGCCGCGAGTCCAAATGCCGTTATGGGCAGTGTCCTCGGGAATTCCAACCACCCAACCGCCATCAGTCTCCATGTCATCCGCAAAGGCCAACGCCTCGGCTACTGCGACGAGTGAATCAAAGTTGTTGTAGGGCGCTTCCTTGGGAAATGTCCAAAGGATTCCATCCGAGGAACGCGCACCGACGAACCACTTCATTTCGCTAGGACAAGCCAGTTGTCCAGTTTGTGCCTCGTAAAGTCCCGCTCCCTGGGAAATGAGTGGGACCTCGACCAGGCCATTTCCAATGTCGAAATAGAGCCGTTCAGAACCGACAAGCAAGTCACCGGCAGCCTCTTCATGAATCTCCACCTGAAAGCTGTCGCCATTGGGATTAATCAAAGTGCGCGCCTCGCCAACAAGATCGAACGTGAGCTTCGGCGGACCCACCCACCACATAAATAAGCCACGCTCAACATCACTGCCGATGACAGTCCCACTGGGGAAGAATGGATAGCAGCTCCAGAGCCCATTGAAGTTCGCGCCATCGTTCGAGGGGAAGGTGTCAAAGAAGGCCACTTCCGTTGCGCTGCCTCCGGGCAGCGTGTCGAAAATTCGCAAGCCACTACGATAGTTGGCCTCGAAAATCTGATCGTTCCGCGTGTACAGATTGTGACCGATCGCCTGGTTGCCGTTGGTGAAAGACCCCACTGCAAAGGGAGAGCTCAAGTCGCTCACATCGATCACATGTGTTGTCGTCGGAATGGAGCCATCTTCATCCAACTCATCGTTCAAGTATAGATGCTGCTTGTCCGCCGAGAGCCAAGCTTGATGTGAGTAGGCGGCGTTCGAGTAGTGGAACTGAGCCAGCACGAACATGTTGCTCTTGTCTGTGACATCAAGAATTGTCAAACCCGTTTGGGTTGAGCCATTCCCGAAGCCACTACAGCTGAAGGCAACCTGTCGACCAGCGTAGGGTCCTTCGCTGTAAGTGACGACCTCAACATCGTGGACATAGCGAGAGTTCCACGAGCCCACAAAACTCGGGGTTTGTGGATTGGACAGGCTATAGACGCGCAAGCCTTGACCATTTTCACCACCGCACCGATACAAGTAACCCGAATCCTCGTCGATCGCGACGTTGTGGGTCCGGGACGTTCCTCCAATGGTCACGGAATTGACGTGGGTCACTACTCCGTTGTCGATACTGCTCAAATTGATGACCTGAATACCTCCACCGCCCTCGCTGACAATGTAGGCGTAGTTCTGATAGACCTTGACGTCACGCCAGAGACTCGTGGGCCCTGAGATGTGCTCGATCAAGACAGGGTCAGAGGGAACGCTGATTTCAACGAATGAGGTTCCGTTTGAAAGGCCGATGATCGCATACTCCCGACCACTACCAGACACGTAGCCCCAGCAGTCGTTTCCGCTGACAGCATCCGAACCCAGTTCGTGAAGCGGCATCCAGGACAAGAGCTCAATGCCATCAGAATCGAACGCCAAGTGATCGTCTCCCAAGGATCCAAGCAGAGCACTCGTCCCTAAAGTCGAGGCTTCTTGATTGGAAAACCCTGCACTGATCGCGCCTTGCACGAGCGTGCCCGGTCGGTAGCCAGCACCCGCGTAGGGGGCTTGGCGATCCAGGATCTTCGGATCGTCGTCATGCGCAACCGAAGTCACTGGGAAGGCGCAAAGGGCGAGGAACAAAAGCAGGGGCCTTGCGGAAAGACGGCTCATGAAGCTGTAACAGATAATAGTGAGACGGGGGAATCGCGATAGCTCAGATACTACCGCGCCAGGAACACGCTGTGCTAATGATTGTGAGCCGCTCGGAACTATGTACCGAGTAGGTACGCCAGAAGGTCCAAAACCTCGTCGTGCGTCAACCCATCTAGCAATCCAGCAGGCATACGCGATAGAGAATGGAGCTGCCGCAGTTGAATTTCGGAGAGATAGATGTCCACCCGATCCTCCTCCGGAGGAAGTGTTCGAATTGTAAGGAGCTCTTCTGTTTCTTGCTCAACACGGCCAACGAACAACTCACCGTCGACGGTCAAGATCTCTGTATCCCGGTATTGATCAGAGATCTCAAGATTTGGGTCGATCATCGTTTCAAGAACGTCACGAGCACTGAAGCGCCCAGATGCCGCGCTCAGATCCGGCCCCGTGCTTCCGCCTGTACCCGCCATTCGATGACAAGTCGTGCAGGTGGCTCGTTCGTAGAGTTCCTTGCCGAGTTTACGATCGCGAACACTCCAATCCTGATCCAAGTCATCAGCGAAGTCTTGCATGGACCATGCGCGCACAAACGATGCGGGCACCGCTGCTTTGACGATGGCTTGAGGCTTCACTTCCAACTGCTGTGTAATCCACAATCGGTCTTCTTTCGAGAGGCTGGCCATCGCCTGATCCCTCGCGCGAGTCAAGTACTGCTGCATGCTGGCTCCACCAAGGAAACCCTCGATCGACCCCTTGATCGCCGAGAAGTAACGCAAACGCAACTCAGGCGTCCAACCCTCGTCCAACTCCTGGAGCGTAAATAAGTAATGAACCTTTTGCTCCTGGGTCGTTGCGACATCGAACTCAGCCAGCCCACGCTCGACTAAATTGGGAGCTTCCAGATAGGTCAAGACCGTCATGAGTTCTCGATCCAGATCGTAGCCATGACTGGGGAACAAACCGTCCAAGCGCTCCAAGAGCCCTAGCCGTTCTACTTCGGCTAACGGACCCTGACGTATCGCAATCAGAGCTACCAAGCGCAGAGCATCAACCTGTTGCCAAGGCTCGAACTGCTCAATGGGCAGGCTCTTGAAGGCACTCAACATTGAATGTTGCAGATCCTTCTCCCCCGCCGTGCGAGCAAGTGCCACCAGGGCTTGCAATCGAACATTTGCGTTCATCTCTCCCAGCGCACGTTGAGTCCACTCGGAAACCGGTTGGTGTTCAAGCGCCACGCGCGCGGCTCGGCGAACATGGGGTTCAGAATGCGCAAGAAATCCCCAAGCCTGATCCACTGCATCAACACCCAGCGCGTGATGCATGGACTCCAAACGTAACCTCAAGAAGTGATCCTCTTGCAAGGTCAGGTTTTCTAAGTCCGTGGCGGCTGACTCATCATCTGCAATCGCAGTGATCCGATACAGCGCCGACTGGGTACGCCGACCACCGGTAATGAAGTAAAGCGCGTCATCTGCACCAACGCAGAGATCGGTAATCTGGAGCGGCTTACCACTCGCCAGCACTGCAGATTCGCCACTGTAACTAGCCCCATCGGCTTCAAGCCTGACGCCATGCAAGACTCCATGGGTCCAGTCCGCAACGAGCAAACGATTGCGCCACTTGGCGGGGAAGCCAGCCGGTGCAAACTCGACACCCGTCGGTGATCCTGCTCCCATGTCCAAGACTCCTGGCCAAGAGTCCGGGTAGGTTGCTGGCCACTTGCCCGAGCCATGGCGCCAACCGAAATCCGCGCCACTCACAAGGTGCAAGATGCGCGTGGGCCGATACCAGGCGAGACCGATGTCCCATTCCATATCTGAGTCGTAGGTAAAGAGCTCGCCGTTGTTGTCGATCGCAAAGTCATAGGAATTGCGCATCCCACAACTAACAAGCTCCCACTCCTTCCCATCCAGCGAAACACGGCACAGCCAACCACCGGGGGCCATCACCCCGACTGCGTGTCCTCGTGGATCACCATGACGTTCCAGCAATTGATCTTCGCCCCAATGCAGCGGAACCAAGCTGTTGGAGAGTTCGGGCACCGCCGTGTGATTGCCCGCGATGATGTAAAGCGCATCACCCTCTGGTGTCAGGCGTAGCGCGTGAGGGCCGTGCTCGCCCTGTCCGGCTAGCGCCTGCAAGAGTTGCACGCTATCTAACTCGCCATCTCCAGTCGTGTCCTCCGCTCGAAATAGACCGCTGCCAGAACCGCCTGTGCCGCCTACGAAATACAACGAGCCCATCGCCCACAGGAGGCCCTGTGCCTGACCAGTTTCAAGACCGAGAGAACTCACCAGAGTCGACTCGCCAGCACCGACCACTCCGGGCTTGACTTGATAGAGCGCTCCGTACTGATCAGAGCTAAATAAAGTTCCATCAGGCCCAACGGTCAATGAAACCCAGGAGCCCTGAGTTTCGCGCGGGACCGTATAGAGCAGCTCAGCCACAAAGCCCTCTGCGAGCTCGATCTGTTCCGCGGCAAGGGCCAGCGAATCACCATCGGCATAGGGAGGGGCTAGCAGGCTCGCGAGCAAGATTGAGTTCAATATCATGGGCTAATTGTAACCCCTGAATTCAGATTTGCGGGCTACCTACTATCCGCTCCTATGGATCCCTGATGCAAGTGCTCGGGATCTGCTTGTTCAGCGCAGCATTCGGGCAAAATCAATGCCGCCCCAGTCTCCAAGCCAAAAAGTTCAGCGCCTCGCGCAGCAGTGTAGAGTCCGAATGCAATCAACAAGGGCCCGCCCGCCCGAGCTGCGAGGAAGCGCAGCCGAGTTGAGAATCCGCGCCATCCGAGTCCTACCACGATCAAAACAGGAGCCGTGCCCAAGCCGAAAAGCAGCATCCCAGCAAAAGCGATCACGGGCTCCTGAGTCGTTGCCAGCGCCAATGCGCCCCATGAAAGACCACAGGGCAAGAGCCCGGTCACCATCCCAGTGGCGAGTGCTCCCGCATCGCCCGGTAAGTCTCGCGCCGCAATAAATAGTCGCTGTGCGAAACGAACCCCGCGTTTGAGGCTAACCCCCACCCGCCCAAACCGTCCAAGACGAAGTGCATCCCCTGCGGACTTCGCGCGACAAATTTTCACACCGAAGAGGACCATCATTGCGCCTGTTAGAAGCGCAAGTCCCCGTCGAAAACTCTCTAAGCCGTCGCTAGGCGCCACGAACTGTCCTGCCGTCGCCAACAGAACCCCGAGGCACGCATAAGTCATCGCCTTGCCACTGACGTACATCAACTGACGCCGCAGAGCACGCCACTTCTTTGCTTTGGAAGCCGCGGTGACTGCAATCGCAAAGCCCCCGCACATTCCCGCACAGTGTGCGGCACCAAAGAGGCCAAGCGTCAGGAAGGGGATTAGCTGTTCGGAGTCTCCCTTGAGCATCACTCAGCAGCGTCGGGCCCAACGGCGGCTTCCCTCACATCCCTCGCTCCTTCCGGCAAGCTGCCCATGCGTAGAGGTGTAGGTTTTTCGAAACGGTCTGTCATGCCTTCACAGGCATTGATGCAGTCACCACATCGCAGACAATTTGCAAAGTTACTCATCCCGTCTGCATAGAAACCGATTCCTTCTCGATGCTCACCCCCAGACATTTCGCGGGGCTTAAGGTCCACCGGGCAGACCTTGTCGCAAGCTCCACACTCCGTACAGTTTTCAGGGTTCTCAAATTCGACGCCGTTCAGAGTTTCCGGTCCAATGATCGCGAAGTAGACGCCCGAAGGACACCAACCACGGCAGAAGCCCATTCCAAGAAAACGCAACAGACCGTAGAGGCCCCCGAACATCGAAAATAGAAATCCAACGGCCAAAGCCAAGGCCATCGTTTCGCCCTCGATGAAGACACGCCAATCTACCCAGAAGGTAAAGACAATGGCTGCTAGTAAGGCGCAGATAAAGAGCATCAAGCACTCCACCAGGATCCGCTTCTGAGGTTCCTTGGTATGAAAGCGCAGCCACTCCCTCAGTCGAGCGAGAGCCCCATACGGACACGCGAATCCACACAAGTAGCGCCCCAGTGTTCGCGTCGTAAGGACGATCAAAATATTGACCGCCAAGAACGGATAGGCAAAGAACTTGGCAGCCGTAGTGAAATCAACATGCTCGCCAAGCACAACGTGGTTCCCGCCCCACATGTCAAAGCGCAGGACACCTGTGATCGGGAGCAGAGCGACAAGCACCGTCGAGATCACGGCCACCACCCAACGCACCCACATGTAGCGATGCCCCTTGCCTCGCATACGTCCAATGCCGTACAGCACCTTGTCTCTTAGAATCCCTACGGGCATAGCATTCTTTGACTCAAGTGGCGCGCAACACGCGCCCCGAATTGATAACCACCGCCAAGCTGGAAGCTACCATTGCAGCCGCTGCGGCGATAGGCGGCAAATGTCCTGAGATGGCCAAGAGAAGGGCGAGGCCGTTGTAGCCGAAGGCCCAAAGGAGATTCCCTCGTGCAATTCGAGTCGCACGCCGGGCTAGTAAAATTAGATCGGGAAGGACCTCTAGTCCAGGACGTAGAAGGTTCACATCAGCAACGTTCATAGCTCTGGCAGATCCACCTTGGACCGTGATGCCTACACTGGCGGCGGCCAGGGCAGCGGCGTCATTCAGACCGTCGCCGACGAAGATGGCTGCATTCGGCTCTTGACTCATGATGCGCTGCACCTTGTCTGCCGAAAGTAATCCGTACTCCACGGAGACGCCAAGCTCATCAGCAATTCGAAGTACCGGGCCTTGCGCATCACCGGACAGTACCGTGGGTTTCAACCCAGCTGCGCGTAGCGCGTCGATCACCTCACGTGCTTCTGGGCGGGCTTTAGAAGTCAGCTCAAACCCTGCCTGCAACTCAGTCCCGCACATGAGTAACACAGCCCCGTCCACTCCACCCTTTTGCAAGCTCCACTGAACGCCATCGATCACGCCCTTTACGCCCACACCCGGCATGTTGGTAAAGTACTCAACGCTACAAAGGGGGTTCTCCACGGATCTTTCGTTCCAAGCTTTCCGCAGCGCGCGCCCAATCGGGTGCTCCGATCCTAACTCAAGCGAGGCTGCAATCTTTAAGGCCTCGGCTTCACTAAGGCCGGAGTGAACTTGGATGCGAACCAACTCAAAGGTCCCGTCAGTCAAGGTCCCTGTCTTGTCGAGCCAGATACGCTTTGCCTGGGCCAAGTGCTCGAGAGCATCCCCGCCCCGCACCAAGGCACCGAGCTTCCACGCTTTGCCAAGGGCCGCCCAAAACACCAGGGGTGTTGCAATGCCCAAGGAACACGGACAAGCGATCAGAATGACCGAGAGTGAGGCAAGCAAAGCGCCTTCAGCACCTAGAGCTTCCCAATGCCAAATCGCAGTTCCTAGTGCCAGCAATAGCACGATGGGAATCAGGCGCCCGGCTACACGGTCAGCCAGCAGCACACTGCTAGAAGGAGTACTCAAGGCGGACTGCAGGATGCGTGCCATTCCTTCGCAAACGCGGTCGCTCCCGACAGCTGAAGCACGCACATCGAGCGTTCCGTCCGTTAGTCGGGTACCCGCGAGTACTTCATCACCTGCAGAGAAACTGCATGGTTCCTCTTCGCCGGTCATGTCAGAACTATCCACGAAGGAACGTCCCGAATACACAACTCCGTCGACAGGAATAACCTCGCCAGGACGCACGCGAACAATTTGGCCGATGCGTATCTCATCGATGCGCACATCGCTCTCCTGTCCCGTCTCAACGACAACCGCTCCATGATCGCGTTCAGGCAGAATCAACTCTAGAGCGGCGCGTGCCTTGTCCTTCGCCGAGACATCCAGCCAACGACCCAAACTGACTAGAACCAAGACCATGGTCGCGGTGTCAAAGAAGACTTCTCCACCGCCTCTAAAAGTATTCCAGACGGAGACGCCAAAGGCCGCGCCGGTCCCCAAAACAATCAGCGCATCCGCGGAGAGCCAGCGCCGCATGCGCAGAACCGTTTCAAAGAGCGGCAACCCGAGCAGTGCCATCACAGGCGTTGAGATACACAGAGCAGCCAAACGCAGGAGTCCACGCATTGCGATAGCAGACTCGCTGTCAAAATCAGAAGCTTCACCGAGCAAGGATCCATAGAGCGATAAAGAGAGCATCATTACCCCCATCGACAGCATTGCCGAGAGCAAGACGCGCGCGAGCAAGCGATCTGCGCTATCAGACACACCCTCTACAGAGAGGTGATGGGCAAGACAACACCCGCTACAGCAAAATGCGAGTGACGCATCCGCTGCAATCCGCCGGGCTGGCAAACTGCAATGAGTGCAAGGCACTCGATCATTTTCCTCGCTCGACACTCTCCTACTGAATGCTCATTACGTCCGGTTCGCCACCTTGGCCTGGTCCCTGCTGCAGGAAATCAGGCAACTGGAACTCGAGCGTGTAGAAGGTAAAGAAAACCAAGAACGCCAGGTACAACAGCAGCAAGTACCAAGGCACGCCGCCGTTATCGTAGGCGAAAATTTTCTGCTTACTATCCGTCTCGTCAACCGACGCTCCGAGGGGCTCGCGGTCCAAAATGTCGTTGGGATCACTCATTGGACTTCGTTCCCCGCTTCCACTCGAACTCTTTGCGTTCCTGCTCTTGCATGCGCTCGAACATCTCGTATTTCGGACCTTCGATGTTCCGAAATTGCCCTGTGAGGTACGCCCAAAAGAGCAGAATCAAGAACCCAGCAGCCACGCAGGCGTAGATCATGATTGGGTCGAAGGCAAAGCCATTCATCTCTTCACGCTTGATCGTTTGCATGAACGAGAAGAGCTTGAATACGAACATGCACCCCGCCCCAGTGCAGACCGTGATGAAGAAGATGTGAAAGTTACGGGTAAAGCGCTTTGAGTACTGCGGAGCAGACTCTGATTTTTCTTGAGAGTTCATTACTTAGCCTCCACGTAGGTTGTTCCGAGCCATTGTAGGTAAGTCACCAGTGCAAACCCGGATTCAAGCGGCGTGCCGTCTTCCTCGAAGTAATAGGCGTACGCTGGCATGACCGAGTAGGGCACCACGTTCTTTGGGTTCATAAAGTGCGCAATATGCCAATCATTGGTGTGTCGCCCCTTGAGTCGCGCCAGGTCAGGCCCAACTCGCCGAGTCCCCCACAAGTGTGGTTGGTTCAACTCATTCATGTATTCGTAGGCCTCCGAAGGAGGCCCCCAACGTTGCTCCTCGTTGGAGACAACACGGACGAACTGACTGTGGCAGTGCCAACAAGCTTGGCCGATGTAGAGATCGCGACCGTGGCGCAGTGCTTTAGCGTAGTTTGCGGGAGTCGTACCGCCCGGATAAGCCTCCTCGAAGGCCTCCGGAAAGCTACTCTCCAACTGCACGAACTCGACACTTGGCACGGCGGCCAGGTCCTCCAAGGTCTGGTAATCCATGTGGTGATAATCGCTCAGTGACATCCAGGGAAAGATGAGCCCGAGCACAAAGGCAATGCCGAAGCAGCCGATGCCAGCCACAAAAACAAAGGTGTAGAAACGTTCCATGTAATCAGTCCTCCTTAGTTCTCGTCGAGGGCAATGTAGTGTTCTTCTTCAATGTACTCTTCGCCTTTCTGAGCGGTCAGCCACATGTTGCAGAGGCCGCACATCAGTCCGGAAATGAAGAGTCCACCCGAGAAAGTTCGAATCCACCAAAAGGGAACCGAAGCGTCGATCATGTCCGACCAAGGGTTCAAACTCTTCTGCATGTACCCAACGATCAAGCCGGCCATGGTGAGGTCCAAGAACATCACGAGGATGCCGATTGTCGAGAGCCAGAAGTGCCAACTCTTTAGAGCCGGTGAATACCACTCCTTCTTGCAAACCCGTGGCCAAAGCCAATCAATCGCACCGAACAACCAGAAAGTGAAGGTTCCATACATGATCAGGTGGGCGTGAGCCACCACCCAATCCGTGAAGTGAATGATCTTCTGGAATGTCCAAGTGACTTGGAAGGCGCACTGGAAGCAAGTCAGGAAGTAGAAAACGGCTCCAACATAGAACCAGCGAATGCCCATATTGGTGCGCAGCGCACTCCACTTTCCTCGGAGGGTCATGAAGAAGTTAACGACGACCGTGGTCACCACAACCTCGATAGCGATGGTCGTCGTGATTGCACCGTACTCCACATAGTCCGGGATCGGGCTAATTAGAAAGTGGTGCACTCCGCCCAAGGGATAGAAGAAGGCCAGAGCCCAGAATCCAATCACCGAAAGAGAATGACTCCAAATTGGCTTGCGCAGAATGAGCGGTACAAAGAAGTACATCAAACCCCAGCCCATGGGAGTCACGTAGAGTCCAACCAAGTCGTGGATGAAAAGGCCAGTGACAGCCGCGCCTGCGGCGCCGGGCAAGACCCACTCGGGAATGATGTTGCCCATCATGTAAGTCAACGCGAGCCAAATGAGCCCGGAAGTGAAGTACCACAAGGTCACGTAGAACTTCTGGTCCCGCGCTTTGAACATCGGCGTCATCAGTTGCAGAATCAAAAGTACTGCACCGACGACGACCAAGAGGTCTACCGGGACCCAGTTCAACTCAAAGCTGCCGGGTTTGAATCCCGTGGGAGTCTCACCCCACTCGATCGCCTGAGCACGGTTGAACAGGAATCCGACACCTGAACAGACGAGGATTCCCTGCCAGACCCAGAAGATCAGGTGCCCAAGTTTATCGGAAAGTACCCGATGGCCTGTCAAGCGCGGGATGATGTAGTAACACATCGCTGTGAAGCCATTGACCAACCAACCGTAGGCGGCGAGATTGGTGTGAATCAAGCGAATGTGACCCGGCGCTAAAAGCTCGGAGTCCGGGAATGGATAGAAGCCAATGAACTGCAGCGAGTACAAGAAACCCGCCATCATGCTCAAGAGCACACACGCACCGGCTGCGATCAGGTGCAATTTGATCAACTTGTAGTTGACCAAAGGACCATCAGCCATGATCGGTACGGCAATAGATTGCGACATGACTAGTTGTCCCCCACGGATTTCTCAAGCGATCGAACGAAGTGAACGATGTTCCATATCTCATCCGAACTGAGAACTCCTACGAAAGAGCCCATCGGAGTTCCATTGATACCGGTCGCAATGACGCCCCACAGGTCCATGTTTTCTGAGCCAGCTCGATAAACGCCACTCGTAAAGTCTCGAGGCTTGATCGGATAGCCCCAACCATCTTGGAATTTTTCTGCGCTCGGTCCGTCGCCAACACCCGTTTCACCATGACATCCAACGCAACCTGCACCGCGCGGATCCATGTAGAGTTCCCGACCGCGAGCGATTGATGCTTCATCAGCTTCGGGCTCAGGAGAGCTGGGGAAGACTGACCTCATCAAGCCCTCGTCCCAGCGCTCGTAAATGAGCTCCGCAGTTTCCTCGGCACTTGTGAACTCTTCGTCGTCAACACAAAAGCTCAGAAGCAACTCTTCAAACTCTCCGCGCATGGAAATGTAACGAACGTATTCCACAACATCATGTCGCCGTTCCTCCGTCAGAAGCTTGAAGTGCGGCATGGAAGCTCCAGCCATGCCGAAGCTCACGCTCTTGTACAAGTCCTTGCGTCGTGGACGTCCACCACTCTCGGTGCTAGTGAACTTGAACATGCCCTTCCGGAAATTTCGTGGACGAGGGATCATGTAACGCGCGGCCGGACCGGCGCCGTCACCTGGAGCTTGGCCAAGAGCCAAGTCTGTTCCGTGACATCCCGCGCACTCCGCGTTGTAGGTCTTACGACCGGCCGCCAAACGGCGCAGCTCAAGAATCCCCGTACCTCGGAGATGCTCAGAAGACACTCCGAACCACTCGGCGCTGCTGGTCTCGATGTGTGACCTCAAGCCTCCCTCAAATAGGTCACTCATTTCGACCTCAAGGCTGTCCACCTCGGGCCAGAATGGCATATCGATTTCATTGTAGGGCTCTTCAGGAACCGCCCAATTATCAACTCGGCGCGGGTCATCATCGCCGTTCCAATCCGCAGAGTCTTGCTTTCTTAGAAAGGGCACCACGAAAAGAAGAATGGCTAACAACCAGAAGAGGAGGGCAGGCGAGACTGCCCCCCGACGGGAGGTGATCCCGCGATGAAGGACTCCAGGGAGCCCCGATAAGGGGGCCCAACACGCTCTCGATTTCATCGGATTCGTTACTTGGAAGCTTTGGAGGTGGATGATTTCAACCCTCTCAAAATCCGCATCACGGAGCATCAGGGCCTCATGAAGCGACTGTAATAACGCGTTCGGATTCAGAAAAGCCCTAACTGGACTTTCGAATCCATTTTTCGGCATACCTCCGCCCCGCCGAGAGCAAGCCACCAAGAACACTTCAGTTCGTGCTTGTCAATTCCACAGCCGACCGAACCCGCAACTGAACAGGCTCACCCAGCGCGCTACCAGCGATTCGTGACAACTCATCCACTAAGGAGAGGGTCGGAGGCTCGGATCCAACAAGTGTCAGATCAAAGTGTGGCTCTTTGAACCCGGGCCGCCTCACTAACTCCTCAATGCGGAATTCATCACCGAGACTCACTTGGAATTCCGCGCGCAAGGCATGCTCTGGCCGCCGAGATGAAAACTTGAACTCTGGAAGGTAGGAGAGTCCGAATGCCAGCCCAAGGGCCAAGGCCCCAAACACAAAGCCACTCACTCGGGTCACCAGTGATCCGGTTTGTCCTTCGCGCATTCCGACGGCCCACAGACCAAGGGCAGAAGCTAAGACGATCGCGACGAAGTTAGTCAGGAACAGCAAGCTAGCACCTAAGGACAGATTGAAGTCTCCAATCGAAAGCGCCAAACCGGCGGTAGCGATCGGTGGAACAAGTGCAGCAGCGATGGCAACCCCAGGGAGTGCGGCCACCAGGTTGGGCCTCGACGAAGAATACACTCCGGCCAGGCCCGCGACGAAGGCAACGAACATGTCGAGTAAGCCGGGCCAATTCCGACCTAGCATTTCCGTTGTGGGCACCTGGACACTCGATTGCAACAACCCGAGCACTACGCCGAGAATGAAGGCGTTGAGAAAGCCAAGACCGACCGAACGCAAGGCCAAGCGAATCAGACGCGGATTCCCTTGAACAAGGGCCATGCCGACACCAATGATGGGAGTCATGAGCGGCGCCACAAGCATCGCTCCAATAATCACCGCGGACGAATTCACCAGTAAACCAGCGGCTGCGATCAGCGTCGAGAAACTCATCAAAGTGATGAAGTCAAAGTCCCAGCTTGAATTCGACTGCACACGTTCGACGAGCTCGATCCGTTCTTCTCGTTCAAGTTGCGGTACGGTGCGTTGGAACCACTGAGTCACCATTCGCTGTGTTCGCCCGCTCAAAGGAATCGGGGCGCGCACAACTCCGACGGTTATTTCCGACGAACTCCGGATGACTTTTTGAGCAATCGTACCCCGCAATCGCTGACCTAATCCGCCCATCTTGGTGGAACCAATCAGCAAGATTTCCGCATCGCTCTTCTCGAACTCTTCGAGAATACCAACGTGGCGGTGGTCATTGATTGTCACTACCTGGTCGAACTTGTTGGCCGAATCACCTGCGAAGCGAGCGATTAATCGCGCGAGGGTTCGGCGACCGACGCTGCGTGAATCTGCGCCGATGTTGCGCTGCACAAGTAGGGCCACTAACGGACCCTGACCCGCCTCGCCCATTGCGATAGCTAGCGAGGCAGCGTCATGAGCGTGCACGCCACGACCGACGGCAAGCACCACTCCATGTCGCTCTTTCTTACCCGTAATTCCCGGCCGGAGTACAACCACTTCGCACATGGCTCGCGAAAAAAACTGTTGACGTCGGTCGATAGCCTCTGAATCTTCACTTTCACCACTTGGCTGCACCGCTACGAGGCATTTATTTGATTTCCCTCCTTCAGGTTTTAGCCACATATCAATGTCGGTTCCAAGCCCTGTTTCCAAGAACTCCAAGCGCGGCAGATCCACAGCAGCCTCGCTATCTTGTTCGGCCTCACTCTCCTCATTAGAGCTCTGGTATTCGCTCCACCCTTCGGTACCAAACTCAGCGTCAAGCACTTCACGGATGACGGCAATCAGTTCACCATCCGCAGCTATAGGCTGGCATACCCCAACTTTCGCTGCGGGGCTTCCAATCACCAAGCGCACCTCCTTTTCGCGTGCCACGCTAAGCCGCAGGGCCGCAGGTAAGAGGCTGCTCAAATTTGCGTCCGTATCGACGTAGAGGGTGACGACCATGATGTGGTGAGCATGCCCGAAGGCAAATCGGAGTGAAGGCTGTGGTTCGCTGCTACATAATCTAGGATGCTCGCATGACCAAGATCCAGCGCGCCGTGGCATCCTCACTTGCCTTCTTGTTCCTGGCACTGAATGTAGCCACGGGCAATCCTGCGATGCAGAGCGGCCAAGCCCAGCTCCGAGTCTTTATACGCGCCGGTGAAAAAACTCACGGACCAGGCCAGCACGACCATCCGCGCTTTCTAGGCGAATGGACCACCCTGCTCACCGAACGGGGCGCCAAAGTAAGCGGAGCCTTGCAGTTTCCTTCGGAGCAGCAACTGACGGAAACGGATGTGCTTGTGATGTACGCCGCCGAAGCCGCCACGATCAAAGGCGAGCAACGGGAACTCTTTGAAGCGTACTTGGAGCGTGGTGGTGGTTTAGTCGTTGTTCACGACGCAGTTTGCGGAACAGAGCCGGAGTGGTTCAAGACTCGCGCGGGAGGTGCTTGGGAACATGGCCATGCGAAATGGAAGGAAGGCGAAATGGGTCTGTACTTCACAGAACCGCATCCCATTACCCGCGGAGTTCCCCATTTCGACCTAGATGACGAGATCTATTTCGACATGCATTTGGATCCCAAGGCCAAGGTGCTCGCCAATAGTTTTCACGATGTGTACTCGATCACCCCACAGATGTGGGTCCTCGATGAAGGGACTTACCGCGCCTTCGTCACGCTTCAAGGCCACAACTACGCGACCTTCAATCATCCCGCCTTTCGGACTTTATTACTGCGCGCCATAGCCTGGGCCGGGCACCGAGACGAGGATAGCTTTACGGAGGAGACTGAGTTGCGTGCCCTACGCTATCCGCCCGGCGGGCCCACGTCTGCGCTTCAGGCTCACGATGGCTTCCAGCTAAACGAGGCATTCGAAATTTCGCTCGTCGCCAGCGAGCCCTTGATTGTCAACCCCATCTGCATTGATTGGGACGACACGGGTCGCCTGTGGGTAGCGCAAACACCTGGCTACCCAAACAAGTCGGGAGACTCGGGCCTCAAACCATCCGATAGCATTTCAGTTCTCACGGACAGCGACGGCGATGGGCGGATGGACCAGTCCAAAACCTTCGCTGAGAATCTCGATCTCGTCACGAGCTTTGTGTTCCATGAGGATGGGGTGATCGTCACTCAGTCCCCCGAGATCTTATGGCTGCGCGACACCGATGGAGACGGGCGTAGCGACGAACGCACCGTACTCTTCAATGGCTTCGGCTTCGGAGACACCCACGCCACAATCAGCAACATGCGTTGGAGTTTGGATGGATGGATCTATGCAACTCAAGGATACAGCGGCAACGATTCTCGCGAAGTCCGCTCCCTAACTTTCGAGCGCGACTTTGGTCACATCCCCGGTGGAATCTTCCGCTTCCGGCCGGACGGCTCAGTCATCGAACCCGTGTCGATCTACTCGTCGAATACTTGGGGCCTTGACTTTGCACCTGATGGGGAACTGTTCTTCACAATGGCCAATGGCTCCCACCTGCGTCACGTACTTCTATCCGAAGATGCGCTTGGGCCTAACCGCATCAAAGGCACGAGGACCTGGAAGGACATCGTTGACCACAGGAAACTCCAACGCATCTCCAAGGCTGATCGTGCTCCTTATGTCCAGATCGACTTTGTTGGCGGATTCACAGCGGCCTCGGGCTGCACGATCTATTCCGGAGGTTTGTGGCCTCAGGAATTCGAAGGCAACCACTTCGTTTCTGAACCGACCGTCAACCTCGTACACCGCGACATTGTTGAAAATGATGGGTTGAGTTACACGGCCAGCAAACCACGGGAGGAAGAATTCTTGGCCTCAACAGACCCATGGTTTCGACCGATTCAAACCAGGGTTGCCGCGGATGGATCCTTATATGTAGTGGACTTCTACAACCAAGCAGCTGTTCACAACGACACTCGTGGACCGGAACATGGGCCAACCAATGCGGCCAAGAGACCCGACAGAGATTCTAAACACGGCAGAATTTGGCGCGTGCAGCACAAGGATGTGCTTCCTCAACAGGCCGCAATTGCAACAGCTTCAGCGACTCCCGCCATGCGCATACAGAAGCTGTGGGAAGGACTACACGCAGGGATTCTCGAAGAGCACGATCTGCGCCTAGCCATCGCAGATCGCGATGATGGAGTTCGGCGCAATGCAGTGCGAGTCGCGGGCGAACTCAACTTACAGAAAGCGGTTCCGACCCTGGCCTTTCCCCTTAGCGTGCGAATTGTCGATCGCAATTCCCGCGTGCGACTCGCCGCCTTGACAGCTCTTCGTAACTTCTCAATTGAACGGCATGTCGTTGAGTCGCTGATCCCCCATTACCTCATCTTCGACGACGACCTGACACGGTCGGCATTTCTACGCCTTGCTGAAAACGACTTGCCGCTCTTTATGGAACTCGCGATCGGCACTCGCTCATGGTCAACCGACAAGAATGAGGTGGCGGCAGCGGATGATCTATTGCAACGTCTTGCATCAATCATAGCGCGCGGAAAAGATGCGAACGCCATCCTAAGGACTCTTGAACAGCTTCATCATTCAGAGCCGCCGGTCCCGGACGCGCTACCCAAGGTACTGGCTGCAATCACGAGCCAACTACCTGACGACTACACTTTCGGGGAGGCGCACGATCGTGCAGAAAAAGTTCTTGCCGGCATACTGAACGAGTATGCAAATAGGACTGACATAACAAGCGCCCTGCTGCCACTCAGTACGAAGATCAAGAACTCATCGAAGATTGAAGATGCACTGGCTCCCTTGATCCAGAATTTGCACAGAGTCACGGAAGACCCCGATGCAGGTGTCAACGCGCAGATTGAAGCCATCCAAGTGCTCCTTAGCATTCCCCAAAGTCGACTGGCTTCGATTCGCACCGCGGACGAGTTCCTTGCCCCCTACTATCCAGTAGACATACAACTACTCCTCGTCCAATCCCTAGCGCAACTCTCTGAAACGGAAGCTGCCGAAGTTCTTGCTCCGGCTCTAGCGAGGGTTACCGGTCAAGTGAAGCAACAGATCTTTCATGCACTACTCGATCGTCCGACTTGGACCGCCGTTCTTCTTGATCAAGTCGAGAATGAAAGTTTGAGTGCAAAGGACCTCGGCCCAAGGCAACTCTTTCAATTGCGCAACCACCCGGACAAGACGACTGCAGAGCGCGCACAAACACTGCTTAGCACGGGAACAAGTTTGGAGTCTCAGGATCTTGAAGCGATCATTGCGGCGCTCGTTCCGCAAGTGGCAAAAGCCGGCGATGTGGATCATGGCAAGGCGGTATTTATTGAAAACTGCGTTGTCTGTCACAGCGTAGAACACTTGCCGCAAGCTAGCGCGGGTAATGTGGGGCCGTCGCTCACAGGTATGGGCGCACACGGAGCCGAGCATCTCCTGCCCTTCATCATCGATCCCAATCGATCACTCGAAACCTCCTATGTGGAATACATCGCAGAAACCTATGACGGCCGACTGATAGCAGGCGTCTTGACCCATGATGGTCTTGACTCCATCACACTTCGTCACTCAGCCGGCGAGGAGGAGATTCGACGTGAAGACATCGAGTCGCTGCGCTCCACTGGACGCTCGCCAATGCCAACAGGTTTTGAAGAGCTCGGTGCAGAAAAGCTCCGGGACCTGCTCGCCTTTATTTGCCAAGACTTCGATCACTTCCGAGTGATCGATATCCAAGAACACTGCAGTGCTAGTACGGCCCTTGGCCTCTACGATCCGCAGTACGAGCCGAAGCCCTTAGATCTACTTCAGTTTGGAATTGTTGAAGTGTTCGGCGTTCCGATGCAGTTGCTCGATCCGTCGCGGGTAGCAAGCAGTAACAATGCCATTGTACTCAAGGGCGGGGCCATCGAGGGTTGGGCTTCCAAGACCGCGATGCCGCAAAGAGTCACCATTCCAGTGGGTCAGACCCTCAATCGCATCCATGTCTTGGGCGGCATCTCCGCCTGGGGTGCGCCCTACTTTCCCGATAAGAAGCCCGTCATCAGTTGGACCTTCAATTACGCCGACGGCACACAAGAAGAGGTCGTCCTGAAGGACGGTGTGCACTTTGCAGACTGGATTCGTCGCAGCGATGTGCCTGATTCCAAATTCGTGGAGGGTCTCTTGCGTGAAGGTAGCTGGGGACAGGTCCGATACTTCTCTATCGAGTCAAGTAAGCCCGAGGCGAAGGTTGAGAGCCTAACCCTCACCAGTTTCGATAATCGTATGGCGCCGACCTTCTTGGCCCTCACCGCGGAGAGTGACGAGTAGACCTCCAGGAAGGGGGTTACTCAATCGAGGTCTTCCAGCACACCGACCAGTACGGCTTGGATGTTATCGGCCAAGCGCTCGTGCCCGAGGGCGGTCGGGTGCATGCCATCTGGAAGATTCATGCTCGGTACACCCCCGACTCCCACAAGAAAGTCTTCAACGAAAGGTAGATCGAGATCATCACTGAGAGTGACATACATTTGCCGGAACTTCTGGGTGTACTCGAGGCCGTAGCTCGTCGGAATCTCTAACCCAAAGAGAATCGATGTTGCCCCCGCATCCCGAATACGGAGCAGGATCGTGCGCAAGTTGGCCTCAATCTTCTGGGTGTCCATTCCGCGCAAGCCATCGTTAGCGCCCAACTCCACCACGACCACACTCGGATTCTGTTTAAGCAACCAGTCAATGCGAGCGACGCCGCCAGCGGCCGTGTCTCCACTGATCCCTGCATTGACTAGCTTGAAGGGAAGTCCGCGCTCCACCATTCTACGTTGTAAAACTGCCGGAAAGGCCAAGTCAGCTTCCAAGTGCAACCCTGCACTCAAAGAGTCGCCCAAAAAAATGACTGTCGGCGCATCCGCGTCAATTTCTAGCGCTGCCACGCTCCCGGCTGACGAGGAGCCTTGCCAAGAGTCTCCCAGTCGCGTCTCTGTGTCTGGTTCTTGTTCAGATCCACAACCGAGAATGAAAAGCGATAGGAGCAGAGCCAAGATGCGCTTGTTATTGTGCATGCGAACCAGCATACCCAGCGCACGAGTCAGAAGCTTCCATCCATGTCGACACAACCACAAGAGCCTCAAATCCAATGCATCGATGTGGGGCACAGCTTGCGCTCTGGAGATCAGGATCTTCAGATTCTGAAGAACATCAACCTCTCCATACACGGCGGAGAGTTTGTAACGATCGTCGGTCCTTCGGGCAGCGGCAAATCCACTTTACTTGGATTGCTCGCCGGGCTGGAACGTCCATCGACCGGTTCAATCCGATTCTACGAACAGAAAATTGAGGAGAGCAGCGAAGACCAGCTCTCTCTTTGGCGGCGCAACAAGGTCGGCTTTGTCTTTCAGAACTTCCAATTGCTAGGCAATCTTACCGCCCGCGAAAATGTGCTCTTGCCTCTGGAACTTTCGCGTGTAGAGAACCCGCTTGAGCGTGCCGATGAGGTGCTGGCGCAAGTGGGCTTGTCCAAACGTGGACACCACTATCCCTCACAGCTCTCCGGCGGAGAGCAACAGCGTGTTGCACTCGCTCGAGCCTTTGGGCATCGTCCCGAAGTTCTGTTCGCCGATGAGCCCACCGGCAATTTAGATCGAGAATCTGGAGAGCTAGCTCTCAAGCATCTTCTACAGCTTCGTCACGAACTGGGTACCACGTTGGTACTCATCACCCATGACCAAGAAGTTGCCCAGCGTGGCGAACGCACATTGCATCTGATCGGCGGGGAGCTCCAAGGTTGAACTGGCGACTGGCTTTAAACCTCCTCGTTCGCGAATCGCGTGGCGCACGTGGACGCATGCTGTTCTTTGTCGCGTGCTTGGCGATTGGAGTCGCCGCGGTCACCGGCGTCGCCTCCCTGATAGAGTCCGTGAAGGGTAGCCTGGGTGCAGAATCTCGAGAGCTGATCGCCGCCGACCTCAAGATTTCCTCACGAGCGGAACTACCCGAGCAACTCTTAAGCTTAATTCAGGCGACTGAGCCTCTCGCCAGCACTCGAGTATGGGAACTTGCAACCATGTTGGGCGTGGCCAGCGATAGTGGCAGTCCACAGAACTCGCGGCTTGTTGAGTTGAAAGCAGTAGGCCCGGGCTATCCATTCTATGGCAGTGTCGTCACTCTTCCGCCTGGTCTGCGTCCGGCCATGCTCGAAGCAGACGAGATGCTTGTCTCCTCCGAACTGATGACTGCACTCCAGCTTAAGCAGGGAGATTCGGTGCAAGTTGGTGGGCAAACATTCCGCGTAGTGGGCTCACTGCTCAGTGAACCAGACCGCTTAGAGTTCGGCATCAGCCTCGGACCACGTGTCATGATCTCGAACGCTGGTCTTGAACAGACCAGTTTGTTGGAGTTCGGAAGTCGCGTGCAATACATCCAATTGCTGCGCTATCCGGTTGACCAGAGCGCTGAGCAGCTTGCTAGCAAAAAGGAACAGGTCGTTGCGGGCCTCGACCCCGCACTGCGAATTCGAGCTCAAACCCATCGCGAAGCACAGCCTAGCGTCAAGCGCTGGTTGGAGAACGTAGAACGCTACTTGGGTTTGATAGCGCTCTTATCTCTGATCTTGGGTGGCGTCGGAGTTGCACAGGTTGTGCGCGTGTGGATCCTTGAACGCACTCCCGCAGTCGCGATTCAGCGCAGCCTCGGAATGCGCCCGCGTGAGATCCTCCAACTCTATGTTGGTCACGTGCTTGGCCTGGCACTCCTAGCCAGCTTCATCGGGTGCCTGGTGGGTGCCTGCCTTCCCTTCTGCGCAGCTCTTGTGGCACCTGAGTTTTTTGGAGGGAAGACATCTCTGCTGCCGTCCCTGGTTGTCTTCGCTCGAGGCCTTGGCTTGGGGCTTGGCATTGCGACAATCTTCGCCTTGGGCCCCCTCACTGCAATCTACAAGGTCTCTCCGGCCAGGGTCCTACGCTCGGAAGCCGCCCCACTCGGAATCCCCTTATGGGTTCGCTTCCTATGCTCAGTGTTGCTGCTCGCTGGCCTTTTTGGTGCCGCTTGGATACAGGCAGAAGATCCGAAAATTGCGGGGTTCTTCAGCGGCGGTCTGATAGGCCTCGTTCTGCTCCTTATTTTTGGAGCGCGCCTTGCGATGTGGCTGGCCACGCGCATCCCGCGTGACTCCATGGGAATCTATCTTCGTCACGGTCTAGCAAGCCTTGCGCGTCCGGGTGCAGGAACCATCGCAACAGTGGTCGCACTTGGTCTGGGTGTGCATGTGATCACAACCATGCTGCTGGTCGAACATCGATTGAGTGAGGAACTTCGTAATGGACTTCCAGAGGAAGCACCGAGCATTTTCCTAGTGGATGTCCAAAGCGATCAATGGCCCGGCGTGCAGGAGTTACTAAAAACACATGACGCGAGTTACATCGACAATACTCCCGTATGCATGGCGCGACTATCCCACATCGATGGTGATGCGGTGCGCGAAATTGCTGCGGATCGCGAAACCGTCTCTGGACGAGAACGCTGGGTCCTCACTCGCGAGCAAAGGCTGACCTGGCGTAAGGACTTGCCGGATTCGAACACCTTGATTGATGGCCATTGGTTCCAGAACGACGATGTCCAAGAGGTGTCTCTTGAGGAGCGCTTTGCCAAATCACTGGGTGCCCAGCTTGGAACGCGATTGACCTTTGACCTGCAAGGAGTACCCATCGAGTTCATGGTCACTAGTATTCGCGACGTTGATTGGGCGAGCTTCTCAATCAATTTTTTCCTAATCGTTGAGCCAGGATCTTTAGACGGTGCCCCGTACAGTCATCTCGCTTCGGCTCGCTTGCAAGCTGACAGCGAGCAGCCCTTGCAGAATAAACTTGTCGCTGACTTCAACAACGTCACACTCCTGCGCCTGCGCCCCATGCTAGAGAAGGTCGCGGGTATTATGGAACGCATTGCGCTCGGCGTGCGCTCGCTCGGTTTGATCTCCGTTGTCGCTGGCTTGGCGATTCTGTGCGGGACTGTCGCCGCTGGTGGCTTGCGCCGAAAGCGTGAAATCGCCCTGCAAAAGACCTTGGGCATGACTCGCATGGGAGTCGCCATCTACCTTGGCGTGGAGTATGCAATGATCGGCGGAGTAGCTGGACTTTGCGGTGCAAGCGCCGCCTATCTACTCTCCTGGGGTTTCCTTCATGAACTGATGGCCTTCGACCCTCAACTACCCTGGTCTTGGCTGCCAGCCTTTGTACTCGCAAGCGCCTTGCTAGCCACTTGCTGCGGACTCCTAAGCAGCGCGCGCGCACTCGCTGTTCGGCCCGCCCTCAGTTTGCGTTAGCGCCTAAGAGCTAGCTTCAAGGCTTACTCTTCCCAGCCAAAGGATCTAACTCACGAAGCATTCGTGAATAACGATTGGCCTTGTCGTGGTCCCCGATCGAAGCGAAGTACCCAGACAATTTACCTGCCAAGTTTGCGCTGGGCCACGCTGAAAAGGCACGCTCCAAATCGCGAGCAAAGCCAGCCAAGTCACCACTGCGGTAAAGTAGAACGGCGCGATTGCGCAAGGCACCATCTGCAAGTGGGTAGCTTTCGATGACTTTGGACAAGAGGGCAATACCCCGCTCGAGATCGCCGGTGTTTCCATACAACAGCCCGAGGTTGATCGCGCTCTCCGCAAGTTTAGGATCCAACTCTAGCGCTCGTTCATAAGCCGCACGTGCGTCTTCATCTCGGCCAAGCGATTGCAAGAGACTGGCACGCGTGTGGTGATACATCGCCAACTCAATTGCGACTTCCCCTGGCGCTTCATCGATGAGTGCAATAGCTCTCGTCAGGTGTTCACCATTCACAAAGGCCATCATCCACAACCCAGGCTCGTCTATATGGTCCGGAGCTTTCTCACCCGGCCATTTAAATCGCCGCCAATCCCCGCTCGCAGATTCCGGGAAGCGCAGATTCCCTTCTGGAGTGGCTCCCTTTGCATCGCTCACATCACGCCTGATGTAATGGTCGTGAATCGTGATCTCAGCCACATCAAAGACTCCGGTCAGAGGCATGTGACAATCGACGCAATCTGCCTTCAGTGTCCGATCCAATTGCACCGCGTGAGTTTCGATTCCGTGGCTTCCCATACGACTGCAACCCGCAGCTGAGACTTTATTCCCAAAGTGCTGCAGTCCGTTTGGCGAATCGCTTGCATGACAGAGCGTACAGGCATCACGGACACGCTTGCGTTCGCGCTCCGCATGAAGCGTACGATGCGGATCGTGGCAAGTCGCGCAGGTCATCTGCGATTCAAGAAAGCATTCAGAGAGCACGAGGCGCTCGACCTGGCTCACAAAACCGACATCAGCTGTTGGCGTGGCTGCAACAAAGAGAGCGCGCTGCTTGAGTAAGTCAGTGCCTGGTTTAGGTGGACCCAGATCCACGTTGTTGAGTACCAATCGTGCGTCTCCCTGCAAGTGGCATGCGGCACATATGGACAACTGCTCAACTCGACTCAGGTTAGCGATCTGGAGAATTGGATCCTTATCAACCGAGTTCTGTGCTTCGCGCCAATCCGCATGGGCGATTGTTCCACCGTGACATGCGGCGCACGAAATCCCACGGGGTTGCCAGTGCGCGGGATCCGGTCGCAAGTTGAGAGGGAAGCTGCGCGGCGGCGGTGCATCCGTGTGACACCCGAGACACTCCTCCGAGATGGCAAAGGACAATCGGCCCCCGGAAACCATCGAAGCGCCCGGCGCCAGGGTCGCGTGACGCCCACGCTCCGTGCTCAAGACCTCAATCGGTGAAAACCAAAGACCAGCGCCATGCCCCACCACATAAGAACGATCGCGCTCTCCAGAACCGATCGCGTAGAGCACTTCGGAACCTAAGGCGTGCGAAGGCGTGTCCTTGCGGGTCTCTCCTAGAACATATGCCTTGCCGTCAGTAGCTGTCGAATATTGATAGCTATATCCGCTGGGACCATCTTCCACCAGGCCGAGCCCGGACAACTCGCCGGAAACCACGGCTTGTAGGCTGCGCGCCATGCCTGTCTGACTCCAGTCTTGGACCGTATCATAGTGGCAAGCCTCGCATCGTTCTGTGCCTCCAAAGCTGGCTCCCGATTCGAAGGCTGGCGCATGAATGATCAATTCGAGCTCCGGAGCTTCTTCGCCGCATCCAATAAGGGTTGGCACGAGAAGCCCAAAGATGAGCAAAAGAGGACGAGACTGCATCTGTCTAGTGTGGCATGCCCGGCGACCGGATCCAATGCCAATAGGGAAAGCGCCCCACGCGTCCGAGAACACGTGAGACGCTTTCGATAGCAATAGATTCGATTTATGACTCGTGTTCTGTTTCGTTCAGCTTTTCTTGTAAGCCCTCGAACATGGGGCGCATAGCCTCGAGCATGTTGTGGGCTTCTTGGACGGTGGACATCTTCGCCAGCATCGCGTCGCGGTTTATAGATGCATCTCCGGAAACCATGACCAAGGACTCCTGCAGTTCTTCGATGCGCTGCCCCTTGGTTGCAGCTTCATCAACGCTCTGCGCCAACTCTGCTTCAAGGTCAAACTTTGAGGATTCAACTTGATCAAGCACATCTTGAAGCTGGCTCTTTTCACACTCGAGCGCGCCGCGTTCGCGACCTGCCTCCTCAAGCTGGGAATCGATCATTTCGAGCGCTTGATTTAGCTCCGCTTGCACGCTTACAAATTCGCCACTGATCTTCTGACATTCCCTCTCGGCAGACTCAAGGCTTGCAGACTTGCACGTGAGCTCGTCCTGCAACTCCTGGCAACTGGCTAGAGAGACTTCGAGTCGTCCTGCAACCTGCGAGAGTCGTTGTGCGCTCTTCTGTAATTGGTTTTCGAGTTCCTTGACCTGCTCCTCTGAAGCACTGCTCCGATCACTTGCTCGCTCCAGCTGTTCCTTGAGCTGTCCGATATCGCTTTCCATTATCTCGATATCACGAGTCTGGCTATCAAAGTCGCTAGAGAGACCTTCCAGTTCGCTAGCAGTATCCTTGCATTCCATTTCCTTCGTAGACAACTCGTTATTCAAGGTGGCCACCCGATCTTCGAGAGGCATAAGCTCGTCCAGGCGAGTGGTCAAGTATCCAATCTCCTCGCGTGCTTCATCTTCCGCAAGACGCATGTCTTCAATCTCCGCGTCACACAGTCCGAGCTCTTCTTTCTTCTTGTTCAGCTCGAGTTGCTTTGCTTCGACGCTTTCGAATACTCGTCCAAGCTGATCTTCGAGTTTGCTGCAATCAGCGCTGACACTCTCAAACATCTGCTGCCATTTAGCCATCTCCTCGCCCGCAGCCATCAACTGTGATTGCAGATTAAAGAGTTCATTCTCGCTCTCCGTCAATCGTGCCGCCTGCGGCTCCAACTCGGAAATTCGGAATTCCAGTTCGGTAACGTGTTCGCTAGAGGCGGACTCAGCTTCACTCAGCATATTGCGCCAACGTTCAACGAGTTCCTCTTGCCGACTCAAGCTCTCCATGACGGGCTGAAACTCTTCGATGCACTGGCGCATCAGACGTGCTTGGCTCTCGTTGGTTACAGCCAGTTCTTCCTGTAATCGCTTCAATCCCTGGAGTTCATACTCGCGACGTGAGAGCGAATCAGCAAGGGGCTCCAGTTCAATGGCGCGCGCAGCCAAGTTGGCAATGGCTGTCGCGCTGTCGTCCAGAGCGACCTTATAATTCTCGCCAATACTCTCCGTTTGAAACTCTAGCTCATCGACCAGGAAGCTCATATCCTCGGTTCCCATGGGTAAATCTACCAACTCCTCATTGGAGAAGGCAGCTTCTATGGGCTCGAGGGCTAATTGAAAATCTCGCTCTAGATCGTCATTGATGTTGCCCGCCGAAGCCTCTTCGCGAGTAGTCAGCATTTCCTGCAAGCTGCAGATGTTCGCGCGCTGAACATTGAGGCGCCCGATGAAATTACGCTCTCGCTGGCCGACGGAGTGAAGAATAGCGACCACGCGATCTTTCAGCTCGTCATAGGTCTCTAGACGGGCCCTAAGCTCATCGGTCATGCCGCGCTCAAGACCCTCAAAGTCCTGCTTGTGGCGGGAGGCGAGGGCTTGCCAGGTGATAGCGACACCGACCAGGCAACTGGCGACGGCAAACGAAAGAGTTAATAGATATTCCATAGCAATCACTGGTGGAGAGAACCCCACCGGAGTCGATTTGGGGAGAAGGGGCTTGCGTGCTCACTCTTCCTCGAATAGCAGACCCCTGATTCCTAAGCCTTCGCGCAAAATCATTGCGAGTTGTCAAAATCTCTGGCGATGACCAGCCCTACAGACATCTGAACTCACCTTGGCCTGAGACATCAGAAACCGCTACCCTCCCGGGCATGCCTACAATATTCAGCAAGATCGTCGCGGGCGAACTTCCCTGCCACCGCATATGGGAGGACGAGAAGCACCTTGCCTTCCTCGATATTCGTCCGACCCAGAAGGGCCATACCCTGGTGATCCCCAAGCGCGAGGTGGCCTATCTCTTTGACTTGGAACCGGACGAGCACGCGGATCTATGGCGTGCCGTTCAGACGGTCTCCAAGCAGCTAAAGGAACGACTGGGATGCGAGCGAGTGGTCGTACTCGTGATCGGTTGGGAGGTGCCCCACGTTCACGTACACCTGATCCCAACCAATGCGATGCACCAAGTCAGCATGCCTCCTCCGTGCGAGGTCTCCGAAGAGGAGATGCTCGGCCTGGTGAAGACGCTTTCGTTCTAACCGTCCTTGCGCCGGACCTTCCCGGAACCGGCGAAGGAAGTGCTTAGCGCAGGTGTTCCCACGTAGGTCACCACACCACTACCTGCGATATCGACGTCGAGACTATCGCTCACGGCTATTTCGACGTTGCCCGAACCAGAGATGTCGATCTCGGCATCCGTAGCATTTAGACCGAAGAGCTTGAGCTTGCCGGAACCTGCGATGTTCACCTCCAGGTCGCGAACATCTCCGCTGATTTCTCCGCGGACTGATCCACTGACATTGAGTATGAATTCGTCCTCATCGAGGCTATTGACACTCAGCTTACTGCTGCCTGAAAGGCTGATCGACTCCAGGCTTGCCACCGTAATCTCCGCGCGGACTGGCTCGCTAGTGGAAATGGACTCTGTGAAATCGATTTTCAAGGTGCCGTCCACGACTCGTGTACGGATGTACTCGTGCAGATTTTCCTCTGCGAAGATCACCACAGATTGCGGGCTTCCAATGGTGATATCGATGGCCATCCCACCGGACATGGACAGAGATTCGAAACCCTCGAGGCTGCGGTCCGAATCAATATAAGGACCCTCCCCATAAACCTGGCTGCCCCAGCCCGTGGATGAGCATCCGATTAGCAGAGAGGAAGCGAAAGCAATCGATAGTTGGGATGTAAGTCTCATGAGATCTTGTGTGGGGGTGCCTGGCAATCTTGGTCACGACGTCGCCAGGGGTAGCGAATTGGCCGAGAGTCCATTTCTGGATCCGGAACCATTTCTGAGAGAACTTTGATGATCACTCCTCTGGATCGTGGATCAAGAGGGTCACGCGGCCGGCCACATTCCAGTCCATTACGATGATGTCGCCCTTCAGAGTGAAGCGTGCACAATGCGGCGCAAGGAAGACTCCTTCACGCCAAAGGTCCGGCGTGATGCCGTATTGCGCTCGCTGGGCCGGATCGGGGTTGTCCCCCAGTTGCGCGATGAGCTCCAACTTCCCGTTCAGCAGGGTCGCTCGGCCGGCCAAATCGGAAACGATCCCAAGCTCTCCGAGGAACTGGACATGGCAAGGACGCCGCAACAGGCCCGATTCAGGGTCCGTGGCTTCAATGAACTCCCCCCCATGCGAGAAGCGAGCCAAACGATGGTTCTCGCGATCGGAGACTAGCAGGGTCGAAGGAGAAGTGAGCGTGTCCCACCAAAGTCCATGGGGAGTGCTTAGGTTCTCTATGGCTTCGCCACGCCCTCCAAAACTGTCGAGATAGACGCCATCAGCGCTGAAACGATGAACCCAGCTGAGGCCGTAGCCATCTGCGATGAATACCGTCCCGTCTTCTGCTACGGCAACGCTGGTTGGACGGTAGTGGTCCGGATTCATGTAGAGCCCGGTCGACTCTGGCGGAGCACCAAATCTGGCCAGGACCTCACCCTCAAGGGTTGTCTTGATCACTTCCTGTCTCCCGGTGTGCGCGAGATACAAGACCTCACGTTCGGCGCCTTCGTCGCCGGAAGCTTCGGTGACTACACTGATCCCGTGAAGTCCGCCCTCCCACTCCTCTCCAAAAGAATTTTCGAGAACGCCTTCGGCGGAGAAGACAAGGACGGCGGGGCCTGTCTCGGCACTTAGATAAACACGCCCCTGCTTATCGACAACGATGCATCCATGAGTGCTTCCAAGCCAATCACGACCATCGGCCAACTTCAGCCAACGGGAATCCCAACGGTAGCGATTCGCTCCAGAACCAACGAACACAGGTTCCGCGGAAGGCTGCGGACGGACCCACTCGGGATGCATGATTGCGGAGTGCTGATGAGGATGCTCGAAAACGACTTCGGCTTCGACTTCCAACGCATCGACTGCCACCAAAGGATCCACGATCACTTCAAGATCAGGCCGGCTCGCACGAAGTGCCTCTATCGAATCATCCTGGCCTGTCCCCCAGAGGTAGACATGATCCAAAGTGCTGACACGCGCCAAGACGTCAAGTGAACCTGCTTGTAACGGTGTGCCGGCGAGGTTGAGCTCGTGCAAAACAGGGGCCGTAGCCAGGCCTTCGATGTTCAGGGGCTCTACATCCATACGACGCAAGTCCAAGTCCACTAACCGCGGCATTTGGGCCAGGTAGGCAATGTCGTCTTGATTGATTGTCTTGCCGGCCAAGGACAGTTCAACAATCTGGTTCTCTAGGGGTTCAAGCAGAGACTGAAGTTCACCCGGCTCCAGGACAACCGAAACAAAGTCGATCCAGAGATCAGAGGAAACGGCCGCGATCAGCTGCACATGCGCGAGGCGCTCACGTAAGGCAACAATCGCGACCGTTGTTTGGGGGGACTTGGTCTTTGAGCTGGGCTCTGCTTCCGGCTGTGGGTCTAGCTGGGGGGAAACGGCCGCGGACTCGTCGCCGGCTATTCTACTCGGAATCGTAAGGATCCACTCCTCAATCAGTTGCAACTCAGCCGCGTCTGGCTGAGATTTCTTGGCCGGAGGCATGTGATCCTCGTGATCGATTGGCAGCAAGAGCCTTTGCATCAACAGGTTAGCGTCCGCTTGAGGCCCACCGACGAGCACTCGACCGCTGTCGCCACCGGCCTCAAGGGCTGCGAGGGTGTGCAAAGCCAACCCGCCTCTTTGCTTGCGCTCTCCATGACAACGGACGCAGAGATCTTCAAAAATGGGCTGAACATCCTCGAAATTCACAGAATGGGCAGGGCTCTCAACAGCCGTGACAGCCGTGACAGCGCTAGCAATCTCTTCCCCGATGGGCGGGAGGGTTCCAGTACTGGACTCTGTGATTCGGCTCTCCGACGGCTTCACCTCTTCTTTCATCAGAGGGGCCAGCAGGAATCCCTCACCGTGGGTCAAGGTGCCACCAAAGTGGGCCGTAGGAAAGAGCAGGACGAATCCAAACCACAAGAGCGGCGCATAGAACTTCGAACTGCGCCAATGTGCGACGCCGATGAAGAGAGCATCAAAGGCAAGGGCGATACCACACCACTCATGCCAATCGACAGGATCAGGGTAGCTAGCGCTCTCGTGCAAGAGCCAACCACTAGCCGCGGCAACCGGCGTACTGATCACCAAGAGCCAAATGATCGCGGTGGGACGGCGCTGCTCTCCAGATTTAAACAGGCCCCAGAAGTGCAACCAAGCCAGGGTGATGAACAACCCGATGGGCAGGTGCAGCAACACTGGATGAAAACGAGAGAAAAGGTCTGCCCAGTCGATGGTGTCAAACGTCCGCATGCTTAAGAGATAAGTTCCTTGATGACTCGACCGGAAACGTCTGTCAGACGATAGTCCCGTCCCTGGTGGCGATAGGTCAATCGTTCGTGATCAAAACCAAGTTGATGCAACATGGTCGCTTGAAGATCGTGAACGGAGACGGGGTTCTCAACGATGTTGTAACCAAAGTCGTCGGTCTTGCCGTAGACGATGCCGGGTTTGAACCCGCCCCCCGCCAACCAAACGCTGAATGCTCGCGGGTGATGATCGCGGCCGTAATTTGTGTGGCTCAAGGTACCCTGGCTGTAGACCGTTCGCCCAAACTCACCCGCCCATAAGACGATTGTATCCTCCAAGAGACCGCGACGTTCCAGGTCACGAAGAAGAGCTGCTTGGGGCTGGTCAACAGCTTGAGACTGTAGCCGGATCTCGCTCGGGAGGTTTCCATGAGCATCCCAGCCTCGCATGTAGAGCTGGATGAAACGCACTCCGCGTTCTGCAAGACGACGCGCAAGCAGGCAATTGGCAGCAAAGGTCCCGGGCTTCTTCACCTCGGGTCCGTACATATCGAGGGTTGCATCGCTCTCATCGGATAAGTCGACCAACTCGGGAACAGACATCTGCATCCGATAAGCCATCTCGTACTGGGCGATGCGCGTCGAAACTTCGGGATCAAAACTGCGCTCCTCCTCGGCCTGGTTCAGGTCGGTTACCAAGTCCAACATGCGCCGCCGATCACTGCGTGAGATCCCCTCGGCATCCTTCAAGTACAAGACAGGATTCGAACCACTTCGAATCTTGCAAGCGCTGTGACGACCATCCATGAATCCCGAACTCCAGAAGCGCTCCGAGAGCGCTTGCATATTCCCAAAGCCCTGTGAAATCAAGACAACGAAGGTTGGCAGGTTGTTGTTCGCGCTGCCCAAACCATAACTGCACCAAGAACCAAAACTCGGTCGCCCCGGAATCTGGTTTCCAGTTTGGAAAAAAGTGATCGCGGGCTCGTGATTGATAGCATCGGTGTGCATCGAACGCACGATACACAAATCGCGTGCTACGCCCGCCGTGTGTGGCATGAGCTCGCTAATCCAAGCACCGTCTTGGTTGTTGGCGTAACGGCTAAACTGGAAGAGCGAGGGGGCCACCGGGAAACGTGCTTGTCCGCTCGTCATGCCTGTCAATCGCTGGCCATTTCGTACGGACTCTGGCAAGTCAACGTCATAGTGCTTACGCAGCCCCGGCTTGTAGTCCCACAAATCCAGGTGACTGGGGCCGCCTTCCATGTGCAAGTAGATCACGCGCTTGGCCTTCGCGGGAAAATGCGGACCAAGTGGGCTAACTGAACCGTTGGCTGCCTGAGCACTATCGCCGAGCAGCAACGAGCTGAGCGACATTTTTCCCAAGCCAGCCCCAAAGCCGCCCAAGGCACCTGCACCGAGCCCAAAGAAACGTCTGCGATTGACGAGAAGTTCGTTCTGCGCGTGGGGATTGTTATTTTTTGAACTCATCGTGACTCTGAGACTGCTGCTTTTAACCTTGGGTGATGGTTGCGTGCAAATTAAGAAGCGCACTTGCGATCAAGGTCCATGCCGCGACATCAGAACTCACTAACTGCTCTTGACGCGGAGATTCGCCCGCGCCAGAAAGTGCCATGGCATCATCCGGGTTCGCCTCAAAACGCCGCAAATGACTGTCCAAGGCTTGCTCGAGCATTCCAAGTTCCTGTTCACTGGGAGCACGTCCGGTACAACGTTTGAACATTTGGACGAGGCCTTGGCCCCTATCCTCCAATTCCAAGAGAGTGCGTTCAGCCAGCACGCGTGCAGCTTCCATAAACTGATCGTCGTTCCAAAGAACAAGGGCTTGCAAGGGAGTGTTGGTGACCGTCCGCTGATTCACGCAGATCTCCCGGGTCGGAGCGTCGAGTGTAAGCAGGGCCGGAGGCGGGCAGGCGCGCTTCCAGTAGGTGTACAAGCTACGGCGCCAAAGATCGGTTCCCATGCCACGCTCATAGAGGCGAGTGTTCGAGGAAGGCATCGCAACTTCGGCCCATAGCCCCTCCGGGTGATAGGGTTTGACCGACGGTCCGCCCAGCTCTTCCTCGAGCAAGCCGGATACGTACAAGGCTTGGTCTCGAATTTGCTCAGCGGTCAGGCGTTTGCGTGGATAGTGCGAGATCCAGCGATTGATCGAGTCCTGCGCAAGCGCCGCCTCACTGACTGCGGAAGCTTGCATGTAGGTCTTGCTCGTCAGAATCAAAGTCAGCATGTGCTGAACGTCCCAACCACACTCCATGAACTCGACCGCCAGCCAATCGAGAAGCTCCGGATGAGTGGGCCAGTCTCCTTGAGAACCAAAGTCTCCGCTGCTTGCAACCAGCCCGCGGCCAAAGAGCATCTGCCACAAGCGATTGATGGCGACGCGCGCAACCAATGGATTCCTCTCGGAAGTCAACCAATTCGCGAGGTCAAGTCGCGAAGCGCGTCGAGGCTGCCCGTTCTCATCCTCGAGATCTAAGCTACCGAAAGCGGCGGGTATGGACGGAACCACAGGGCGGTCCTTATTCGCCTTGTCGTACTCCCCACGCTCGAGCACGTAGGTTTCGCGAGGCATCATCCGCTCGCTCATCACCATCGTCAGGGGTATGGCACTTTCCAATTCCGCTTGGCGTGCTTCAATACCCGCCATGACCTCAACGCCCGCGGCGTACTCCGGTGATCGCAGCAAGCGCCAGCCATGGGTAAAGCGTTCATTAAGCAGCTTCCCCTGGTCCATCCGGAAAGAGCTGTCGACCAGTGCAGTCACCATGTCTAGCGAGTAACGCTCGCGGTCGAGTAGCGCTTTAAAATAAAAGCCTGCGGCTCCGCCCGTATTCACAATTTTGAAGACGACGGTATTACGCCCTTCATCGAGCTGAAGGGTCACTCGATCTTGATCCGCCGCGACACCACGCGCGGTGTTATTGGAGCCGGCCAGCTTGCCATTGACAAATATTGCAAAGCCGTCATCAGATCCCAAACTGACTTCCAAGTCCTGGGCTTCCGAGGCAAAGAGAACCTTGGCCACGTAGTGGACGTTGACGCCAGGAGAGAGAGTATTCAGTTCCCCATCCTTAAACTCGCTCTTGTACTGCCAACGTTTCTTTGTGCCGTCCGCAATCTCGAACTCATCCACAGGATCAAAGGAAGCGATCAGCTCTGGACCGAAGTCAGTGCTGTACGCATCCGCGCCATCCGTCGCCACAAAAGGTCCGACGTGATACCAGCGTCCCTCAATTAGCGGCAGTACTTTCAAGCCTGTGGCGCCAAGCTTGCCAAGGCCAATTCGTTCATGCCCTAGAACGTGCTGGGTGTAGGACGAGTCGCAATTTAGCGTCACGATGACTTCCGTACCCCCTTCATAGCCGAAGGGCTCTTTGCTCAAGAGCAGGGCTGATCGCTCTATTTTATCCAGGTGGCCAGCGATTGCCCAACCCTCATTGGGCGTGCCATCCAAGATTCGATGAAAGTCCCAATCCGCATTGCTTTGCGCGCCATCTGCCCACAGCCAACTGAAGTCAAGCTCGCGACGAATAGCTGGATTCCGAAGTGAAACCGCTTCGACACGCATCGAGGACAAGACCGCGTTTCCACTCGGGGACCTGCCCGGTGCACCGTTCACAAAACTCTCGTGACCGAGCACATCGAGTTGAACCAAGCGCAGATCTGTGGCTTCTGTCCGCAGGTGAATCGTGTGCACATCACGATCCGGATTCTCCCCGCCAATTAGAATCGACCCCTGGTCCGTAATCGTCACGGTTGCACCATTCGCCGAGCTCGCCTCAAAAGGAGTGGCCTGAACCCATTCCAATCCGAGGGACTCTGCTAAGTTCTCCCGAAAACGATCGAGTGCCATGGAGTCTTCGGCACTAGGACTATTCAGTTGTGCGCGCTCGCCTTCAAAGTCCGCAGCTAGTTCAGTTCTAAGATCCAACTGCTCCGCAGAAGGAACTTCTATCGAGGGCTCAAAGGCGCGCTTGGGATCGGGTTGTTGTGAATACAGACCCGGCTCGTCGTTCGAGTAGAAGAACGAAAACATCTCGTAGTACTCAGCTTGCGTGATCGGATCAAACTTGTGGTCATGACACCGTGCACACCCCATCGTCAACCCAAGGAACACAGAAGACGTAGTTGCCACACGATCGGCGGCGTACTCCACCAAGTATTCAGCATCGATCGCGCCGCCTTCATCCGTGATGACGTGATTCCTATTGAAGCCACTTGCTACTTTTTGATCCACGGTCGCCTCGGGGATCAAATCTCCAGCCAGTTGTTCCGTCACAAACTGATCGAAGGGCATGTTGTCTCTATAGGCGCGCAAGACCCAGTCTCTCCATGGCCAGATCTGCCTGCCCGCATCCATGTGGATACCGTTGGTGTCTGCGTAGCGTGCTTGATCTAGCCAAGGGCTCGCCATGCGCTCTGCGTAGCGCGAACGATAAGGCTCCTCAGTGAGTAGCTTCTCAATCCAGCGCTTCCAAACATCCGCGGCTTGTCCAGCTTGCTGCTCGACAAGGAACTCCGCAGTTTCCTCCGGTTTCGGAGGAAGACCCGTGAGGTCGAGGAAGATACGACGGAGAGCAAGCTCCGGTTCAACCTCCGGTGACGCCTCCAGGCCCTCACGTTCCAAACCAAGGGCGATAAAATGATCAATAGGATGACCATCCTCCATGGACACAGCTGGCCGCTTGGGTTCAACGAAGGCCCAATGCTTCTCATAGTTCGCCCCGGCTTCAATCCAACGCCGCATCAAGTCGAACTCGGCTGGAGTAATCGACTTGCGGTGTGACTCAGGCGGCGGCATATGATCGTCTGGATCTTCCGCGCTCACTCTGCGTAGAAGTTCACTGGCCTGCGCATCGCCCGGAACAATCGCCGCTATGCCATCTTGAACTCGCGTCGCAAACTCAAATGTGTCCAGGCGCAAGCCCGCCTGTCTTTCTCCCGGATCGGGA
>JBLIOI010000035.1:0-38259 GCA_047639675.1 Planctomycetota bacterium | reverse complement strand
GTTGCTGGATGCTGACTTGACTAGCCACTTCACCGGTATCTTTCATCGTCCCGCCGCTGAAGAAGAATTTGAGCGGGAAGATGCCGCGCGGAGTTTGTGCGTACTTGCCATTGACGGCGCGGCTCACGGTAGAAATATGGACGTGAACTTCATCCGCGACCTCCTGCATGCGCAAGGGCTGAAGTGCCGCCTTGCCGCGATCGAGGAAGGGGCGCTGGCGGTCGAAGATCACGATGGCTATGCGTTCCAAGGTGCTTTGCCTTTGAGTCACTGCATCGATGAACCAACGCGCGGACTCCAACCGTTTCTTCAGCCAATCTCGTGTGCCATCGCCCTTCTTCGATTCCTCGAGCAGTTTGCGGTAAGTAGGCGAAAGCTGTAGGCGGGGCACGCGCGCACGATCTAGCCGCACGACATAGTTGTCTTCATCCATTTCGACCAAGACGTCCGGCACGATCACCGTGGCGACGGACTCGCCGTACTCCTTGGCAGGGCTAGGGTCGAGACGCCTGAGAGTCTCCAGTATGGCTTGAATCGTCTCTATGCTCTGCCCTGTGGCCTTTGCTATGCGCGGGAGGCGGTTTTCTTGCACATCTTTTAGGTGCTCGCTGACGATAGCGCGCAGGATGTTCTGTTCACCTTCGAGCGTGTCGATTTGCAGCAATAAGGACTCGCGCAAATTGTGGGCTCCGAGGGCCGGATGTATCAGGGAACGCAAACGATCGAGTACCCATTGCAACTCGCTAACCGTTACCAGGTTCTCTGACTCCCCGTCTTCTAGCGCAATCGGGCATTGAGCGGCCAACTCTTCCAACTCTTCACTCAAGTAGCCGCGTTCATCGAGCGAGAATATTAGGAACTCAGCGATCGCGCGCTTACGCTGCGAGAGTTCGATGAACGCCAATTCCTCGCTGAGTGCTTCGGCCATTGACTTTGGCACGGAAGGCGCGTTGGCTAGGGCTAGCAGTTTACGATCGCCGTCCTCACCATCGCCACCAGCACTTCGCCTACCATCGCCGAAGTCCCGTTGCAGGCTTTCCAACTCGTCAAGCATGTTGCCAACTTCGTCCCGGTTCGAGCCCTCAGCTGGCTCGTCGCGAGAGAGATCGTTATTGCCGAGTTCTTCCGAATTGTTTGCTTGTTCCTGCTCGGCCAATTCCTCGGACTGGCTGCTTTCCTCGAGCATCGGATTCTCCACCAGCTCTTGGTCGATCCGATCGCGCAACTCGAGGGTCCCGAGCTGCAGGATCTTCATGGCCTGGATCATTTGCGGCGACTGGATCAGTCGCTGCTCCATGCGGCCGGATTGGTGGAGTCCTAGCTTCAAATTGGAAGTCGACAGGTCCGCAGGGATGGCGGTGAGAGTTGGGAGGAGGAACGAGGGGCGCAGGTATGAGAATCTACTTTGAATGCAAGCTTGTCCCCAATTATAGGCCCACTAGCGGCAGTTGGCTCCGATGCGCACGCTCTGAAATTACAGAATGCCTCTGAAATGCAACTCATAGGGGCTGAAGTTCCATTCTGAGCCCTGGAGATCCTTCTAGATCAGCCATGACGCTCAGGGTGTCCTGCCCAATCATGCCTGTCTTACGTGCGCCGCGGACGGATCGTTTCGGCAGCTGAAGTGCCCCCAGATGTGTCTGGTAGCGATCGCGGACGAGCACGGATTCGGTTTTACTGATCCAGGAGCTCATCGTGAGTTGGTCGGCGCTGGAGCGCCCTTGCCAGGCCAGGCCATCAAAGCTGTGCTCGACCATCGGGGCGGGCATCCAGGAATGTGGCGCGATTTCGACCCGATAGCCCGTCAGAAAGGTGCGTTCCTGGCCAACGCTCAGACGGCCGACTTCGCCGGATGCCATCGGGAAGCTGGCTCGAAAGGTCCCGCTCTTTAATTGGACCTGGCAGCTGGCCAGGCGCGGTTTCTCGACGGAGCGCACGAAGCTAGCCACTTGTTGGGCTAGGCCACCGTCGGAGCCCGCAGGCATGAGAAGTAGACCCTCGCAAATTTGCACCGGCGGACGGTTGCCCGAGCTCGAGAGGTTGGCGCGGCCACCGGGCTGATTTTGTTCGACGGCGCTTAGAACTCCAGAGGCGGAAATCAATGCGGCTTGGGGGGTCATGGCTTCCAAGACCCCTTGTCCATGGAGACCTGCGCCAGGGCCAAAACTCGGCAGGCTGCGCGCGCGCTTGGAGAGCAAGCTGACATCGATTGCACGCCAAGGCTCCACCTCAGCGCTCATTCCCGAGCCCGCGAGGGTGCCGTTCACGCGGACGAAGAGAGTCCAGTGGCTTTCTAAGAGAGGGGTACCTTCGAGTTCGACGCGCAGGAATTCGCCGCTTCGGGCAACCCCTGAAAAGGCAACCGTGACCGTATTCAGGATCGGTTGCAGGATTGTGCCCAAGTCTGGTGTGTCCGGATCGAACTCGGTGAGCGTCGCGAGTTCGGCCATATCGAGCAGCCCGCGCAAGTGGTAACTCGCTCCGCCATCGACGCGTGAAGCAGAAAGGTGCACGGTCTTACCCGTGAAGAAGCCGCCCACTCGCGGAGCGGCAACGCCGGAATCCGTGGCCACATTGACATCGTACGTTGCTATAAAGTCCGTGTGTTGGCGCTGGCCGAAGACGACCTCAGCGCCGGGTTGCACCGTCGTTTGCCATGAGCGAGCATTCGGCCATTCATCGCCGGCGCCGGGAACTTGGGCTGCATTCTGCGGTACAAGCCAGGCTGAGATGGTCAGGCGATTGTGCTTACCTGCTGCGTCGATCACCTTCAGCGTTTCCTTTGCCCAGCGGAGGTCAGGAGCGCTGCCCCTCGCCAAGAGTGGTGGTGCGTAAGGGAAGAGGGTCAGCTTTCTGCCAGCAGCTCCGGCGCCCCTTTCGAGGAGGCTACCCACCTCCATAGCACTCAGTGGCGCCCGCAACCCCCGCGGGTTCTCGTTCGTGGCTTCCGCGAGCTGAATGTGCCCACCACAATCGAGCGCCGGAAATTGAGCCGACGGGTTCGATTCCTCGCAAAGCTCGGGCAATCTAAGGGCTGTCCAGTTGTCTTGGGGAGCCGAGAGAGCCAGGGCGCAGAGCAGCAGGTTTAGCATGAATGTTTAAGGAAATCGGCCGGAGAGGTGTGGCGATGAGTGACGTATAGGATAGTCCTCATCAGAACCCTGGACTACGCTTCGTGTCTCTGTATCGGAGATCGGCGTGCATCTGCAGGCCCAATCGACTATTCCATAGCCCGTGAATAAAGCTTGGCTCGAAATTGAAGTGGGAGGAATCTCCTCCCGTGCGGATCTGCGTCCCGGAATGACCCGTCTTGGGGGGCCAGGTTGCGATGTTGTGATCCCAGGGGCTCCTGACGGCGAATTGCAGGTCTGGAGCGACCCGGCCAAGGTCATCCGGATTTCCGGACGGTCGGAGCTCGAGGTAGGCGGCAAATGCGCTGACGAGACTCTCTTGGACAGCGGCGTGACGATTCGGTGGGGCGGAGTGAGAATGACCTATCACTACGAACATCCAGTTCTCGAAGAGATCCCGCTGGCCAGCGAAGCGCCGCCGGTGGCCGACTTGCCCTCGACCAAGCGCGTTTTCGACCCGAGTGAGAAGTCTTGGATCCGAGTGCAAGCGGGACTTGCCATCGACTTAGATCTGGCCGACCGGAGCCTGGTCAAGCGTTGGCAGGAAGCTGTCATGCAGCAGGAGTTTGACGCGGATGCTTGCGCCCGCGAAGTGCTCTCTTCCGCCGGCAAATTCTCCCTGGATGACCCGCGCGTGATCGAAAGATCTGGACGCTTGCTGCGAGACTTCTTGATGTCGTCATTGCAGCGTGGAGTTCAGGGCGCAAATCGCAAGATACGGTCCTCCGCTCGCAGCGGTTCGGCCTACCTGATGGCGAATGCCATCGGAATCTTGGTTTACACCGCGATCGTGTTGGTGGTGATGTTGCTCCTGCGCCTAAAGTGGGGCACGAGCTTCGACGCAATGTTTGACACCGTACTTGGAGTGACCGGCCAATGAATCCCACGACAGATATGACGAAAGAATCTATGCCCGAGATCCTCTCCTTGGCGCAGATCCAGCATCTGATGCGGGTTGAATTCAGTCGAGCACAGCGCTACAGCTACCCGATCATCTGCATGGTGGTGACGGTCGATCAGCTTGGAGCCCTGCGCGACCGACTCGGATATGAAGTTAAAGAGATCGTTATCGAGGCGATAATCGCATTGTTGCACGCTCAGACTCGCGGTAGTGACTTCATTGGACGTTTGCCTGACGATCGATTCATGATTGTTGTGCCGCACTCAATGCCCGATGAAGTAGAGATCATGGCGAAACGCTTGGTGAGTGGCGCGGTTGCAATGAGCATTCCCGAATTGGAGGGAGATGGAATCACACTTTCTATTGGTGGCTCTTTCATGATTCGCGGCGAGACGTTGTTCTTCGATGATTTGCTGCAAACTGCGCAACGTTGTTTGGCTCAAGTAGCCAGTGACGGCGGCAATGGCCTTTTGATGGAATCGCCTTCAGGGGCACTCTAACGGCCTAATGCGCGTACTTCTGGCTGACGACGAAATCACCATTTCGGTGACCCTCAGTGACGCGCTGGTCGAGGCGGGATTCGAAGTCGTTACCGCTGCGGATACGTCTGCGGCGTTGGCGGCACTTGAGGCCGAAGAGATCGACATTGTGCTGACTGACATTCGAATGCCGGGTGCCGGAGGCATGGCGGTACTCGAACGCTCGATGGAGCTTGACGCAGCGCGTCCAGTGATCATCATGACGGGATTCGCTGCGATGGAAGATGCGTCGAAGGCCGTTTCGCTGGGCGCCAAATTCTATCTTCAAAAGCCGTTCCGCAATGATTCGATGGTCACCCTAGTGGAGACCTATTCGCGAATGCGCAGCTTAGAACAAGAGAATCGCAGCTTGCGCCAGCGCTTGGGAGGCGTAGGGGAGTTTGCGCAGATAATTGGCAACTCTCCCGCCATGCTTAAAGTCTTCGAGCGCGTGCGCAAGGTAGCGCCGACGGAGGCCACAGTTTTGATCGAAGGAGAGAGCGGTACTGGCAAGGAACGGATTGCCTTGGCTCTGCACAATTTGAGCTTGCGCAGCGAAGGCGCTTTTATCGCCATTTCGTGTGCCGCCTTGCCTGAGAGTCTTTTAGAAGCAGAACTCTTCGGTTACGAGAAGGGCGCCTTCACCGATGCGCGCAAGGAGCGCCGCGGACGCTTTGAGCTCGCCGATGGTGGTACGATTTTCCTCGATGATATCGACGACATGCCCCTTGCCACTCAGGTCAAGTTGTTGCGCGTCATTCAGGAGCGCAGCATTGAGCGGCTCGGCGCGGAGGATTCGCGCACCATCGATATTCGCGTGTTGGCCGCCACGAAGGTGCCGCTTCGGCAGCACGTCCGAGATGGAAAGTTTCGCGATGACCTCTTCTACCGGATTAACGTCGTCCCGGTCCATCTCCCGCCCCTGCGTGAGCGCGATGGTGACGTGCCGGCCCTCGTCCGGTTTTTGATTGGACGACACGGGGCCGGGCGTGAATACAGCGTGTCCGGATCGACCATGCGCGCCCTGGAACGCCATTCCTGGCCGGGTAATGTGCGGGAACTCGAGAATGCCGTTCAGCGTGGAATCGCCTTGGCCGGTGCCGACGCGGAGCTTGCTCTGGAGGATATGTTGACTCCCGACAATCGTTGGCGTGGTGCGACGGAGGTGCAGGAGGAGGTCTTGCCCCTGCGTGAGGTGCTTCGGACGCGTGAGATCGAGCACATCGAGCGGGCCCTACAACTCACTGGGGGTCACCGGGCCCAGACCGCAGATGTTCTTGGCATCAGTCGCAAGGTGCTTTGGGAGAAGATGCGCGATCACAGCATTGAAGGGCCCCGTTCCGGTTCCGCGGATGAAGGCTCAAGTGGTGAGAGTGATGGCTGAGCTCCCGGTCGTCGATCTTTCGGGTGAGACGCTAGTGATAGCTGACCTGCATCTCGATCCCTTTGATGCTTCCGCCTGCGAGCCCTTTGCAGCCTGGTTGAGATCTGTCGAGATCCAGAGGGTCATGGTTCTGGGTGATCTCTTCGATGCTTGGGTCGGCCCGGCGCACGAGCCGGCGCCCGGTGCGCAAGTTGTAATTCAGGCCTTTCGCAAGGTTGCGGAACGGGGGGTTGAGACGATCATTCTCAAGGGCAATCGCGACTTCTTATTGGGCGATACTTTTGAGTTCAAGAGCCATGCACGGATTTATCCGGAGGGTTTGATTGGGAAGCTCGCCTCGGGCGAACGGGTTTTGTTTTTGCATGGAGATGAACTCTGCACCCGTGATCTGGCCTACCAGCGATTGCGCCGAGTCACTCATTCGAGATGGATGCAGGTTCTTGGCCCGAAGGCTCCTCTATTCATTTCACGCCGTGTGGCGGCCCGTATGAGGAGATTTTCTGGCAAAGCTGTAGCCAGGAAGCCCTCCGAGGAAAAAGCTATCCAAGAGTCGGCGGTTCGTGAGCAGGCGGCCCGCAATGAATGCTCCGTTCTCGTCTGCGGTCACGTCCATCGCGCGCGTGACGATCAGTTGGCCAGTGGATTGAGGTTCGTGGTTCTGGATGCTTACGGCGAGGGAAGCCGGGATGTACTGCGGATCAGTGCCGCTGGCGGTGCCGCTCTTGAGGCAAGGCGGATTGGCGAGTAGGGGAGTTCTCATTCAGATTTGGGTGTGGGGAGGGCATGAAGGCTGTGCTGTTGTGTCTATTCAGGTTTGTGGGCATGAATTAGGCGGGCTAGAACGCTAGGATTCCGTCCATGATCATCGCCATCGATGGACCCGCTGGAGCTGGCAAGAGCACAATTGCCAAGCGTCTAGGAAAGAAGCTAGAGCTGTTCTTTCTCGATACAGGCGCCATGTACCGCCTGGTTTCCTCTGAGTGTCTCCGGCTGAACGTGGATGTTCACGACTCGGGAGCCGTCCAGAGAATCGCTGAGGGCATCGAACTGAGCTTTGATGGCCAGGGACTCATTTCAATCGCCGGACGTGCCTGTGAGGACGAAATACGCTCCGCTAAAGTGGATGGAGTCGTTTCGATTGTGGCGGCAATTCCCGAGGTGCGGGCCGCAATGGTCCCCAAACAGAGGCTGGTGGCCAAGCGCCATGACGGCTGTGTGGCGGAAGGCCGCGACACTACAACGGTAGTTTTTCCCCAAGCAAACTTTCGATTCTACCTGGATGCGAGTCCAGCCGAACGCGCCCGGCGACGGGTCGCGCAAAGGGGCACACCCGAGCTTTTGGATCAGATTCGGGAGAGTATGGAGACCCGCGATCGGATCGATTCGACTCGTGCGGATTCTCCATTGCGGCACGCCAGAGGGGTTCAACGCATCGATACCGACGATATGAGCGTCGACGAAGTGGTGCAACGCCTGTTGGATGTGGTTCAAGAGGGATGTCAGCGATGATGGATGAAGCAAGAACCAATGGGCAGGATGCTGAAGCTCCTGCGCGGCCCGAAATCTTCACTCACAAGACGCTTGTCTACCGCTTGGTGCGTACCACGGTCTGGCTCTACCTCAAGCTGCGCCACGGCATGGTTGTCGAGGGCGCACTCAACATTCCCAAGCGTGGCGCGGCACTGATCGTGGCCAATCATCAGTCGGTCTTGGATATTCCATTGATGGCCGCATCCACCGGAAGGCACATATCCTTTGTGGCCCGCGAGACCCTGGCGAATTCGAAGGCTCTGGGATTCATCATGAGGCAATGTGGCGCCGTCCTGATTCGACGTGGCGCCGGCGATAAGGCAGCCATGCGCGAGATGGTCGAGCACTTGGAGCGAGGAGACCTGGTGGCTATTTTTCCCGAGGGCACTCGTACTCACGACGGCACAGTTGGGGACTTCAAAGGCGGAGCGCTGCTCGCCGCACGTAGGGCGGGGGTCCCGATTCTGCCCGCTGCGATCCGCGGTTCTTTCAAGATTTGGCCGCGATCTCGGCGTTTGCCGGGCCCGGGGCGCATCGCGGTTCGATATCTAGGGATGCTCCCCGCAGAGGGCAAGCAGGCCATCGTTCCCGTTCGGGCGGCGGTGGTGGAGGGTGTCGGTAGCGGCACTTTCGACGGGTTGGGGCAAACCTGAGACTGGCCGAGAGCCCGGCCTTCCCAAACACGCCTCGGGAAGCCGAATCTTACTGCTAGAAAGCTCGCCTGTGGGGGACATGCACTCGATACACTCCCCCGTTCACTTCGCAGTTCTGCGGAGTGTCGGCGAATGTCTGTGCCCGCTTGCTCGCGGTTCGAATCCTTTCTTAGGTCGATCGTGTCGTTAGCGCCGGAGATCGCTGCTCCCAGTCCTTTTGAGATGGTTCCCCTGCGAACCCACCCCGCTCTTCCATATCCATGGCCATTGCCTCAAAGCGCTTAAAGCGCATCGACCTCAGCAACGAGGACCTAGAGCTTAAGCTCCAGGCTGCCCTCGGCGACTTCTCTACAGAGGAGTTTGACGAGGTCCTAGTCACGTCCGTCAAGGACATTAAACCCGGTACGATAGTCATCGCCGTTGTCGATTCAGTCGACGACAAGACCAAGATGGTCGTGATGGACATCGGCGGCAAGTCCGAGGGACAAATCCCCTTGGCCGAGTTCGGGGACGAACTGCCGACAACGGGTCAGGAATTCGAAGTCTTCTATGAAGGCGAGGATCCCTACGAGAACACTGCAAACCTTTCCAAGCGTCGCGCTGATCGTTTGCGCGCCTGGGAACGCATCTCGGTCAAGTACCAAGAAGGCGACGAAGTGCAAGGCCTCGTGCTGCGCAAGATCAAAGGTGGATTGCTCGTCGATGTCGAAGGCGTCAACGTCTTCCTGCCCGCAAGTCAAGTCGACCTGCGCCGTACGCACGACATCTCTGCTTTCATCGAAGAGCCGATTCGCGCGCGCATCATCAAGATCGATTCGGAGCGCATGAACATTGTCGTGTCGCGCCGCAAGCTCCTCGAAGAAGAGCGCCAACGCCTCAAGGAAACTCTGCTCAGCGACATCGACGAAGGTCAGGTCCGCATGGGTGTGGTCAAGAACATCGCCGACTTCGGTGTGTTCGTCGACCTCGGCGGCATCGACGGTTTGCTGCACATCACCGACATGTCTTGGGGTCGCATCAGCCACCCCTCGAAGATGGTCGAGATCGATCAAGAGATCGAAGTCATGGTCCTGCGCATCGATCGCGAGCGCGAGCGGATTGCCCTGGGTCTCAAGCAGAAGCAGGCATCTCCGTGGGAAGGCATCGACGTGCGTTACCCGGTGGATTCCAAGCACAAGGGCAACGTGGTCAACATCATGTCCTACGGTGCTTTCGTCAAACTCGAAGACGGCATCGAAGGCCTTGTGCACATCTCAGAGATGTCATGGACCCGTCGCATCAACCACCCCTCAGAGCTGGTCAGCAGTGGTCAGGAAGTGGAAGTGGTCGTGCTCGATATCGACAACGAGAAGCAAGAGATCTCGCTTGGCATGAAGCAAGCCGAAGCCAACCCGTGGGAGCTCGTCGACGAGCACTACCCGGTTGGAACTGTGATCGAAGGCAACGTGCGCAACTTGACCTCCTACGGCGCGTTCGTGGAGATCGAAGAGGGCATTGACGGTCTGCTTCACATCACCGACATGAGCTGGACCAAGAAGGTCACGCACCCGTCCGAAGTCGTCAAGAAAGGCGACAAGGTGCAGTGCGTTGTGCTCTCCGTCGACAAAGAGAAGAAGCGTATCGCGCTCGGCATGAAGCAACTCACGCCGGACCCGTGGATGGACGAGATCGCCAACAAGTACCACATCGGCGACTTGCTTTCGGGCTACGTCACGAAGACCACCAGTTTCGGTGTCTTCGTCAAGCTTGAAGACGAGCTCGAAGGCTTGCTGCACATCTCCGAACTCTCTGACAGCAAGATCTCTTCCCCGGAAGAAGTCCTGCGTCCGGGCATGAAGGTTGAAGTGCGAGTGATCCGTGTCGACATCGAGGAACGTAAAATCGGTCTCTCCTTCGTCCACGCGGACTTTGACGAGAACGTTGCGATCCAGACGCAGATTGCCGAGGACAACGCCTCCGGCAAGACTGCTGAAGTCGCCGCCGAGCGCTTGGCCCGTGAGAACGGCGATACCAATGATGACCCGGAAGCCGCAGCAGCTCTAGCAGCCGTTGCTCCGCCTAAGCAGAAGAAGACCCCGATTATCGAGGCTCCTGCGAAGGAAGCTCCCGCAGCTGAGAAGGCTCCCGCTAAGGAAGCTAAGGAAGCTCCCGCAGCTGAGGCTAAGGAAGCTCCCGCAGCTGAAGCTAAGGAAGCTCCCGCAGCTGAGGCTAAGGAAGCTCCCGCAGCTGAAGCTAAGGAAGCTCCCGCAGCTGAAGAGGCTCCTGCTAAGACGGAAGCGAAGGCCGATGAGGCACCTGCGAAGGAAGGCGACGACGCCTAGCTTCTAGCTGAAGGGGCCCTGTCCCTGACACTTATAACAGCCCCCCGCTCCTTGGAGTGGGGGGCTTTTTTTGTGGGAGGGTGCCTCGGGGATCATTCAATCTTGCCGCTTCCTTGCTTGAGAAGGCAAACTCGTCTTGCTGTGGGCGACCCGCCGATTCCGCGAAGGCTCCCTCGATTGCCGCCATGCCGACGACTTCATCCTGTTGCGCCGACTCCTAGCGAAAGGCCGTACATGGGATGGGGAGTTGACAGAGGAAGTCTTGGCCAAGGCGCACGCCCTAGACTTGCAGGAGTAGAATTGAAGGACTACATGAGAAAATCGATCACACTTGAGGGACTGGGAGATGATCTACGCATTGAATCTCTGTTTGACGGCCAGCTTTGGCGCGTCCGCCTAAATCGTCCGAACGGCAATGTTCTTGATTCGGAGATGACCTCGGGCCTCACTACGGTCTTTGAGGAAGCGCGGCATTCGCCCGATCTCAAATTGATAACGATTGAAGGTGAGGGCAAGCACTTTTCATATGGCGCCAGCATTGAGGAGCACATGCCGGACAAGTGCGCCAGGATGCTGACAGAGTTCCATCGAATGTTCGATCGCTTGCATGCGAGCCAAGTGCAATGCCACGCGATCGTTCGTGGACAATGCCTAGGCGGCGGCTTGGAACTGGCGGCATTCTGCCACCGCGTCTACGCTGCACCGCGCTCTTCCTTGGGGCAACCCGAGATATCCCTCGGGGTCTTCGCTCCGGTCGCGAGCATTATCTTGGGTGATCGAATTGGACGGGGAAATGCAGAGGACCTGTGCCTATCCGGCCGGGTAATCGATGCGCAGGAGGCTCTGGGCATGGGACTGGTCGATGTGGTAGCAGAGGATCCTTGGGAGGCCTGCAAGGACTACTTTGCAGAGCACGTCGAATCACATTCGGCCTCTAGCCTACGTTTTGCCGTGCGTGCGATTCGCCTGGACTTTGGTCGTGAGTTTGAGCGCCGAGTACGGGAGATGGAACATCTGTATCTCAAGGGGTTGATGGAAACGCAGGATGCGCCCGAGGGCATCCTGGCCTTCATCGAAAAACGAGCACCCCTCTGGAGAAACGAATGACTACAGAGCGGAGACTTGCTTGCCGCGAAAAGGGTCTTGGAAGAAGCCTTGGTGCGCGGTTGGGACGGATCGAGGTTCCGGACCGGCCCCCTCCCCCGGTCCTTTGACTGGGGGGGCCACTCAATTTTCGCCGTAGGAATAGATGAATGCCTCCTGGACCATTAAACAGGCCTAATCAGTCGTTGCGGGCTTCCTGGACCCATTCCTATTTGTGGACATGAATCACTCGGGCTAGACTCATTCCATGACGCGCACCTACTGCTCGATTCTATTTAGCCTGCTGTGCGCGTTTGCCTCCTGCCAGACAGTCAATGATTCTCTGGATGGGCCCGAGGGCGTTGTTTTGCCGACAGAGGACATTGATATCGTGCGCGATATCACTAGCGGTGTTCCGCCGAAGCTGGTGCCAATTCTCGACGCGATTCGAGTTGCTCTGGAAGATGGTGACGAGGCTACAGCGCGGCGTACTTTGCGACGTCTGCTCGCACGCAAACCCGCGGGCCGAACCCTGGAGCTTGCCCTGGGCTTTGAGCGTATCCTCGACGGTCGTGAACGAATCCGGTGGTTGGACTTCCATCTGGAAGCTATCGAATTGCCGGAAGCCCCTGGCTCCTTTCGACTTGAGCTCGTCGTTTCGCAAAAAGGAAATGAGGACCTGCTCCTCTGCGCAGGCGGCGCACGCATCCGCGTGACCCAGTATGTCGTAGATGCCATAGGTGGCGAACGCCGTAGTTCCCGGCGGGATGCGGCACCCTTTCCTACTGAGCTCCTAATCGCAAGCGATGGAGCCGAGCAGCGCTGGCCCGTGGTTCAACTTGAATTGAGCGCTCCGCCGGAAGTCCTGGCCTACTCTTCCGTGATCACGCTCGAGATTCTCCCCGGAGAATTCCGCACGGATGACGGCCGCTACTTGCCAGTTCAACATATTCCGATCGAGCCGCTTGAGCTGGTGCGCTTGGGCAACTACTTGCCGACGGCGGCGGTGGAACCGCAAGAGATGAAGGAATACGTGGAGACCGGCCACATGTTCGGTCCAGCTTTGATGGAGCGCGCCGTGCGCATCCTCCCGGAGCGCCGTGAAGAGGCTCTAGACCTATTGTCTCCGCTGGTAGAGCGGATGACGGTGATGGATTTGGAAGCCTTGGTTCCTGCCCTGCGCTGGCTGGCGCGAACTTCCCGTCCCGCCGGCGATCCCGAGGCCTGGCGCAGTTGGATGCTCAGTCGCTGGCAGCGCGTGGATGCGCTCGGGAAGCCTAGCTGGGACAACCTGACCCTGCCGCGCGACTAGCGGCTGGTTCCAGGGGCAGAGCGCGGCTATGCTCCCGCCATGGACACCAACGTCGAAACCCACCTGGCCGCGTTCAAACGCGGATGCGTCGACTTGATCGACGAGAAGCAGCTGCGCAAGATTCTCGAAAAGAGCATCGCTGAGTCCAAGCCCTTGCGAGTCAAGTTTGGCATGGATCCGAGCAGTCCGGACCTGCATGTGGGGCACGGTGTGCCCTTAATGAAGTTGCGCGACTTGCAGCAGCTCGGCCATCAAATCGTGCTGATTGTGGGGGACTCGACCGCGATGGTGGGCGATCCCAGCGGCCGCAATAAACTGCGCCCGGTGCTGACCCGCGAGCAGGTCGAAGCCAACCTTTTGACTTACACCGATCAAGCTTCGCGCGTACTAGACATGACGAAGACGGAGGTGCGTCGCAATTCAGAGTGGTTTGACAAGATGGACTTCTACGACGTGCTGAAACTCGCCGGTCGTATGACCGTCGCACGCATGATCGAACGGGACACCTTTCAAAAACGAATGACCGATCAGGAACCGATCGGCATCCATGAGTTCCTCTACCCGTTGATGCAGGGTTGGGATTCCGTGGAAGTTCGCTCGGACTTGGAGCTGGGCGGAACCGACCAGCTGTTCAACCTACTCGTGGGACGCAATCTACAAGAGCAATCCGAACAACGCCCGCAGGTGTGCTTTACCACTCCGCTAATCAACGGCCTCGATGGCCGCAAAATGAGCAAGTCCTACGGGAATTCAATCGGTCTCGCCGACGAGGCGAACGATATGTTCGGCAAGGTCATGTCGATCGCCGACGACGTGATGGAATCCTGGTTCTTATTGATCACGCGCGTGCCGGAGTCGGAGATCACAGAAATCCTGAGCGGACACCCCCGCGAAGCCAAGGCGCGCTTGGCCCACGAGATTACAAAGTTCTACAACGGTGAGGATGCCGCCAACACAGCCCGCGAAGCCTTCGACAGTCAGTTCCGGGATCGCAACATACCGGCGGACATACCCGAAGTCTCATGGCCTGTAGAGGCTGATGAGTTGGCGCTCCCTAACTTGCTCAAGGAACTGGGGCTGACCAAAACGACCTCCGATGCTCGCCGCATGATTCAGCAGGGCGGCGTGCGCCTGGATGGCGAAGTGAACAAGGACTCGCGTGCAATGATAGCTAAGCCTTCTAGCGAGCTATTGGTGCAAGCGGGTAAGCGACGCTTCGCCAAGATTGTGAGCTAGTTTCGCCGCCAGAGAAACTTGACGGTGACAGGTTCCAAGTTTGGATCCGCAAGGGTGAATTGGACACTGCCAGTTTGGTACTCCTCTTCAAGCGGACCGGTGGCTCGCAGGGCTACGGACCAGCGGGAGCTGTAGCCTTCGGAGTCGGGCGCGATGGCTTCGTACTCGAGAGTCATGGTCGGGTGCAGCTGACCGGAGAGCAGGGCGTCAACGATTTTGATCCGGTGACCTGGGGTGAGCGCGGTGAGTTCACCCAGGGCGTGCACATCGTCGCCGCCTTGCAGAACTGGCGTGAACCCGAGGATCGCGGGGGTCATGTAGACATCGGGTACCACATGGCCGAGGACTTCCAGACGGATCGGCTCGTCTTCACCCTCTCCATACATGCCGGTGGTGCGTAGGAGCACCTCGCCTTTGAAAGGGCCGATTTCCAGCGGCGGCAGCAAATTAACAACGATAGTCCAGAGGGTCTCTACTCCCGTGTGCTTCTCAACCACTTGCGCATCGATTCCGTCTGAAGTCTTGAAGACATCGATGATGCGATAGCCCGTACCGGGGATGGCGGCAATGAAGTCGCTCGACGCTTGCTTGCCAGCAGAGATCGGAATGTTTCCGAGACTGATGGTTCGAGGCGTCATCTGGTAGGGCTCGGTTGCAATCAGGTGCATCTCCAGATGCATGTAGGGTACGGGGATCGAGTCGCAGCGCAAACTGATCGCGGAGAGCTTGTCGATATTCTTGACGCGTACCAACTCTGTGTTGATGGTGACGGTCAGTTCGGCTGTGACACCCGGAGGGATGGTGATGATCGGCGAGCCGTGCACCTTGCCTCGCACAACTTGACCGTCAGCGTCCGTGAATTGGATCTTGGGGTTGGAGCAGCTGCACGACGGAGTTAGGTCGTGAATGGTGATCGGCGCGCTGTCGGTGTTCTTGAGTTCGAAAACGTGCGAGACCTTCTTGCCGTTCTTGACCCTACCGAAGTCGACGAAGTAAGCGCGTTCGTTGGTCGGGTTTTGGATGACCAATCCTTGGCCCTCTTCGGCTGGACTAGGAGCCGCCTTGTTGCAAGCGGAAGTGAAGAGCAAGCTGCCCAAGAGGAACAGGCTGGCGAGAAATATCAAGGTGCTTCGAGGTTGCATGGGCGGCAGGTGGCGGGTCGGGGCGTGGTTGCCTGGGAATCGTAGCAATTTCCCTGCCGAGTTCGTGCCAGTGCTCCTTTCCTATCCGACCCGTTAGCCCCTAGATTGTGTGCGGAGAAGAACGCTTATTGAGCGCCCTTTCGCACATCATGGACCAGGAACCTAAGGAACAGCCCCAGTTTGAAACCCAGTGTGCCCAGCGGCTCTGGGTTGTGGGGAGCTGCGGTTCAGGCAAAACGACCCTCGCGCGGCGCCTGGGGGGATTGCTAGGGAACGTCTCGGTGCATGTAGACGACTACATTTGGCTTCCCGATTGGAAGCTGCGCGACCGAGATGAAATGCTCGAAATGATCGAGGAGCGCCTGGCTGGGGATACCTGGGTGATGGAGGGCAACTTGGGACGCGACGCCCAGCGCCTGTGGAAGATCGCGGACAGAGCTGACTTGATCGTGTGGCTGGACGTTCCCTTTCGGGTGACTTTCTGGCGTTTGATCAAGCGCTGTCTACGGCGTTCGCTCTTGCGCGAGGAGTGCTGCAACGGAAACTACGAGAGTCTGCGCCAGACATTCTTCAGCAGGAATTCGATTCTGCTCTACGCCTTTGCAACGCGCCACAAACGCGCGGTGATCTACGGGCACATGTTGCGCAACCGCAAGCACGTGCGTTTGCGTACCTTAGCCGAGGTAAAAGGCTGGCTTGAAGCCTTATCGATTCCCTTGGCTACAGATCAGGATGGCGTGTAACCATCAGACGCATCTCGGTCATGTCCTCAATAGACCAACGCAATCCTTCGCGACCGAGCCCGCTGTCCTTGACGCCACCGTAGGGCATGTGATCCACGCGCCAAGAAGGTACATCGCCGATTACGACTGCACCGACCTCGAGTTCGCGGAAGGCGCGCTCAGCTTTATAGAGGTCGCGAGTGAAGACTCCAGCTTGCAATCCAAAGGCGCTGTCGTTGACTTCATTGAGAGCTTCGTCGAAGTTAGAGAATGGCGCGAGGCAGGCTACGGGGCCGAAGGCTTCTGCGGTATTGAGTGGAGAATCCTTCGGGACGTTTTCAAGTAACGTGGCTTCGAGCAGGGCGCCGCGGCGTTTCCCTCCGCATAGGAGCCGTGCACCACGACCGATAGCTTCTTCTATCCATGACTCTAGTCGCTGCGCTTCCTTCTCTGCAATCAAAGGGCCGAGGTCCGTGGCTTCATCGAGCGGGTTACCGAGTTTGAGTGCCTGAGCAGCGCTGACGAGCTTCTCACACAAGCTGTCGTATTTGCGCTCGTGAATCAGGATACGTTGCACAGCGATGCAACTTTGCCCGGATTGGTAGAAGGCTCCGATCACGATGCGTGAGCAAACATCATCGAGATCTGAATCCTCATCAACAATCACAGCCGCGTTACCGCCGAGCTCAAGCACGACTTTCTTCTTGCCAGCCTTGGCCTTCAAAGCCCAGCCAACATCCGGTGAACCCGTAAAGCTGAGTAGCTTGAGGCGCTCGTCGCTGGTGAAGGCAGCCGCTTGGTCGCGTCCACAGGGCAGGATCGAAAAGCTCCCCGGCGGCATGTCGAGCTCAGCCAAGACTTCGCCAATTTGCAAAGCGCCGACTGGCGTGAAGCTAGCGGGCTTAAGCACGAACGGGCACCCGGCGGCGAGGGCCGGTGCGACTTTGTGGGCGACAAGATTGAGCGGGAAGTTGAACGGTGAAATGAACGAGCAGGGACCCAAAGGGACCCGCTCCCAGCGGCCCGTGTATTGGCGGGCACGTTCCGTGACGTCGAGGGGCAAAACTTCGCCGTAGATGCGCACAGCTTCGCCCGCTGCCATCTTGAAGGTGTCGATCAAGCGCGTGACTTCGCCACGGCTGTCGCGAATGGGCTTGCCAGCTTCCACGCAGAGTGTCTGGGCCAGTTCTTCAAAGCGCTCGCCGAAGCGCTTGACGCAATGCTCCAACCAGCGCTGGCGCTGGTAGGCTGGAACCTTTCTCAATTCGCCGGCTGCTTTCGTGCTATCGGCGATCGCCTGCTCTATTTCTGCCGCCCCAGCGACGGAAACGCGGGTTGCAGGTTTTCTTGTGAACTTATCGAAAACAGTGAGCCATTCGCCGGTCAGACGTGGCTGGCCCGCTACGTAGCAGGGAAATTCTGATTGCAGCATCGGTGTTGAAGCGGGGGAGAAAGGAGGCTCAAAGCCTACTCAATCCAAACATCAGGCCGAAGGTCCGGGGGCCGTGGATTGCTCACCGGCGCGTCGTCTGCTACGCTTTTCGGAGACCACTATCTTATGTCTACAATGGATCAAACTGGCTCGCTTGGGCTCGACGAAGCGCGCGCACATATTACTCGGGTTGTATTTGCTGATCGTCTCGGTGGGCCGGAGGTCGGTTCCATCGGATTGGAACCGGAATATCTGGTGTTCCAATTGGACGCAGTAGGGCGGCCCGATGGGCGTTTGCGCCTGGAGGGCGAACGCAGCGTTCTAGCTGGCCTCGGCAATTTATTGGCTGAAGCGCAAGAGCTGAAGCTCAGCGCGCCGGGACCGCCGCCAGTCTACGACCTAAAGGATGGCGGTCGCATCACCTTCGAGCCGGGCGGGCAGGTCGAACACTCCACTACGATTCATCCCACGGCGGCCGCCGCCATGGAGGACGTGGATCGTGTGGCGCATTTACTCTCAAGTGCATTCCAGGGACAGGGGGCCAAGCTCGTGTCTGCGGGACTTGACTTGTGGACCGATCGGTCAGTCGTTGAGCAGCAGTTGCGAGCTCCGCGCTACCACGCGATGGCTTCGTACTTGGAAAACCGTTCGGAGCATGGCCGAGTGATGATGCGACACACGGGTAGCTTCCAAGTCAACTTGGACTTGGGCGAGCACGATGTGGCCGAGGAACGTTGGCGCTTGGCGAATTTACTCAGCCCAATTTCGACGGCAATGTTTGCATGCAGTCCGGAGGGTGGTTGGAAGACTCGTCGCGCGCGTGCCTGGCAAGGATTGGACCCTTCGCGTACGGGCTTTCCAGACTGCTTCTTGAAAGGTGGAGCACCAGACGCAGGCGCTTGCTACGCAGAGCTTGCACTCGATGCAGACGTCCTACTATTCCATTTGGATGGGGGTAGCGCCGTTCCCGGTAAGGAGGGCTTTAATTTCCGCCAGTGGATTGAGCAAGGACACCCTGAACATGGCTTCCCGACACTCGAAGCCCTCGACTACCACTTGACTACGCTCTTCCCTGAAGTTCGCTTGCGCGGCTTCTTTGAAATGCGTTCAACGGATGCGATACCGATGCACTTGCGTGCGGCGCAAGTGATTTTCTGGACAGGTCTACTGTACGATGCTGAAGCTCGTAGAGCCGCGCTGGCTATACTTGAGCCAGACTTGCCGCAACTACAAGAACAGTGGATTACAGCCGCGCGCGAGGGTCTCACCAATCGTGACCTGCAACGCCGCGCAATAAGAATCGGTGAACTGGGTATCGAAGGCGCGCATCGACTACCCGCGGATTACTTCCGCAAGAAGGATCTGCAAGTAGCAAAGGCGTTTCAAGAGGACTACGTTGAGGCTGGACGCAGTCCCGGCGACGAGTTGCGGAAATTGCTCGATGCGGACCCGCGTGCCGCATTGGACTGGTGCCAATTCGAAGGCTAAGCCGGATACAACTTAGGCAAAGGCCTGAAGGCAGCGATTGACGAAGGCGATATCGAAGTGAGCGTTGGTGGAAGCGTGATGTACGACGTTGGTTTCATCGGCCCCAGTGACGCGCTGAAGGATTCTGCCTCTTTACTCTCGGACGGCAGTGAATTCCGTCGCGCGCGCCTCTTCTTCAAGGCAACGATAGTTGAATTACGTCCATTCGAACTTGAGCGAAAGCGCCAACACCGCAAGTGGAAGTGGTTCGCTTAATTCGGTCTTGAGGCGCTTCCAAGTCGATTTTTAGGCCCCGAACTATAGGTCAAAAAGGTGCCCCCGCGGCACACACCGAGGGGGCTGACCAAGCCGGTTCCCCATCCGACACCACCGGCTTGGAGTTCTCTTGGCTAGCGCCGACTCCAGTGAGGGGCTTGCCAAACTTTCTTCTGCCGGTATTCAAAGTGACCGGGCTGCGGGACGCTCTGGTAGTAACTAGCGCAGACTTGAACTTGATAGGGACGCCCGTAGGAGTCGAATCGCGTTTCAAATCGCGCGGGGAACCAAACGCGACGCGAGGTCCCGCGGATCCAGACCTTCTGGCTCTGGTAAGTCCACCTGCCAGGAACCCAAGTGTTGCAATTCGTACGAGGCGTCACGTAGCCGCCATAACGAGCGCCACTGAAGCCATAACTCTTCTGGACGTTTGGCTTGTAGGTGTAGTTCGAGTGCCCCGCGGTCGCGGCGGGTCCCATGAGGCAGAGGGCGATGGCAAGGGGGGGGAGGCTTTTGAGGTACTTCATGGGATCTTGCGGCGCTGCCGCCCTCCTGTTTGGGATTGGCGCCGGAGTGTTTGGCGCTCTGGGGTACAGAGCAGAAGCTGTGCCACGCTCGCCTATTGCGAAGCTAAGTGATTGAAGCGCATAGGGTTACGCCCCAATCTGGGGCATTTCTTTGGTGCGCTACCCAGTTTCAACTGCGCCCTCTAGAGGACGCCTTGTCCACGCTCGCGGTCACGACACACTTGCGTTACTGTCCTGCGCGAAATGCAGACGCAACGATTAATACTGGCGGCCCTTTTGCTCTCTAGTTGTGCAACACCAAGCAATGAGAGCGGGTCTGGCGAGGCACCGGCGACAGATATAGGACGTGTCAATGCGGCCATGATTGCAGAGGGCAAGCTCTCTTCGGGAGCGGGCGTAGAGATGGCTCGCGCGCAGGACTTACTGGGTGCCTGGAGCGTGCACCTCCAGTCGATTACGCCCGACCTCGAAAGCACGCTATCCGTGGCGCGCGGGACAGCTCGAATCAGTTCCGAACTGGGCGGGCGCTTCCTCTGTTTTGAGACCGACCTGCAAACGGAAGGCGAGGAGGTTCGGTCGATCGGTAGGCTTGGCTTTGACCTCTTGCGTGGGCACTACGAATTGGTCTGGGTTTCGGAACTGTCCAGTGCTCAGCGCGTTTTTCGTGGCAATGGAGACTTACAACGCGGGGGGATCTACCTGGAGTCAAGCGAGCGCGATCCTAAGAGTGGCGCAACGATGCGTTCTCGCACCGTCATGGTGATGGCAAGCGAAGATGAATTTCACTTGCTGCGTTATGTGCTCGATCCGCTCAGCAGCGATTGGGTACTCGTGACGCGAACGAGCTACCGGCGCTAGCTGAATTGCAAATTCCGAGCCCGCTAAGCGCCGCCGATTTAGCCGCGCCGCAGGGAGCGCCGTGCCAGCGCGGAAAGCAGGTCCGCAACAAGCACTAGCCCTACGCCGAAGAGTACGAGCAGCAGCATTTCGTCGTAGTACTGCTTGGAGCGCGCATCCTGAATCCAATACCCAAGTGAGACCACGCCCAACATGCCGAGCACTGTCGCCTCGCGTACGCATGTCTCGAAGCGATAGAAGAAGTACAGCAGGTTGCGCCCCAAGGTCAGCGGAACGATTCCGAAGATCAAAATTGCTGGTCGGCGGGCACCCATCAATGCCAAGCATCGAAGAGGTTGTGGTTCCAGGTTCTCAATGACTTCACCACCAAGCCGCGCCAGGATTCCGCTATTGTGGATCGCAAGGGCTAGGACGGCGGGCCATGCGTTAGCAGGTCCCAAGACAGCCAAGAACAAGAAAGCCAGGATGTACTCTGGAATGGCGCGCAAGAGGATGGCGATGGCTCGCGCCCCACGACTGGCACAAAACCAAAAGAGTCGAGCCGCCTTGGAACTCGCGCGAGGCGTTGGCTCAAAGGGTAGAACGCTCGAGAAATTGCGGGCCGACAAGGCAGCTAGGGGCCAAGAGGCCGCGGCGGCCAGCACGATAGCTAGGATCGAGATCTGCAAAGTGGCGAGCGTACTGGTCGCTCCAACTTTGTTCCAAATTCCACTGATCCACTCCCAAAGCCCACCCCAAGTAAACGCTTCAGTCCGAAGCGGGAAGGGAATGAGCTCATTGCGAAGGAATTCAGCAAGGTTGGAGAGTCGCCTCTGCGTCAGGAACTCGTCGACGGCAATGTCTGCGCTCGCCCAGGAATAGAGAGTCCAGATCGTCAGGGCAATGAGCGTGACGCGTAGGAAAATGCTGCGCGGCCGGTTCTGCCAGAGACCTGCAATCTGTAGTTGGCGTTCCTCAGTACTCATCGGATCACCACCCGCCTGCGTAGGGCTCCGCTAACAAGCTCAAGCGCAACGACGACCAGAATCAGGGCCCATAGGTACGTCCAAACTTCGCGGTAGTGCTGATTGACGAACGCTAGCTTTATGAAGTACCCAAGCGTCGGAAAGCCAAAGAAGCCGAGCATAGCTGAAGAGCGCACGGCGCACTCCAAACGATAGAAGGTGTAGGCTGCCATGTCGGGTAGTGCCCGTGGCAGCAATCCAAACAGGAAGACTTGCAGCTTGCTGGCTCCGCTACCGCGCAGGACGTCTGCTGTGTCACGCGGGGTTTCATCGAGCATCTCCGAAAAAACCTTGGCCAATGTTCCGCCGTAGGGAATGGCTATGGCGCAGACGGCGCTAAAAGAATTGAGACCGAGGGCAGCTAAGAAGAGGATTGCCCAGAGCAACTCATGAATCGAGCGCATGACGGCGATGACCGCTCGCAAGGCGACGAATAGTCCAGAGCGTCCCACGCGATTTGTGAGTTTTGCTAGGCCAGTCGATGTGTCTTCAGAGTCTTCCCACCAACTGGTTGAGGCCAAGGCCCCCAAAGGCAGACCAATTAAGAGGGAAAGGCTCATACCTGCTGCTGCGAACACTAGGGTGCGCCGTACGGCGTCAAGAACCTTTGAAAGGAGTGGCACGGTCCCGGCGGGCACGGCGGACTCGTAATCAAAGGCAGGGTGCAGAGCGGCACTCAAGAAGCGCCCCATGATCTGTGATCCGCTTCCATCTGGAACGAGTTCGTTCAAGTGAATGTCCAGTCCCTGCGAAGCCCAAAGGGCGGTAAGCAGGATACCTGCGATCCACATTCGGCGCAGGCCAAAGAGTACCGCGGTTGGTACTGGAGGGGGCGAACTCGCGCTAGGAGTCATCGCTGGTGGACTTGAGTTCAAGTCCGTAGAGCTCTTGGATCTCACCGTCCGTGACTTCCGCGGTCGCACGATCAAATAGGATTCGTCCAGCACGCAGACCGACAAGTCTTGGTACTAATTCGCGTGCCAGTACGATGTCGTGCAAGCTCAGCACTAGAGTCAAATTGTGTATTCGCGCGATCTCGATCAGGAGCTTGAGGATTTCGCGGGCCCTTGCCGGGTCGAGTGCGGAGAGTGGTTCGTCTGCAAGCAATGCGCCAGGTTCCTGGTACAAGGCGCGAGCGATGGCCACACGTTGTTGTTCACCACCAGACAACGAATCAACGCGCTGGAACAGCTTCTCGCCGATGCCAAGGCCTTCCAGCAAACTATGTATTGTCTGTAGTTCTTCGGGTCTTTGGTGAATCACTGTGCGGAGCGCTCGCAAGCTGCTCATCCGTCCGATGCGCCCGGTGATTACGTTCTGAGCAACACGTAGGTTCGGGACTAGCCCTAGGTCCTGAGGAACAAAACCGATCTGTGAGCGCAGGCCTCGCAGTTCACCACGGGTGAGACTTGCGAGACATTGATCGTCAACACGAACCTCGCCCTTGGTGGGCTGCAACATGCCGTTGAAGATCCGCAGAAGACTCGTTTTGCCCGCACCGCTCGGGCCCACAAGGGCCACAACCTCGCCCGTCTTGATCTCCAAGGAGATCTTATTGAGGATAGATTGGCCGCCAATGGCCAAGCCTACATTCGCAAGGGCGAACGACAGAGCTGCGGGCTTTTCAGTGCTCAGCGGAGAAGCTCCAGTTCCCGTGCCAAAGTTTCAAGGGGCGCAAAGTCTTCGTTCTTGGCGGAGATCAATCCTTCTTCACGCATCATGGCATCGAGTAGAGCGGGATCCTGCATGTTGATGAGTGCGCTTTGCAATTTGTCGATGAAGCCCGCGCCGAATCGCTCTTCGAGTTCCGGGTGTGCATTCCAGGAATAGTCGGGATAGGTCGGCGTGGTCCAAATGACACGACAGACGTTGGGATCAATCTTGCCCTCGGCAAGACGCTTGTCGTAGGTCTTGTAGCTGAGGACTCCCGCATCAAAGCTGCCGTCCTGCACAAGTTGCCAGGTGAGGTCGTGGCTGTTGGAGAAGTGCATCTCGCTACCGAAGAATTCGGCGGGGGACTTCCCCGTTGCTTGGCGCAAGAAGTGTTCGGGCATCAGCCGGCCTGAAGTCGACCCTCTATCACCGAAGGTGAAAGTGTGTCCAGCGAGTTGCATGGGGAAACTGTCTCCGGCTTCCAAGCCACTTGAACTGTTAGCAATCACGTAGGACTTGTACTCGGGGTCGATCTTTCCTTGGGCGATAGCACGTGCGCCAGCGACCGCTGTGCGTGCCTTCACTCCTGTCAACCCACCGAACCATGAAAGGTGAATGTCTGCGTTCTTGAAGGCTTCGACTGACGCCGCGTAGTCAGAGACTTGCACGTACTCAACATCGATGCTGAGTTCTGAAGCGAGGTACTCTGCGACGGCACCGAACTTCTCAATCATCTCATTGGTGTCTTCGCCCGGAATTGCAGTGAACCGCAATGTAGTGTCGCTGCCTTGAACTGTTTGCGAACAAGAAGCGAGGGAGATGAGCGTGCAGGCAAGGATCGAGCTCGCGATGGAGAACAGTCTCATGTGCTTTGACGAATGTGGCGTGGTGAACTTACGGTTCGGATCGAAGCGGCAGTATAGGGCGCGAAAAAGCTCGCAGCGATCCAACGCTACGAGCTTTTTCGAGTCTTTGCGACAGCCTTTCGATCCGAGCTTGTCCTGAATTAGTTTCCAGACAGGCTCTGTGAAAGCAATCCACCGTTATCCTGCTCGCCAATCGTGAAAGGCAGAGAGGCGGAGCTCAGGCGTGTAACTTCAACGAGTACCGCCAACATTGCGGGATTTCCGACTGATGTGGATGTCGAAACCGCGACTCCGCCATTGATTTCCATCCAGCCGGATTCAAATAAGGTGAAGCCTTGGATTTCGTTCGGGTCGTTGTTCGTTCCGTTAAGAAGGAAGTCGTTTGAAAAGGCTCCCGAAACGTCGAGCAGCGCGACTCGATCCCAACAATCAAAACTGTGCGAGGAGCTGAAGACATCCTCGTTGTCATTGTAGATCAGGAAGTCGGCAGTCGTTGTGAACTTGGTGCCCGTCAAGCCAATCAAGATCAGCTCCGCGTAGGGCAAACCTTGGCCACTGGGAAACTGGCCAAAGAAGCGCGGTATCGCGATGCGGTCGGGAGCCATGCCGTACTCCACTCCATCCAAGTCGCGGTCGCCGTTGCTATTCATCTCTGTTGGGTTGCCGTGGCCCGTCTTCCCTTCGAAAACCAAGGCGTTCAGCGAGTACTGACTTCCCGTCATGCCGTCGAGCGTGACTGCTGAGCCAATCAAGTAGTCGAAGTCCGTTGGGGAGGCTGACGACATCCCCAGGGCATAAGCGAAGCAGAAACCGCGGTTCAAGTTTGGCGATGCAGTCAAGCTGATGAAGGTCACGGTATCCCTCGGAGTCAGAGTCTTGTAGGCATTGCTTTTGCTGCAATCCTCTCCGTCAATCCAGTTGAGGTGGACTCGGACGCTCTCCGTCGGGTGCGTATTCGTCACCGTCAAGAAGGTGTAGGAAGCAACCCGGGAGTCGTATTCCGGGAAGATGAGCAGACTGCCCGGATCGTTGCGCTCCGCCGTGGCGTTGGAAGCGGTCAAGCAGAGGAGGCAGAGAAGCCCCAGGAAGGCGCGACGCCCTAGTGCATTTTTGTGAAGCATCAAGATGATAGAGGGAGGTGATTCCACGGGGATCGGCACTTAGAGGGCCTGTCACGGGGAAGGTGCAAGTTCCAGCATACACCCGAAAGTGAATTCCGCGGGCGATTCAAGTGGTTCTGAACTAGAGGAACATGCGCTTCTAGTTGGATCGAGCCTCGTTGATGCTCATACTGGTGCTCGCAGGCCATTCAAGGAACACCATAGATGCAAGACAGCGACGAAAAAGACTCAAGCGAGCAAGGCTCCAGCAAAGGATCCAGCTCTCCGCCGAAACCGACTAAGTCGCAGGCTAAGAAGCCCAGGGCGGCTAAGAAGCCCAGGGCGGCTAAGAAGCCCAGGCCGGGAAAGAAGTCCGGGTCGGGCGAGAAGTCCAGTTCTGGTAAGAAGTCCGGTACGAATGACGAGGAGCAAGACTCAGGTAGTAGCGATCTACCGGAAGACCAGTGCTATGTGGTGCCGGTGCGCAATATGGTCCTTTTTCCTGGCGTGGTCCTGCCCTTGATGATCGGGCGGCCGCGCTCTGTGGAGGCCATTCGCACAGCGGTGCAAGGGGACTCGCGTGTGGCGCTTCTGCTGCAAAAAGATGAATCCGTGGAGAGCCCTTCCGAGGAGGACTTGTATAGCGTCGGAACGATCTCGGAAGTGATGCGCTACATCGCATCGGACGATGGAAGACACCACGCTATCTGCCAAGGAGAGCAACGCTTTCGTGTTCTCGAATTTGTGCAGTTCGATCCGGTCCCGATCGCGCGTATTGAGTTGATTGAAGAAATCGATCCAGACCCAGACGACACAGATATTGAGGCGCGCTTCATCGCGCTCAAAGAACAGGCGCACGAAGTCCTCCAGCTAGCTCCCGGTAGTCCTGAGGACCTCTCCAGTGCCGTGGCTAATATCGGTTCGCCTTCGATGTTGGCGGACATGATCGCCACTTTCATGGATGTTCCTGTGGAAGAGCGTCAGGCTGTATTGGAAACCTTTGACCTGCGCGATCGTTTAGAGCTCGTGGCGACTAAGCTGGGCCACGTTGCCGAGGTGTTGCGGCTCTCCAAGAAGATCCGGGATGAGACGCAGGGCACGATTGAAGGTGCACAGCGTGAGTACTACTTGCGCGAACAGTTGCGCGCAATTCAAAAGGAGCTTGGCGAGGTCGACGATAAGTCCACCGAGCTCAGCGAGTTCGAGGAGAAAATCGTAGCCGCAGGAATGTCGGAAGAAGCGGAGAAAGAAGCGCGCAAGGAACTCGCGCGTCTTTCGCGGATGCCCGACGGGGCTTCAGAGGCATCGATGGTGCGAACTTTTCTGGATGTGATGACCGAGCTGCCCTGGTCAAAGGCGAGTGAGGATCGTTTGAATATCAAGCGTGCCCGTCAAATCCTGGACGAGGACCACTATGGTTTAGAGAAGGTCAAGGATCGCATTATCGAGTTCCTTGCTGTGCGCCAACTGAAGCCCGAGGGGAAGAGTCAGAGTCTATGTCTCGTCGGACCCCCAGGTGTGGGAAAGACCTCCTTGGGTAAGAGTATCGCGCGTGCCATGGGACGCAAATTCGTACGAACGAGTTTGGGCGGCGTACATGACGAAGCGGAAGTGCGCGGACATCGGCGTACCTATGTGGGCGCATTGCCCGGCAACATCATTCAGGGCTTGCGGCGCGCGGAGACGCGCAACCCTGTGTTCATCCTGGACGAGATGGACAAGCTTGGACGTGGCGTTCATGGTGACCCTTCCGCCGCTTTACTTGAAGTCCTGGACCCGGAACAAAACCACACTTTCCGGGACAACTATCTCGGTGTTCCTTTTGACTTACAGCGCGTGCTGTTCGTTGGCACAGCCAATGTGCTCGCCGGCATTCCTGGTCCGCTACGTGATCGCTTCGAGGTCATTCGATTGCCCGGCTACACCCGCGAGGAGAAGTTCGAGATCGCTGCTCGCTACCTGACTCAGCGTCGTTTGGAGAACACAGGTCTAACGGAGAAACAGTGCCACTTTACGCCGGAGGCCCTCGACCTTTTGATTGAGAGCTACACCCGCGAAGCGGGAGTCCGTGACCTGGAACGAAAGATTGGAGCGATCTGTCGTCATGTGGCCACGTGCATCGTGCAGAAGACTCGGCGCTCAATGAGAATACGGCCGGCGGAAGTTAAGGATATTCTCGGCCCGCCGCGCTACGAGCACGACTCTGCTTTGCGCTGCAATACTCCCGGTGTTGCAACAGGCTTGGCTTGGACGCCCGTTGGTGGTGAGATCCTCTTCATTGAAGTGATGGGCATGCCCGGTCGCGGGCGCATGGTGAAGACCGGACAGCTCGGAGATGTGATGAAGGAAAGCGCGGTCGCCGCTATGAGTTTGGTTAAGAGCCACGCCTCCAAACTTGGAATCGATAGCGAGCGCTTTGAGAAAACCGACGTGCACCTGCACATTCCTGCGGGTGCCATCCCTAAAGATGGTCCGAGTGCGGGCGTGGCGCTTTATACCGCGCTAGTTTCGCTCTTCACGGACACCTTAGTTCGATCGGAAGTGGCAATGACCGGCGAGGTCAGCTTGCGAGGAATTGTGTTGCCCGTTGGTGGTGTCAAAGAGAAGGTGCTCGGTGCCTTAGCGGCTGGAATTCAGGTTGTGATCTTGCCCAAGCGCAATGAGGTTGACCTGCATGACATTCCCAAGAGTGTCCGTGAGCAACTTGAGTTTCACTTCGTGAGTCACGTGGAGGAAGTTCTCAAAATTGCATTGGCGCCCAAGGGATACAAAGGACCACCGAAGCGCAAAACAAAGAAGCGCCGTGCGAAGCGTAAGGTGATGCCTCTCAAGAAGACAACCAAGAAGACTGCCAAGAAGACAACCAAGAAGACTGCCAAGAAGACTGCCAAGAAGACTGCCAAGAAGACTGCCAAGAAGACTGCCAAGAAGACTGCCAAGAAGAAAACGACAAGGACGACTAAGAAGAAGGCGACTAAAAAGCCACGCCGAGGCTGAACTGAAGAACCCAGTCATCTTCGTGGGCACGCGGATTGGGGTTGATGCCCCAATCCAAGCGAACCGGTCCTACCGGGAGCAGCCAGCGAAGGCCGGGCCCATAGGCATAGCGTAAGTTGGCGAAGCGCAGGGTGTCCTTGTAGTCGAGACTTACGTTGCCCGTGTCCGCGAAAAGTACTCCGGTGAAGTTCCCAAAGAGTTTGTGGCGGTACTCTAGAGAAAGCACGCTATAGGCCTCGCCGCCAATCGGCTTGCCGTTGGCATCCGTGGGGCCGAGTTCGTCCTCCTTGAACGAACGTACGGTGTTTTGACCGCCGTTGAAGAATCGTTCTTGGAGCGGAATAGCGTCGGTTTCGCCAGTTGGCGCAATTGTTCCCAATCGAATAGTCCACGCGAGAAGATCTTTTTCATCGATCGGAAGGTAGCTGACCAGGCGACCATCCAAGCGCACGAATTCTAATTCAGATCCTAAGTAGGGGGGCGCCAACTCGGAACGCAACCGGAACCAAGATCCTTCGCGTGGCAGAAAGAAGGTGTCGCGTGAATCGTAGACGTTGGTTAGATAGAGCGCAGAGATGTTAGCGTCCGCTTGCAGTTCATCGTCAAGCCCCGGTACTTCCACCTCAACGCTTTGGGCCTTGGAGATGCGGTACTCGTAGCCGTAAATGTTGCGGTACTGATCCGTAAGACGGCGCGTCAGGCTAAACCCGACTCCATACTCCAAGCTATCAAAGGAAACCAGTTTGCGTTCTTCGACGAAAGAGTCGACTCCGAGGACATTCTGGCTATTGATCGTGTAGGGGTCCGTGAAGAATATGTGAGCTTCACGGGCGTATTCAGCGAGTTTTCCCTCGAATCGCAAGGATCGCCCGGTGCCAAAGAGATTGTCCTCGCTGACTCCAAACAGGACCCGCGCGCGTTCAAAAGATCCGTAGCCAACTTCTCCGTAGATGCTGAGAGTTTCTGATTCCTCGACGGTGACATGTAACTCTCGTTGCGGACCCTCACCCTGCAGGTTGATCTCCACCGAATCAAATAAGCCAGAGCCGTAGAGTTCGCTGAAGGCGTTACGTTCGGCGCCTCGGTGGAACAAGTCGCCGACCGCTATTCCAAGGCGGCCCAGAATGAACGAATCGCGCGTGCGTTCATTACCCTTCACTACGATTCCAGAAACATAGACCTTCTGTCCGGAAGTGATGGAGATTACGAGTTCGACGGCACCACTTTGAAGATTGACCTCTGTAGTGGCGTCGGCGGTTGCATCGGGATATCCACGACGTGCCAGAGTATCCCCAGCCACCGCACTGATTTCGTAAGTGAGCCTGGGAAAGAATGAGTGCCCTATGTAGCGCTGCAAGTCGGCCTCAATACTTGCGGTCTCCTCATCCTGCATTGCAGCTACGCTGATTTTGGAAATACCGAACCGAGGCCCCTCCGCAATTCGGTAGTGGAGGTTGGCCTTCTTGCCCTCTGTGTGAATCAGTATCTCGGGTCCGGTAACTCGAACTTCGATGTGACCTCGTTGATAGTAAAGGCTCTCGATGGAGGAGCGTGCGGCTTGGGCCTCTGACTCGACGAAGTAGGTGGAGCCAGTTCCAAAGAGACCCGTTGTTGGACCACTGATCAGAGTTTTGAGTTCGCTGCTGGTAATCGCCGCGTTCCCTTGAAAGGTGACTTCGTCAAGACGGCAACGGGGGCCTTCGTTCACGTTGAAGTGCACCTTGATTTTCTCGCCTTCTGGCTTTTGCAAGAGGTACTCCACTTGGGCATCTGGGAAGCCGCGATCCAAGTAGAAACCTTCCATTGTGTAGGCCGCATCATCGACGGTCGATGCCCGAAATCCGCCCTCGACAAAGTCAAGCAGATCGTCGTTTGCAGCGCGCAACAGGAGACCTTCTGAAAAGGAGCTAACCCCCTTGAAGGCGTAGTCGTATTTGTCCGGGCTATTGAGGAGCTCGGTTTTGAGCCCAACCAGCTCGTCAGTAGATCTGCACGCAAGGGCAGAGAACAGCAGCAGGGCCGCCCAAAGGGCGTTGAGCTTCCTTTGATGCAAGGCTCTCATCAGCGGAAACGGAAAACTAAACGCACACCGTAATTGTAGTCCTCGTACTTGTCTCGTTGAGCATTCAAGTACAGGTGGCGGTAGTTGCGTAGGTCCTCGGGCAGACCCTCCTTACTTGTCAATCGGTAGGCGAGGTCGACGGTCTCGATCCCGTTCTTGCTGACGTCATTACCAAAGGCAAATTCGAAGCGTTCAAGGATGGCATCTTCGTTGACAAGGCCGTCGTCCGCGAACCAGCGTGCCAATGTGTCCTGGGCGAGGTACAGCGCGACAGTGTTGGCCGTGGCAAGAGAATTCGTTTGGTCGGGATCTTCGGGAAGTCTGCCCGTCAAGAGCAACAGTATGAGTTGCTCTTGGTCGAGTGAGGGTGACGAGGTCAGCTGAATTTCTGTGTCGTCGTAGTCACCTGTGATGTGGGCACGAATGTCATAGCCCAACATGCGCGCCTTGCCGATGACATCCACGGCCGGGACAAATGGATTGTCCGGGTTGAATTGCACTGTTCCGCCGGATAGTTCCAAACGCGTAGTGGGGAGTTTCACGTAGGTTCGATCCAGAAAGACGGAACCCTCGAGGATAGGTACTTGCCCGGTACCCTTCAGGGTTAGCTTGGGCCGCATGCTGCCCTGAATGAGCGTGTTCTTGATTTCAAAAGACTCGGAAGCAACCAGGGCAATGTCGAAGGCCATGTCACGCAGCGGCGGTTCACGCAGGGCAAAGAGCTGGAAGCCTCGAGCTCCTGAGGTGGCGCGACCCTTGCTAAAATCTAGAAATTGCGTGGCTGGAACATAGCGACCATTAGTGAGCTCAATGCGCCCGCTGGCAATCATCTTATCGAGCGGGCCGTTGATCGTAAGCTGTGTATTGGCCCGTACCTTTGCGCTGCGATTGCGGAAGAGGAGGAGGTCTTCGCCCGCTAGTTCGAGGTTCACTAGTGGAGTGGCCCCCGCAACGTTGATGCTGCCTTTCAATTCGAACGGTGCGGAGCCCAGCGTTCCAGTTAGTTTGGGGATCTCCAGCTTGCCATCCACAAATTCCAAGCTACCTGTCATGGCGCCCAATGTAGGCAAGCCACCACCGAGACGCATGCGTCCTTCGAGTAGGTCTAGGTGCCCACTTGCAACTGGCTCAAGTAGGCTTCCTTTAATTTGCATACTGCCCGCGACCTTGCCCGAGCGCAGAACTTCCGCGGACTCAGTGTAAGTTGAGAGCAGGGGACCAAGCTTCTCCAGATCGAGGGAGTCGAGAACTAGATTGGCGCTGATGAGCGCCTCGTCAGCCAGAGTCTCGTAGTCTTCAATCCAACTTGGAACGTTGAGTGGTGCCTCGATAACGGCGGTCAATTGCATGTCGAGCAGCTCTCCGAAGTGCAGCTCCAATTCATCACAGCGAATGCCCTCGTCCAGGACTAGGCTCCCGGCTAGTTGACCGTAGTCTAGATCCGGTGGGTGGAACTTGGCTGGCAAACGGATCTTCTCACCTTGTACTTCAATTCTCCCGCTGAGCTCTTCCCAGCTTCCGCGTAGGCCTCCAGCCAAGTTGACCTGACCTTCGTAGTCTTCTGAGATCAAACCCAGTGGCAAGGTGGAGTTCACGTTGAGTTCGAGGGGGCCCTCCCTCCATTGGAAATCAGGCGCCAATTGGAGGGGCAGGTCTCCGGTAACGTTGGCTAGGAGCTGATTTTCGCCACGCGCTTCTGCGCTCACAAGGCGCAAGGTCTCACCGTCATATAGAACGTCCCAATCCATATCGAATTGGCCGACCCGTTCTAGGTTGAGTTGTGACAGGTTGCCTTTGGAATGGAAGGTCAGCAGGTCTCCATCGAACTGTAGGTTCGCCTCGAAGCTGGCCGTCTCCAGGCTTGGCCATGAAGTGCCGAAGGCGGCCTCGAAAATTTCAGGATGGATTTCTTTGACTGAAGTACGCAGGTCTATTTTGTTTGCGGACCACTCTCCGCTCACGATCAGATTGCCAGCTTCGCCAGCCAACTCGATGGAACTCAACTTGCCCGTGGAACCTGCGATTTCGATTCGGGCGGGTTGTTGGAGCTTTAGTCCGCCGCTAGCGTTGCTGAGAAGAAGCTCATGTAGATCGATGCCGATCTCGTTCATTCCTATTTGAAGCGTTAAGCGAGTGAGCAGTTCACCGAATTCGGATTGGCTGCGCAGCTTGAGAATCTCAATTTCTCCACGGCTATCCGTGGTTTGAAGAGCAACGTCGACTTGGCCCAGTGACAGCCCTTCCAAATGGAGCTTCTCGCCCTGCAGGTTGAATTCACCCTTAAGGTCGGGCCAGGTTCCAGCTACTTGAATTATCCCCTGGGTTTCCCCGCGCCAATCGTGGCGGCCAAAGAGTTCGCCAAAAGCTTCCATCGAGGGGATGTCGGCGTTACCTGCCAGCTCAAGAGCGACCCCGGGCGAATCACTTTTATCCAACCAAAGCTCGCCAGCCTCCAGCTTGATCGCTCCGGCGCTGCTTTCGATTGCGCCTTGAATGATGCTCAAGCGCGCATCATCAATCGACGCATCCAGCACGAGATGATGTTCAACCAAGTCGGGTGCGTCTTGCGGCAGAGCCCCCAGGGGTTCAAGGATCTGGCCCAGGTCAAGCGCTTCAACGTGCAGCTTACCAGCGGCCCGTTCAAGCCAGTTGGATATGTTTGTACCAGCCAGTGGTAGGTTGGCGTCTCGAAGTTCAATGAAGTTTTCAGCGCTCTGCTGCAAGCGCAGAACCTCGACAATGAGCACGCCACCTTCCGCCGAGAGCGTACCCTTACCTGACTCCAGCACCCACGCGTCTACGCTCAAGCCGGAGCACTGGAACTCCAGTTGCATTGTTCCTGTGAGGTAGTTGTCTAAGGCAAGCTGGCCCTTTGATGTGAGCTGAACTGTGCCAGCCCAACTACGTTGTAGTTCCACGGGCATCCTGGGTTCCAATGATGCCAAGTCGAGATCCTCGATGGACAGCTCCCAGGCCAGGGTCCCAGCTTGGAGGTCGGCCCGCAGTGAGTTCTTGCTTTCACCTACGGGCAGATGAAGATCGGCGTGCAGGATTCCCTCCATGACTCTTGATACATCGATCGTGGAGTCGCGCACGAGTGGCTTGCCTTCAACCGTGAACAGTAGGTTCTGCAAGCTTTGGCCTTTCCACAGCGCTTTTAGTTCCAGCGCGCGCTCTGCATGGTGTCCACGCAAGTTGATTGCGCCGTCTTCAAGAATATCTAGATTGGCCTCGCTGACGAAAATCAACTCCCCCTCTAGTGGCTGAACCTTCACCGAGACATCGCGAATGGAAACCAAAGGCAGGCCCTGTGGCAATGCGAAGGAACTTGAAGTGGTTTCTGTCTCTTGCTCCTCCGCAGCTTGCATGGCGAACTCCATGGCAATGCTGCGACCATTGATCTCTCGCAACGCGTCAGTTTGGCCCAAGAATAAGCGAGCTCCATAACTCACCTTGATGTAAGCCGCGTCAAAGCGCTCCAGGGCCGGGGACGGCCCGACCTCCCGAACTTGAAGCCCGCGAAGTTCCAGCTGACTCCAGCTCGCACTTTCGACAGAGGCAATTTGAATCTCGTAGCCCGCCCATTTGCGAGCTAGGGGCGGGAGAGCCTTTTCGATTAGCCACGGCATCCAAACGGGCATGCTCACGGGAAGAACGATGAGCAGCGCGAGGAATATGAGTAGTCCGCGCCTCAGCCAGCGCCGCGGCTTGGGCGTTGAATCAGAATTGGGATGGGAGGTGGTCAAGGCTGGCTACTTAGCTTGCGGATTCTAGCTTTGACTAGCGCCTCAAGCTCGTGCGTTACAGAACTTCAGCAGTCGCCAAGGAAATCGAGCCAGGACAGGGACGCGGCCAGTCCACCCGGGCGGTAACGCTGGGACCAAACTTGTGCATAAAGTTCACACAGTTGGTCGAGGCGCGCACGTAATTCGGAGCGAGTTGCGGGAGGAAGATCTGCTATTGAATTGCCTGAGGAGAGGGCCATTCTGGCCCTGGCGTGTAACTCTGCTATAGACAGCTCTTCATGGGCAACACGTAGTTCTGCTTCCAAGAGTAGGGAGTCGGGACGCGTTGATTCCGAAGCTTGCGGCTCAGCGAGGACTGCGTCCAATAGATCGCGAACGGCGGCCAGTCCGTTCGCGTCCAGGCCCACCACGCGTTTTGGTGGAAAACCGCTGTCCGCAAAGGTACTGGCAAAAAAGAGCGCGTGTCCATTTTCGCAGCGGTCACCAAGTACGTCGGTGACAAGCCCAAGTTGATTCCAGCGCTTTGCTAGCTGACCGCTTGGATCGTCGAACGCGTGCAAGCTCAATAGCTCCTCCATATCCGGCAACTCCAGATCTTGAGAAGCCGTCGCGTTCCAAGCGCAGGAGGCGCCGCATAGGTAGCCAAAGAAGCCTGTCGGCAATGGTTGTAAGTGACCTCGATCGCCCCAGTCCGTAACGAGCAAACCCTGCGCTCCGTGTTCGAGAGCTTCCCGCGCCGCTTTCTTCAGATTGCCCAGACAATTGCTGATTCTGCCTCCAAAGGAATTCCAGGAGCTGGTTCCGGGGCAGACTTGAAAGGCTAGGCCACTGGCTGCGAATGCTGGGAGGCGTTCTTCAAACGGAAAGTCAGCTTCGTAGCCCCAGACTAGGGCGGTCGCGTCTGTAGGAAGGTTCGCTAATAGTTGCGGGTGTTCGAGCACGATGTCGCCCCAGAATTGGATGCGTTTGCCGTGCTTCTTGGCGAGTCGATGAACGGCGTTCAGGTGATCGAGGTAGATCGTTCCCTGACCGCGCGCTTGGCAGGCACGCGCGCTCCTTCCTTTGCCCAGATCGAAGGTTTCGTCGAGCCCTACATTTACAAGCCCCGAGGTAAAGCAGGGCAAGAGCTCGGAGTACAAACCATCGAGAAAGGAAATCGCCTCAGCCGAATTCGCCGCCAAACTAAAGGGCTCCACATTGCGGCTGAAGGGATGTTCAAGGCCTTCTGGAACCTCCGCTAGGTGGCGCCAGCGGTCATGGCGCAGCCAGGCGTGCATGTGCCCAAAGCTCTGCTGATTGGGTATCAGCTCGACGTGGTGCGAGCGGCAGTGTTGATCGAGCGCACGCATTTCTTCTGGCGTGTACGGGCTGCGTTCGGCTAGTACCTGGGCCGCGCCGCTGTAAGCAAAGTCAGCCTCCATGTAGAGCTGCATTTGGTTGTACTTCCAACTTGAGAAGCGCTCAACGATTTCGAACAAGACCTGCATGGTCGGACGCTTGTCGCGAGCTACGTCGATGCTGAAGCCACGTGCCTCGAAGTCGGGTTGGTCTTGGATTCGAACGCAGCGCACTTCGGTGAGTTCAGATCTCCAGGCCGCCGCGCGAATCCATTGGCTTAGAGTGGACAGTCCGTAGTGAAAGCCCGCTGGAGTTGAAGCGCTGATGGTTACCTGCTCTGAACTTACTTCGAGATCGTAGGCATCTGGACCCAATTGAGGGCTGTGAACGAGGAGTAGATCGCTATCTGAGTCCGCCATATCAATGACGAGTTCGCGTCCGTGGCCTGCAAATTCCTTCCGCAGCCGGCTAAGGGCCGGAGCTCCGGCGGCCAAGGACCCTCCAACATGAATGTGTACCTTCGAGTTTGGTTTCCAAGTTCCGCTTCGAAGCTCCAGGTTGGCCGGATAGGGAAGCAGCCCGTGGAAGGAGTCCATCGTTCTTTGCGGTTCAGCTTGCATTCTGAAAGAGTGCCGCAGAGACAGCCCGATGTCGATAGTCCCCAGGTCTCTCCTCCGGTACAATTTCAAGTATGCGCGCCCATTCCATCATAGCCCTCTACATCTGCTTTCTGCTGGGTTGCAGCGATGACGGCGAGGGTAGAGAAATTTCTGAAGATCTTGGTCCTCCCAACATCTTGTTGATCATTACTGATCAACAGAACCGCCACACTTTGGGTTGTTTGGGAGAACGGGCTGTGCTCACACCTGCTCTCGACAAGTTGGCCGACGAGGGCATTCTTTTCCGCTCGGGTTATTGTAATGATCCGATTTGCAGTCCTTCCCGCTACTCGCTCCTCTCCGGCGTCTATCCGACAGAAATCGGAGCGCTGATGAACCATGTGGCGCCGCGTCGGGACATACCGCTGATTAGTGACTACCTGAGTGATGCTGGCTACATTACGTCCATCTTAGGCAAGGCGGATTTCGTAGACATGGAAGATCCTCACGGCTTCCAAAACGCCTACATGCACAGCGCCTACTTGGGATCGGGTACGTCGCATTGGTACCCATGGATGCTTTTGAGCGCGGAGGAACGAGGCCTTGAAGTCAAGCGGAAGTCGCTGCCTACGGGCCCGTGGACTCTGGGGAATCTGAAGAGGACCTGTGTGACGAACCCGCTTCCAGACGACTTGACTCCGGAAGCTTGGATCACTCTGAAGTCTCTAGACTTGATGGAACGCGCGCAGCTGGCGGGCAAGCCGTTCTTCATCAACGCCAACTATTTCGCTCCACACCATCCCTATGGGCCGGTGCAAGAATACCTGGACCTCTACGATAAAAATGAGATCCAACTCCCACCCAATTTCAATCCGGAAGGTGGTCTACCTCGCGGTACTCAAGCGGGAAAGTTTGAGAAGTGGAGCGAGGATGAGTGGCGTCTCGTCTTGCAGCACTACTACGCTTTTGTGAGCCAGGCGGATCATCATATCGGCGATCTCCTAGAAGGCATGCAAGAGCGCGGTCTCGCAGAAAACACCTTGGTGTTCTTCGTCTCCGATCACGGAGACATGGCGGGGGAGTTCAGAAGCATGGCTAAGGGACAACCACTGGAGGGCTCAATAGGGATCCCGTTCATCGTGCGTTGGCCTGCAGGCTTGCCGAGTGGAGTGACACTTGATGCACCCGTGTCATTGATCGACATAGCGCCGACCATCATGGAAGCGGCGCGTGAGCCCATCCCGGAGAACTTTCGGGGGACCAGCCTCCTCGGCTTGGTCAAAGGGGAGCAAGCTGCGGAGGAGCGTGAGGTCTTCGTGATCGATGTGCGCAAGTTGCCCTTTCACTTGAGTGCCTTGCGTATTGGGCAATGGAAGTTGAGTGCCTTGGGTGGCATGAACGGTAAGCACCGCTATCGTTTCATTGATTTGGTCGCCGATCCTTTCGAATTGGTAGATCGTTCGCGAGATGAGACAGTGCACGAAGAGTTCGCTGGGATGAAGGCCAAGCTTCTGTCAAACCTCGAACGTGAGCTGGCCTTTGTGCCCGACACTCTCCCGAGCCCGACCTCGCCACCCTTAGTTAAGTTTCCGTATAAGGACTAACCCAAGACGTGAACGACAGATGGGTAAAGAAGAGCAAGAAGCACTAAGCCGTGGACGATTCAAAAACGTCGTTAACTCCAAAGACTTGCCGCAAGAGGAGTGGGCGGGCGACATGCAGAAGTACGGAGCTGTCAGTCTCGAGGCGGCCTTGGCGATCGGTGCCAAGGATCTGGGCTTCTGTATCGTGACCGTTGATCCAGGCAAGCGGTCCTGTCCTTTCCATTTTCATCATAGCGAAGAGGAAATGTTCTACGTCTTGAGTGGTACAGCCACCCTGCGCCAGGGCAAAACGGAGGTCGAGGAAGAGCTCTTGGTCGAAGCGGGCGACTTCATCAGCTTTCCGGCGAATACGGGTATTGCTCATCAGTTCCTGAACGCCACAACCGAACCCTTCGTCTATCTGGCGGTCAGCACAAAAATTGCCTCGGATGTTTGTGAGTATCCGGACTCTGACAAAATCTTGATTAGGCGTTCGCGTACGATGCTGCGCCGTCAGCCAAACTTGGAATACTTCGACGGAGAGCACTAAGAGATCCAAACTTGCGAACCGTTGGCAGTAATAGATGACCGGGCTTGATGAAAAGAGCCTGCGCGATGTGCTCTTCGTCAGGGCATTCGAGCAGGGAGATAGCGAAGGCGAGATTCTTAGCCTGCGCGAGCGAGAATCTGCAACGCGTGAGACCCGAACGGAGATGCAGGCTGCGGGGGTGGATTTCGCAGGGGCGGAGTTCGTGCGCTTGCGGGCAGAGCGCTTGCGAACTCGAATCGCACACTTGTATCCAGCGGCGGCTCACGGG